>JBDHZS010000324.1:0-2543 GCA_039812025.1 Nocardioides sp. | reverse complement strand
GCCCGCGGCGCCTTCGAGCATTCTGCGCCATCCGACGGCGCCGGATGTGTCGGCCTGCCTAGACTCGTGCATGCGCTTCTACCGCGGGTTGGGGTGCGCGAGCCTCGTCGTACTCGCCGCGACCGCGTGCTCGCCCGCGGAACCCCAGACTCGTGCCACGCCCGCCCCGGCGACCTCGTCTACCGCGGATCCGACGTCAGACCCGACGCCGACTCCGGCCCCGGCCACCAGGCCCGCCCCGAAGCCCATCACGATCGCGGTGGCGGGGGACATCCACTTCGAGGGCGTGCTGAGGGAGCGACTCGAAACGCCCGCGACCGCGCTCGCGCCGGCCACGAAGACACTTGCGGCCGCGGATCTCGCCATCGTCAACCTGGAGACCTCGGTCGGGGAGGGCGGCGCCCCGGAGCCGGGCAAGCGCTACACGTTCCAGGCTCCGCCGAGCGCGTTCACCGCGTTGGCCAAGGCGGGCATCGACGTGGCGACCATGGCGAACAACCATGCGCTCGACTTCGGGCGCGACCCGCTGCCGGGCATGTTCGGCGCGATCGGCGACGCGGCGGAGGGGCACCCACCACTGTCGGTCGTCGGGGTCGGCAGGGACGCAAGAGGCGCGTTCCGACCGGCCTACTCCGACCTCGGCGAGGTCATGGTCGCGACCATCGGCGCCACCGTCGCGGGAGAGGACCCAACGGCCGACCCCACGACGCACTGGGCCGCGACCGGGACGACCGCGGGCACTGCCGACGCGACCGACCCGACCAGGCTGCGGCGCGCGGTGACCGGGGCCGACCGCAAGGCCGATGTCGTGGTCGTCTACCTGCACTGGGGTATCCAGGGCGAGGGCTGCCCCAGCGAATCCCAGCGCGAGCTGGCCGAGGACCTGATCGAGCGCGGCGCGGACATCGTGGTCGGCAGCCACGCGCACCGGCTGCAGGGCGACGGCCGGCTCGGCGACGGGTACGTCGCCTACGGTCTCGGCAACTACGCCTGGTACACCCAGGCCTCCGATGTCACCGGGGTGCTGACGCTCACCGTCCGCCCGCCGCGCGAGCGGGCCGGGCGGGCGAAGGTCACCCGCGCGGAGTGGGAGCCCGCCCGCATCGGCGCCGACGGCCTGCCCGCGCCGATGGCCGGGCCCGCGGTGGCCGAGTTCGAGACCGAGCTCGCGGCCCTGCGTGCCTGCGCCGGGTTCGGCTGACGCCAGCGCACCACGAGGAAGCCGGCCGCGCCCACCACGACCGCGGCGTAGATGCAGTACTGGACGAGCCCCGCGTAGGTCTCGATGAGCTGCCAGGACTCGCCGAGCAGGTAGCCGGCGGAGATGATGGTGGTGTTCCAGAGCAGGCTGCCGGCCGCGGTGAGCAGGCCGAACCGCCACCGGCTCATGCCGGCGACGCCCGCAGGCACGGGGACGAAGGTGCGGACCACCGGGAGCATCCGACCCAGGAACACCGCGGCCTCGCCGTGACGGCCGAACCACGCGACCGCGCGGTCCACATCAGCCCCGCGCATGAGTGGCACCCGATCGACCGTACGGCGCAGCCGATCGATCCCGAGCCACGCACCGAGGCCGTAGAAGAGGTAGGCCGACACCACGGACCCGAGGGTCGTCCACCCGATCGCCTCCGCCAGCGTGAACGTGCCCTCGCTGGCCGCCAGCCCGGCCATCGCGAGCACCACCTCGATCGGCAGCGGAGCGATCACCATCGCGATCCCCGCTCCCGGCGCTCCGATCAGCTCCATGAGCGACACGGCCCAGTCGGCGATCATGCGGTCTCCTTGCCTGTGGTGGCCCCGCGTGTGCGGGCTTCCTGCGATGGGTTCCATTCATCCGCACGGGGCTGGGACGGTGTTGTGCCTTCCTTGTGAGTTCCCTGTGAGTCGCGGACCCGGAGCTCAGCTCGCACGCCGCCGGCGATCGACGACGCCCCTGACCAGGCGGAGCACGCCCTCGGGGTCGTCCACCAACATCGGCCAGTCCACGCGGATGACCCGCCAGCCGAGCGCCGTGAGCTCGTTCTGGCGCGTCCGGTCCCGGTGGAGCTGCTCGGGAGAGCTGTGGAACCGGTGGCCCTCCACCTCGATGATGACCTTCTGCGCCGGGAACGCCACGTCCGCGAAGTAGCAGCCCACCGGCCCGGTCGGGATCGGGTGGTTGGCGACCCAGCCCGTGAGTCGGCCGTCGCGGAGGATCCGGTGGAGCAGTCGCTCGGCCGCAGACCACGGCTCGTCCCGCGAGTCGATGAGGAGCCGTCGACGCTCCGGATTGCCGAGCCTGGCCGGGGTCAGCTCGAGAGCCCGCCGGAGGCGGTCGAGCGTGGTCGCCCGCATCCTGAGCGCCTGGTCGATCCCATCGCCGCCCAGCTCATCGCACAGGTCGAGGGCCGTGAGTGCGGGGTCGGTGACCGCGTAGTTGGGAGGTTTCGGGCCAGAAGGGGCCGATTTCGGGCCTCTAGCGTCGGAAACCGGCCAACTCCAGCGGGGACCGGCCGGTCTCGGCCCGCGCGGGCACGGCGGAACGGCCGTTGGGCGCCCGCCGG
>JBDHZS010000323.1:0-2545 GCA_039812025.1 Nocardioides sp. | reverse complement strand
AGGAGTACGACCGGACGGTCGCCGCGGTGCTGGCGATCACCGGCGAGGACGAGCTGCTGGACAGCCAGCCGATCCTGAAGCGCACGCTGAGCGTCCGGGACGCCTATCTCGACCCGGTCAGTTACCTGCAGGTCGCGATGCTGGCCCGGCTGCGGGCCGGCGACCGGGATCCGCAGCTGGAACGGGCCCTGCTGCTGGCCGTCAACGGCGTCGCGGCCGGCCTGCGCAACACCGGATAGGCCCCCGTCGGGTCGCTCCCTCGAGTGGCCTGACCAAAGTGGTCAGACCGTAACTCGTCGGTTACCTCCGGCGCTGCTCGTCGTAATCCCGCGGGAGCAGCTGGCCGCGCTGGGCGTCCTGCTGCTCACCTCGAAGGGGATGGCAGGGGTGCCGGGCTCGTCGTTCCTGGCCCTGTCGGCGACCGCCACCGCGCTCGGCATCTTCCCGGTCGCCGGGGTGGCCCTGCTGCTCGGTGCCGACCGGCTGATGGACTCCATGCGGGTCTCGGTCAACCTGCTCGGCAACTGCGTGGCGACCTTCATCGTGTCGCGCTGGGAGGACAAGCTCGACTACGACCAGATGCGCGCGACGTTCGCCTCCCCGTCGGACGCCGAGGTCGAGAGCGTCCCGGAGCCCGCACTCCAGTCCGCCTGACGGCCCCGAGATGACAAGATGGGGGCGACGGCGACCCGCCGTCGCCCCCATCGGTCACCGGAAGGCGGACGGACCCGCAGATGGCATCGGACGACGGTAGCGCGAGCGGACTGCCCCGGTCCCGGGCGACGGTTGCCGAGGAGATCGTCCGGCACATCGAGCGGCAGATCGTCACCGGCGTCTACGCGCCCGGGGACCGGCTGCCCGCGGAACGGGCGCTGGCGGCCGAGCTCGCGGTCTCCAGGGCCGCGCTGCGCGAGGCGCTCAGCCGGCTGGAGGCGTCCGGACTGGTCGTCCGGCGTCACGGCAGCGGCACCCGAGTCACCCGTGAGGTGCCGCTGAGCGCGTCGCTGGCGGCCCGGCTGGAGCGGGCCAGCGACGACTTCGAGCACTCGGCCGAGTTCCGCGAGCTGATCGAGCCGCAGCTGGCCCGGCTGGCCGCCCGGCGGATCACGGCGGACGAACTCGCCGAGCTCCGCGCCCTGCTGGAGGCCTCGGCCGGCGACGTCGACCCCGACGAGTCGCTGCGGCTGGACGTCTCCTTCCACACCGCGGTGGCCCGGGCCTCCCGCAACCCGTTGCTCGCCTCGCTGGGCGAACTGGCCGCCACCTGGACGGTGGAGGCGCGGGTGTACTCCCACCTGGGTGGCGACGGACGGCGGATCTCGCACGCCGGGCACGTCCGGGTGCTGACCGCCCTGGAGGCGGGCGACGCCGACGCGGTGGCCGAGGCGATGGGCGAGCACCTACGGGAGATCCGCGCGGTCATCGACCAGATGCGCGGCTCCTCCGCGCACTGATCCCGGCGCCGGCTCCGGCGTCCGCTCGTTTTCCACGAACATTCTGGAAAACGCTCTCCCCTTCGCACTAGTCGCATTCCGGACGTCCGGAAGCCGCGTTACGCAACTGTCACGTCAGCGATACAGGTCTTTCTCATTGCCCCACTAGCGTCTTTCTCGTTCAAGTGGTCAGACCAACTGCGACGAGGAGCGCCGATGACGATCGAGGAGTTCAACCGGCTGGACCCGGGGACGGCGGCGAGCCTGCTGACCGCCTGCGCCGAGGTCGAGAGCTGGGTGACGGCGGTGCTGGCGCGCCGGCCGTACGACTCCCGCGCGGCGCTGCTGACCAGTGCCTCCGCCGCCGCCGAGGGCTGGACGCCGGACGAGGTGGACGCCGCCCTGGCCCGTCATCCGCGGATCGGCGAGCGGCCGAAGGCCAGCACGATCGGAGCCGCCAACGCCGCTCACTCGGCCACCGAGCAGGCCGCCATGAGCACCGCGGGCGGCGACGTCCGGCAGGCCATCGCCGAGGGCAACACCGCTTATGAAGAGCGTTTTGGCAGGGTCTTCCTGATTCGCGCGGCCGGTCGATCGCCGGAGCAGATCCTGACCGCGCTGACCGCCCGGCTGGCCAACGACGACGCCACCGAGAGCGCGGTCGTGGCCGGCGAGCTGCGCGAGATCGCGCTGCTGCGGCTGGAACAGGCGGTGGCGGCATGAGCTTCGTCACCACCCATGTTCTGGACGGCGCCCGGGGCGTCCCGGCCGCCGGCGTGACCGTCCGGATGACCGACGCCGAGCACGTCCTGGTGGCCGAGGGGGTCACCGACGCCGACGGCCGGGTGCCCTCCTTCGGCCCCGACAGCCTGCCCAGTGGCACCTACCACGTGAGCTTCGGCACCGGCGACTACTTCGCGGCGCTCGGCCTGCCGACCTTCTATCCGAGCGTCACCATCACCGTCGCCATCGATTCCAGCGCCGCGCATTACCACGTGCCCCTGCTGCTTTCGCCTTTCGCCTATTCCACCTATCGAGGGAGTTGAAGTACATGTCCGTCACCGTCAGCCTTGGCGCCAACAAATACGGCAAGGCCGAGAACCGGGTCGTCA
>JBDHZS010000322.1:0-2560 GCA_039812025.1 Nocardioides sp. | reverse complement strand
GCTGACCCCGGGCGGGTCAGGCGCTTTCGCTGGTGTCAGTGGGCAGGTGTGCGGGCTCGAGCAGCTGACGTGCTGCCGAGATCAGGGGGGCCGGGACGGGTCGGGAGTCCAGGCCGTTGACAGCGAGCTCGCGGTCCTCGGGGATCTCCACGCACCGGTCCGCGTCCAGGGCGCGACGTACGGCGGGGCCGCCGGCGTGCTCGAGGCCGCGCGGCCACTTCTTGCGGCGGGGCCCGCGGACGGCGAGGGCGATCTGCTCGGGCTGCCGGTAGCCGGCCAGCAGGTCCATGGCGACTCCGGCGCGACGCATCCCGGGGACGGTGGCGGTGGTGACCAGGACGATCTGGTCGGCGGCGCGGACGGCTTCGGCCAGCCAGCAGTCGGTGGCCAGCAGCTGGCCGGCCTCCCAGCCGATGTCGAGGATGGTCAGCTGAGTCTCGTTCTGCGCCTCGGTGGGCAGCGGGACCTCGTCGACGCCGGCGAGGACCTCGCTGGCGCGCTCGAGCAGGACGTGGTCGCGCTTGCCCTGACGCCAGTCGGTCGGGTGAAGGCCGAGCTCGGCGGTGCTCGCCGCGGCGAGTCCGGAGGCGGTGACCGAGCAGCACTCGATGACCCGGACCGGGGCGGCTGCGGCGAGGCCGGTGGCCAGGGCGACGGTGCTCGCGCCGACCGAGCCCGCGGACCCGATCACGGCGATGGTGTGCTCGCCGGCAGCCGGTGACCAGTTGTCCTCCGCGGCGGTGCCGCGGCCGCGGGGGCATTTGCCGGCGCCGGGGCCGGTGCGGAACTCGCCCGCGTTCAGTGCCTGCCAGGCGCGCTTGAGCTCGTCGACACCGACCGGGCGGCTCGGGGTCTGGGTGCTCACTGGGCCTCCCCGAGGGTGCCGCGGCGGAACTCGAGCGCGGCGCGGACCTCGGCCGGGGTCAGGGTCGCCAGCTGCGCCTTCGCGGCCTGGACTTCGTGCAGCTGGGCGACGCAGCCGGTCAACTGCTCGATCGCCTCGATCTCGCGGCCGGCGATCGCGAACAGCTCGGCGATCTGCTCCGGCGTACGGGCCTCGCCGTCGTGGGTGTTTGTCATGGGCTTCACCACCTCCAGTCGCCTATGTGTCGCGGGGTGGCGCGAGCGATCGCTTCCGGGCCTATTCGTCATGGCCGAACTTCCTCGGGGCGGCCGCGGCGAGGGCGCGCATGGAGCGAGAGCCGTGGCGACGAACAGTTGCCTCAGAGACCCCGATGCGGGGCGCGACCCGGCTGGACACCTCGTTGCTGAGCAGCCCGCCGTACCCGCGCGCCAGCCTGCGGGTCTCGACTCGGTCGGCCTCCTCGACCAGGCACAGCAGCAGGTACCGGTCCGCGGAGCTGATGACCTTGTGGTCGCAGGCCCACGCGAGCAGCTCCAGGAGCTCCTCGGTGGCCGACGGCTCCTCCTGCTCGGGTCCGGCGTCGGCGAGGATCTCGGGGCGGTGGAACAGCGCGCCGGCGACCCGCTCGGTCGGCATCTCGGCCGAGTAGCCGGCACCGCCGTCGCTCGTCAGGTCGCCGGCCGAGAAGGACTCGACGAGGGTGGTGTTGGCCCAGGTGCGGTCGGCGCGGGAGACGTGGAAGAAGTCGCCGACCTCGCGGAGGACACCGACGCGGGTGTTGATCAAGATGTTGGCCGCGACCTTGCGGGTCCGGCGCCACTTGAACGTGCGGACCTCGATCCACAGCTGCGAGGCCACCAGCTCGTCGACCCGCTCGACCGCTGACCAGGTGCCGGCCAAGACCGGCTGGCTGTCGCGGAAGACCTCGCGTGGCGGGAGGGTGCTCATCCAGCCCGCGAGCCGGCAGGCGCCGGGCAGCAGGCACTTGGCCAGAGCGGCCGCAGCGGCGACGTCGTCGCCGCCGTCGGGGGCCGCCAGCATGGCCAGCGCGAGGAGGACCTGGTCGGAGGTTTCGTGGTCCACCGTCGGTAGCCAGGAGCGGAGGTCATCGAAGTTGTCGACCACACCGAGGCGCGGATCGGCGGCCACCCAGGCCGGCCACTTCTGCCGGGCCTGGTCGAGCAGTTCGCTGTTGTCGTCGAGGCCGAGCTGGTCGCCCACACTCATCGCACTCGCTCCTTTCGTCCGTGGCTGTGCACGGCAGAAAGGTCGCGAGCGGGCGTCCCCGCATCCGTCCCCCCAAACCCCTGATTTCGAGGGGGGACGCCTGCTCGACGGGGATACGGCCGTTGCGTTTGCGCAGGTCAGAGTGGGGGGACGCCCCCGTCCCCCCGAAAAATGAAAAGGTTCCCGGCCGACCCTTGCGCGGCCTTCTTGTCGAGATGCAGCGAACTTTTCCAAACAGGCTTGATGATCTTTTCAACACTGCGTCACTCGACATTGGTCGTGACGATGAACGCTGCCGAGACTGAGCCGGGGGAGGCCCTCTAGGAGGACGGCGCCGTTTACCGGATCTGCCGATGAGCGTGTGATGCGGCCCCTCTCGAAGAGCCGTGCCGCCGCTTTGGTTAGTTAGCCAACCGGTAGGTATAGTAACGAAGTGATGTCATCCGCCCCGGCTCCAGCGCACCGGCC
>JBDHZS010000321.1:0-2660 GCA_039812025.1 Nocardioides sp. | reverse complement strand
GCGCCGTCTCCGCCACCCGAGACAGGCAGCGCAGCACGCCGCCGGTCCGCGGGACCTCGACGACCTCCTTCAGCGGGTTGATCCGCTTCCGGGCAGCCGGCGAGGTGAGGAGCATCCGCTTGGCGTCCTCGAACACCCGGCCGGCCTGCAGCGTCGAGCCGGCCGCGTTGTAGACCTCGGCGCCCATCTCGCCATCCGCCAGCAGCAGGATGTTCGAGATCGCCGACGACAGAGTCGATTTCCCGGCCTTGCGGGGGACCTCGATCCAAGCTGTCCGGATCACCCGCACCACGCGGTCGATCTCAGGGTCGTGGTAGACCCACCCGAAGATCGGCGCGAGCACCCACACGACCTGCCACGGATCCAGTCCCTGGCCGAGCCGGATCGGCACGCCGGCCCAACGGCCCTTCGTGTGCCGGAACTGGCCCAGCGCCCGCAGAGCCTTCTTCGCCCGGTCGACGTCGTACCAGGCGCCCGGATGGTCCGGAGCCTGGCAGGCCAGCACCAGAGGCCTCGAGTCGAGCGCCTCCCGGATCTGCTCGTCCGTCAGGCCGAGCTCGACCAGGCAGTCGTACGGGACCGGCAGCAGGTCAGTCTGCAGCGAGGACATGGGCTGTCCTCACTCGGCGTGGACTTAGTCGAAAGGGTCGCTGTCGTCGTCGTCTTCAGGCTTGCTCGGCACGCCGGTCCGAGCCAGCGGCGACAGGCCGAGCTCGCGGATGTAGGTCTTCAGCTGGGTGCGGTACGCCGCGGCCACAGTCGTCAGCGGATTCCGGCACGTGCCGCGCTGACCCATCACGACCAGGCCCTCGATGGACAGCTGCCGCTCGCACCACTCCAGCCGCGCGACCACCGTGCAGTACTCGACCAGCGTCGTGTAGTCCACCGCGCCCAGGCCAACCGACCGGGACAGCGTCGGCTCGACGCGGCGCCACTCCTCGGACGCGCGGGCCCGGGCGAAGCGGGCGCCCTCGATCGCCTGCTTCCTCAGGCGCCACAACTCGACCGCAAGGACGAACTCGGCCTCCGTGCCGAACTCGGCCGGGGCCGGCTTGACCGGCGTCCGCTCGCCCGGGAACGGGACCAGCCAGTTCGGCTCGGCGAAGTCGGCCGGCGGCACCGCGATGTGCTCCGGGACTGGGCGGTGGCCAGGGTTGCCGGAGCGGACCACCGACAGCGCTGGGCGACGGGCGGACACCTCAGCGGCGCCACTGGCGGAAGCGATCGCCCCATGCCCTGACCTCGGCCTGCGCTGCGCGCTCGATCGCGAGGGCCGGATGCGGCATCGGGTTGCCCTTCGCGTCCGCGACGACCATGTCCTCCTGGCCGATCCTCCGCTGCGCGTCGCGCAGCCGGGCGACCTGGCCGCAGTAGGCCTCGAAGTCTGGTCCCGTGCTTGGGCTTCCAGGCGCAAGCTCGCGCCACACCGCGGCGATGTCATCCGCAAGGTAGGCCGGCGGGGCCTCGTCAGCCTGCGGCACGTCCCACGCTCACCTTCGACAGCGGCGTGACCTCGAACCCGAACACCGGCTCGACGGCCGGAATCCCGTGCAGCACAGGCTCCTTCCGGTCGTCCGTCGCGCCCTCCGGCAGCTCCGCGAACAGCTCATCCACGATGCCCAGCACGAACGAGGCGGTCTCGGCGCAGTCCGTCATCTGGAATTGCTCCGACCTCGGGTTCAAGTTCAGGTTCATCGAGGACGTGATCACGACGTGCCACTCCTCGTTGCTGATCACCGCGAACTTCGCGTGCGTCCGGGTCGTCCGAATGCTCCCCGCACCGAACACCGACGCGACGTCGTTGCCGGTCGCCTGGCCGCGCTTGTCGCTCGAGTCCATCACGAACCGGATGGACCGGATCTTCCCGCAATCCCGGAACCGCTCCGCGGCGTCCATGTCGTAGAACGCGACCGACCACGTGGCGATCGCGACGTCGGCCGGCCCCGTCAGGTCCAGCGTCGCCTCGATCAGGTCCAAGCAGGCTGAACTGGCCCATGGTCAGGCCGAAGCTGATGTCGACGTCATGGCCGAACCCGTCGATCGTCGCCGCGGCATTCGCTGCCCGGGAGAACCGCGCTCGACGAGCCTTCTTCGGAGCCAGAACCACGCTACCCTTGCCCATGATGATCTCCTCCCAGATCGTCACCGGCCCGCAACTTGCTCGAACAGGTTGCGGGCCAACCTATTTCGACCATTCTAGCAGGTCAGGGCATGTTTCGGCAGCCCTGGCGGCGGTTTTTCATGATCAACTCGCTGATCAAAAAGCTCTGCACCGCGGGGCCGCGCGAAAGCCTCCCCAGCGGTACTACCCCGGGGGCCGGGGAGGGGGTGCCCCCCATGGGTACAGCCGTTCGATCGTACGACTGTTCGAATCAAAGGCCTGACCTGCGCCAGCCTAGATTGCAGCGGCGGCACTGTGCCTCGTATCCGTCGGTCGCCTGTCCGCCCCGGCGCTGCGCCGCCACGTGGCCTCGCTGGGGCGGGTTGTCGCTGGTGAACGGCTCGCCGCACCTCTCGCAGTGCGTCTTGCCCTTCAGCGCCTGATCGCCCAGCCGCCGATGCTCGGTGCCATACCCCCGGTCGTGCCGGTCGCCCCGAGCTCGCTCGGCGATCGGCCGGCAGACGTCGCACTTGCCGGCCTGCACCTTGCCCGGGCAGCC
>JBDHZS010000320.1:0-2675 GCA_039812025.1 Nocardioides sp. | reverse complement strand
TCGGTCCAGGCGTAGGCGCGCTTGACGGTCTCGCCGGAGCGCGGCGAGTGCAGCATCAGCGCCTTGCCGTCCTCCCACTTCAGGAAGATCGCGACGTGGTAGACGCCGGAGCTGCCGGTGAAGAACATCAGGTCGCCGCGACGCATTTTCTTCTTCTTGATCCCCTTGGTGAAGCCGGCCTGCGCCGACGACGTCCGCGGGATCTTCTTGAACCCGGCCTTGCGGAAGGAGAAGTAGGTCAGACCGGAGCAGTCGAAGGCGTCCGGTCCAGCGGCGCCGTACTTGTAGGGATCACCGATCTGCTTGACCGCGACGTTGGTTGCCTTCTTGACCGAGGCGGCCTCGGCGGGGGCCACGGTCAAGCCGAGGGCGATGAGGAGGGGTACGACGCAGACGGCGAGCAGCCGCCGGGTGATGCGCAGGCACGCAGACATGAGCGTTCCAGCTTCCTTTCCCACGCCTGTGAGGTGAGCTGTCGGGTTAGAGCTGGAAAGTGCTCCGCCACCATGGTGGCTTCACCCCGAGCGGGCGCCGTGCCGGCCGTCCGCGTGGAACCTGTGGGTCCCCCACTCCTGCCCTCGTGATCGGGGGTGCCGCTCCGACCGGGCAGGACTCGGCGTCGACGGAGCGGATGCAGTTGTGCGATCCGCACCGTAGCCCGATCAGGCCGCAGACCTCAATGGTCTGAGTCCGCAATCTGGGCGCCGAGTCGGCGCAAAGATGCAGGCGTACGGCGCCGAGTCGGCGCAAAAGTGCACGCCAGAGACGTCGAGTCGGCGCAAAGATGCACGGTTATCCACAGCCGAGTACCCGCTCCTGTGGACAGCCGTGCAACGTTAGCGCCGACTCGGCGTGTTTGCCGTGCACGTTTGAGCCGACTCGGCGTGATTTGGGTGCACGTTTGAGCCGACTCGGGGTCAATCGAGGCGGGCGCCGCCGTCGACGTACAGCGTCTGCCCGGTGATGTACGACGCCTCGTCGGAGCACAGGAAGGCGACCGCGGCAGCGATGTCCTCGGGCCGCCCGATCCGTCGTACCGGATTGGCCTCGGCGTTCAGCCGCCGCAACTCCTCGACGTCCAGGCCGAGGCGACGGGCGGTGTCGTCGGTCATGTCGGAGGCGATGAAGCCGGGCGCGACCGCGTTGGCGTTGATCCCGAAGGGGCCGAGCTCGATGCCGAGGGTGCGGGTGAAGCCCTGGATCCCCATCTTGGCGGCGCTGTAGTTGGCCTGGCCGCGGTTGCCCAGCGCCGAGGTGCTCGACAGGTTGAGGATCTTGCCGTAGCGCTGCGCGACGAAGTGCCGCTGCACCGCCCGCGTCATCACGAAGGCGCCGCGCAGGTGGACCCCGATCACCTGGTCCCAGTCCTCGTCGGTCATCTTGAAGAGCAGGTTGTCGCGGGTGATCCCGGCGTTGTTGACCAGCACGTGCACGCCGCCCAGCTCGGCGACCGCGCGCTCCACGGCGGCCTCGGCCCGCTCGGTGTCGCTGACGTCGCAGCCGATCCCGACGGCGCGGGCACCCTCGGTGAGCTCCAGCCTGGCGGCGGCCGCCGCTGCAGCGCCCTCGGAGAGATCCAGTACGGCGACCGACGCGCCCTCCTCGGCGAGTCGGGACGCCGTCGCGAAGCCAATGCCACGCGCCGCCCCGGTCACGATCGCGCCGCGCCCGTCGTACCGGCCCATCCGGACCCCTCCTCGCGTCGTCTACTCGTCCGGGTGCCCACGATACCGAGCAAGAACGGTCGGGCGCGGCGAGAAGCCCCGGGACCACACTGGACCCATGGCCCCACCCACGCCGCAGCCGCCGCGCGACCGGCTCCGCGAGCTGCTCGACGCCGTCCTCGATCCCGGGCACGGCGATCTGACCGCGATGGCGCGCGCCGTCTACTCCTCCCCCTTCGGCTTCGCCCGTCAGGTCTCGGCCGCCGCGGGCGAGCCGCCGGTGCGGATGCGGCGGCGGGTGCTGCTGGAGCGGGCCGCCTGGCAGCTGCGCGGCGGAGCCCGGGTGACCGACGCGGCGTTCGACGCCGGCTACTCCTCGGTCGAGGGCTTCAGCCGGGCCTTCGCGCGCGCCTTCGGCCACCCACCCAGCGAGATCGGCGCCGAGTCCGCCCGCTGGCTGCCCGCACCGAACGGCGTCCACTTCCACCCGCCCTCGTCGGTGTGGATCAACAGAACGGAGAGATCAGTGAACCCCGCCCTCGAACACCTCGTCGCCCACGACCTCGACGACACCCGCTACCTCCTGGATGCCGCAAAGGCGCTGCCTGCGGAGGAGTACGACGCGGTGCGGCTGCCCGGCCACGTCGTCCTCTGCTTCGAGGGGCCGGAGGAGTCGATCGCCGCCGTGCTGCGCCATCACGTGCGGACGAAGGAGATCTGGCTGGCCGCGATCGACGGCACCGACTTCCCCGCCGACGACCCGGCCGACCTGGCCGCGCTGATCGACCTCCACGACCGCGTGGCGCCGCGCTGGCTCGCCTTCGTGCGCGGCCTCGACAGCTCCGGCGGCTGGGACGACGTACTGATCGACGCGCTGTGCGAGCCGCCCGAGAGCTTCGTGATGGGCGCGGTGGTCGCGCACGTGCTCACCTACGCCGCGCACCGCCGTACCCTCGCCCGCTCGCTGCTGCGGATCGCCGGCGTCGACACCGACGAGGGCGACCCGATCGA
>JBDHZS010000319.1:0-2775 GCA_039812025.1 Nocardioides sp. | reverse complement strand
GCGCGACCTGGTTGGCCAGCTCGCGGGTCGGGACGATCGCGAGGGCGCGCGGGTGGCACGGACGCGAGGAGCGGCCGGCGAGCCGCTCCAGCATCGGGATGCCGAAGGCGAGCGTCTTGCCGGAGCCGGTGCGGGCGCGGCCCAGCACGTCGGCGCCGGCCATGGCGTCGGGGATGACCGCGGCCTGGACCGGGGTCGGTTCGGTGATGCCCTGCTCGGCGAGGGCGGCGGACAGGTCTGGACTGAGTGCGTCGAAGGACACGGGTGCCTGCTTTCGGTGGGAGGCGAGTCGGAACGCGTCAGCGCGGCACCCCACCACATGCGGGGGCCGGTGAGCCTGCGGGACGCGAATCTGGCATGGTCCCGACCGTCGGCCTCTGCGCGGATCGAGGAAGCCCGCGCGCCACACCGGGAACTGCTAGAAGTGGCCGTCCCTCGTGGACGACCACGGCTACCCGCCACTGTACCGGCGGTCGGCTCAGGGTCCCAATCGTCGTACGACGGCGGCCGGGCGTTGCGGGGGCGGGGCTAGGCTCGAACGCATGACCGACGCCCCCACAGAAGCGCCGCCGGCCACAGAGGCCGTCGAGCGGTTGGCGCGCTACATCGAGGTCTGGTGGCAGGGGATCGACGAGCTCACCCGGGTGCTCGAAGAGCTCGCGGACGACGACTGGTCGACCCCCACCGCGCTCCCGGGTTGGGACGTCCACGCGGTCGCCGCCCACACCGCCCACATCGAGGCGGTCTGCGCGGGCGCGGAGGAGCACCCGATCGACTTCGACCCGCCGCCGCACGTGACGAACAGGATCGCGCTCTACACCGAGTCCGGGGTCGTCGCCCGCCGCGACCACACCCCCGACGAGCTGATCAACGAGATCCTGCACAGCGCGACGGCCCGCCGGACCGCCCTCATTGAGAGCCCTCCGACCGACCCCACCGGTGCGCCGCCCGCGACCCCCGGCGGCATCGGCTGGGATTGGGAGCGACTGCTGCGCAACCGGGCGCTCGACGTGTGGATGCACGAGCAGGACGTACGACGTGCCGTCGGGCTGCCGCTCTCCCTCGACACCGCCGGGGCCGAGCACGCCGTGGAGACATTGTCCGGCTCGCTCGGGTACGTCGTCGGGCAGCTGCTCGGCGCGGCGGGGGCCGGGACCAGCGTCGTGCTGGAGATCGACGGCGGGCCCACCCGGGCCGCGGCCGTCGGGGACGACGGCCACGGGCAGTTGCTGGACGTCGTACCGGACGAGCCGACCACCCGGGTGGCCACCGACCGGGAGACCTTCGTGCTCACGGCCGCGGGCCGCATCGACGCCGACCCCGAGCGCTGGCGGATCGCGGGCGACGAGGAGCTGGGCCGCCGGGTCGTCGCCGCCCTCCACGGCCTCACCCCCTGACGGGCTGACCGCGCGAGAAGCAACCGCTCGCGGCTATGTTGGGTCTCTATCACCTCGTCCATCCACCCGAAGGGGCCTCCCGTGCCCTTCGAGCCGACTGACGAGCTTGAAGCAGACCACCTGTTGGCAACGATCGCCACTGCACGGATGGCGACCGACGACGGCGCGCGTCATGACCTCGCAGACGTCGCGACCGAGTTCGGCGTTGACCTCAGCAACGCGTGACTCCTGCTCCCGATCTACTCCAGAATTGTTGGAGTCGTTTCGAGCAACTCGCCTGGGGGCAGCGCAGTCAAGGAAGTCACCAGGGCGCTAGCGGCCTGTCTCGGCGAGGCGGGTGAAGGTCTCGGCCTCGAGCTCGACCATCCCTCGCGCCTTCCGGGCAAGGAGAAGCCGGAGCGGGCCGGCCAGCGGCCCTGTCCACTCCAGGCTCAGGTCGAGACGCGAGCCGGAGTCGACCGGTTCGACGGTGTGGACGGCGGTGGCGAGGAGCCCCGGCCCGCGGGAGACCCAGGTGAAGGAACACCCGGGTGCCCACTCCGTAACCTCGTAGACCGCGGTCGGCAGGCCCGGCTGCCGCACCGTGAACCGCGACCCGACGCCGATCGGACCGACAGCTGGGTCGAGGGCCTCGACCGAGCGGACCGTCGGCAGCATCTCCCCCCACGCGGGCAGATCGCTGATCAACGACCACAGGCGGTCGGGCGAGGCGGCCGACGTGCGGCTTGCGGTGATCGCACCCATCAGCGGGTGAGCTGGTCCTCGGACCAGAGGGTGAGCAGCCCGCGGAAGTGGGCGAGGAACGCATCCTGCTCGTGCGGCGGGTAGGTGGCCCGCACGGTGTCGACGAGCAGCCGGTCGAAGGCGGGCCCGGCGACCCACTCACGCACCGCCTCGTCGAGGTGCGGCAGGTGCTCGCCGCACCACTCCCAGTAGCGCCCGGTGTCGAAGTGCTCGTCGGCCAGCGCCAGGTAGGCGTCGAGCTTCGCGTCGTAGTCCAGCGACTCGTCGTCGGCGATCGCGAAGTAGCGGTCGGTGTGCAGGTCGACGGAGCTCTTGCGGCCGTTGACGACGCAGTACGTCGACCAGCGCACCAGCGCCGTGATCGCCCACGGGAAGTAGTAGTGCAGCGAGGTGACCGCCACGTCGGGACAGGCGTTGGCGTAGTCGATCGGGTAGACGTCGTCGCCCTGGACGAGCATCTCGCAGGAGTTGAACTCCCAGGCGAAGAACGCGTTGACGATCCGCGAGATCGCGACCGCCTGGTGGCCGGCGCTCGGGGAGAGGAAGCCGTGCGACACGGCGTACCGCTTGTGCATCGGCTCGTCGGGCCGGAAGTCCATGACCATCGTCTCCGGCCCGATCGACAGCGCCCGCG
>JBDHZS010000318.1:0-2826 GCA_039812025.1 Nocardioides sp. | reverse complement strand
CCCCGAGCAGGCCCGCGGGGTGCTCGAGCCGCTGCTGGACAAGGTCGACATCTTGTTCTGCTCCAGGCTCGACGGCATCAAGGTCTTCGGCATGGAGGGCACCGGCCCGGAGATCAACGCGGAGCTGCGGAAGCGGTACGACCTGCGGCACGTGGTGACCACCGACAGCACCGACGGCGTCTACTACTCCGGCGAGGAAGGCGAGCTGGTGGCCTCCGTGCAGCCGGTCCCCGTCACCGACCGTCCGGGCGCCGGCGACTCGTTCGTCGCGGGCACGCTGCACGGCTACCTGGACGGCTCGGTCCGCCGGGGCATCCAGCACGGGCAGCAGTGCTCGAAGTTCGCGCTGACCCACCACGGCGACCTGACCCGGATCTCGACCGCCGAGCTCGAGATCCCGACCTCCAGCGACATCCTGCGCTGACGCCGGAGCAACCGCACCGCTCAAGTCACCGGTGGGGCGTCCGCGATCGCGGGCGCCCCACCGGCTTGCGTCTCACAGGCGGCGCGCCTCCTCCAGCAGGCTCAGCGCCGTCTGCCGGTCGGTGACCAGCGCGGACAGGAAGCCGCCGCGCAGTGCCGCCACCAGCGGCAGCACCTTCGAGGCGCCCCAGGCGACGCCGATCACCAGCGGGATCCCGCGCATCCGCTCCGGGTCGACCGCGATCGTCCGCTGGCACAGGTCGAGATCGAGGTGATCGCCCGCGCTCGAGAGGTGATGGCCGCAGATGTGCGCGGCGGCACCGGACCGGCGTAGCTGCTCGCTGGCCGCCTCGTCCTCGTAGTGGCTGAAGATCAGGCCCGACCGGCCGCCGATGACGGCGCCGATCCCGACCAGGGCGACGTCGGCGCGGCCGCCCAGCTCGAGCGTGGTCGAGATCTGGTTGTCCCGGCGCAGCGCCGCCGCGACCGCGGCGTCGTCGACGACGAGCGGCGCGGGCAGCGGGTGGAACGAGCCGCCCAGGCGCTGGGCCATCTTCCGGCAGATCTCCGGCGAGTCCAGGAGCCGCTCGGACGGGCCGACGCTGCCGATCATCTGTACGACGCGCGACCGGGGCCAGATCAGTCGCGGCAGGGCGTCGACGGTGGCGGCCACCGCCAGGCCGTTGGACACGCAGATCACGACGTCCTCCGAGCTCTGCTCGATCAGCAGGTCCGCGGCGCACCGGGCGACCTCGGCCTGCGCACCCGACGGCTCCTCGGGGTCGGCGACCCGGGCATGGGTGAGTCCGAAGGTGCGGATCAGCTCCTGCTCGATGCCCAGCACCCGCTCCATCGGGTGACTGATCCTGATCTGGACGATGCCGACCTCGCGCGCCTCGGCGAGCAGCCGCGACACGGTCGGGCGGGAGAACGAGATGGCCGAGGCGATCTCCGCCTGCGTCTCGGAGTCGAGGTAGTAGCGGCGCGCCACGTCCAACAGCAGCGCGGTGTGCTTGCGTCCCTCGGAGGTCTCCGAGCGGTGGAGGGGCAGGTCGACGGCGTGCTCATCGACAGGGTTGATGATCATACGTTCACAATAGCCTGTCCGCACCGCCGACAACGCCCAAGCTGGGCGGCGATTCCCGCCGTTCGGCGCCACTAACCGGAAATCCCCTGAACAAATGTTCATCCGAGGCCTTGGGGGCGGTCGCGGGCAGCCGTAACCTCGGCGGCACGTCGGCCCCGCTGCCCCGGCGCGGCCGAAAACCCCTTCCGGAGGAGAAGACATGGGATTTGCACGCACCATCACCGGAGACGTGGCACCCGAGACGCTGGGCGTCGTCAATGCCCATGACCACCTGATCCGCGTGGGCGCCGGTGAGGTCTACATCGACCGCGACCACCAGCTCGACTCGGTCGAGAAGGCCGTCGAGGAGGCCGGCTACTTCGTCGCCGCGTCGCGCGACTGGACCCCCGCCGGCGGCACGGTCGTCGACATGTGCCCGATCAACTGCGGCCGCGACATCGACCGCCTCGTCCAGGTCGAGCAGCAGGTCGACGGCCTCAACGTCATCCTCGCCACGGGCTTCCACCAGGAGAAGGTCTACCTGGAGACGCAGTCGCACTGGGTCAACCGCTACAGCGTGAACCAGATCGCCGACCTGATCATCGCCGACATCGTCGAGGGCGTCGACCGATACGACTACTCGGGCCCGCTCGTCGACCGCTCCTCCCACCGGGCCGGCGTCATCAAGGTCGCCACCGCCTACGGCACGATCACCCCCTTCGAGCGCAAGTGCATCGAGGCCGCGGCGATCGCCTCGATCCAGACCGGCTGCCCGATCAACACCCACACCAGCGCCGGCACGTGCGGCCTGGAGCAGGCCGAGCTGATGATCTCGCTCGGCGTGCCGGCCGACCGGATCGCGATCGGCCACATCCAGCGCAACGCCGACATCTGGTACCTGACCCAGATCCTCAAGACCGGCGTCTACCTCGAGCTCGACGGCACCGCCCGGCTGAAGTACCAGCCCGAGGCCAACCGGATCAAGGAGTTCCGTGAGCTCGGTGAGGCCGGGTACGGCGACCGGCTGCTGCTCGGCACCGACTCGGGCAAGCGCTCGTACCAGAAGGCCTACGGCTCGACCACCGGCATCGACTACAACCCGGCCGTCGACGGGCCGCGGATGCTCGACGAGGGCTTCGACCGCGCGTACGTCGAGCAGCTGCTCATGACCAACGGCCAGACCTTCTTCCAGTTCCGCGACGAGGCCTGAGCATGGCCGACCTCACCCGTCCCCGGCTGCAGATCGCCCTCGACACGGTCGATCTGCCGTCCGCGCTGCGCCCGCTCAACCAGGCGATCGACCGGATCGACGTGATCGAATGCGGCACCATCCTGGT
>JBDHZS010000317.1:0-2830 GCA_039812025.1 Nocardioides sp. | reverse complement strand
ACGGCCGTTTGTGGGTGGCTGCCGTACGCCGCCTCACCTGTCCCACCCGCCCCTGCTTCATCAAGTTATCTAGGCCGAGGCGCACTCTGCACGGCGTACACACCCCGAGAAGTGCTGCTCCGCCTGCATAACTTGATGAAGCGACGCCGGCCGGCCCCGGGGCGCGGCGGAACTGGTGGTGAAATGGCGGAGGTACGGCGGAACTGGTGGCCATCTGCCACCCCTGGCCCGCAACTGGTCTTGGATGCCAGGTTACCGGCGAGTACGTCTGGCATCTAAGACCAGTTCCGGGGGCGGGGTGCCAACCAAGACCAGTTGCGCGGGCGGCGGCCGTCGCGGTCGTCGTACGCCGCTGGGTCCCGCCGCCCACTGGCCCCGGCTTCATCAAGCTATCTAGGCGGAGGCGCACTCTGCACGGCGTACACACCCCGAGAAGTGCCGCTCCGCCTGCATAACTTGATGAAGCGACACCGGCGGCCGGCCCCGGGCGCGCTCCAAGAGGTAGGACGCGAAGCGGGCGGCCCCGCCGGGAACGAACCCGGCGAGACCGCCCACGCCGACCCGAACGAAAAGCCCGGCTGGGTCTGCCTCGGAAGACCTACTCCGAGAGACGCTCGCCGGTCTCGGTGTTGAAGACGTGGACGTGGGTGGGGTCGGTCGTGACGTGCATGACGTCGCCCTTGTTCGCGGCGTTGCGGCCGTGGACCCGGACGACGACGTCGATCGAGCCGCTGTCGGCGGAGGTCTTGCCGTAGACGTAGGCGTCGGAGCCGAGCTCCTCGACCACGAGTACGTCGACGGGCAGGCCGCCGTCCTCGGGGCCGACCACGCGCCATGCCTCGGGGCGCACCCCGACCGTGATCTTGCCCTCCATGCGAGAGGCGGCGGCCGCGTCGACGGGCACCAGGTACTTGCCGATCAGCGCCTGGCCGCCGGCGGCGGTGGCATCCATCAGGTTCATCTGCGGCGAGCCGATGAACCCGGCGACGAAGAGGTTGGCGGGCCGGTCGTAGAGCCGCAGCGGGGAGTCGACCTGCTGCAGGATGCCGAGCTTCATCACCGCGACCCGGTCGCCCATCGTCATCGCCTCGACCTGGTCGTGGGTGACGTAGACGGTGGTGGTGCCGAGATCGCTCTGGAGCTTGGCGATGTCGGTGCGGGTCTGCACACGCATCTTGGCGTCGAGGTTGGACAGCGGCTCGTCCATGCAGAAGACCTGCGGGGAGCGGACGATCGCGCGGCCCATCGCGACGCGCTGACGCTGACCACCCGAGAGCGCCTTGGGCTTGCGCTCCAGGAACGGCTCGAGCCCGAGGATCTTGGCCGCCTCGGCGACCCGCTTCTTGCGCTCCTCGACCGGCACCTTGGCCATCTTGAGCGCGAACGCCATGTTGTCGGCCACCGTCATGTGCGGGTAGAGCGCGTAGTTCTGGAAGACCATCGCGATGTCGCGGTCCTTGGGCGGCAGGTGGGTGATGTCCCGGTCGCCGATGAAGATCTTGCCGGCGTTCACCTCCTCGAGCCCCGCGAGCATCCGCAGCGTCGTGGACTTGCCACAGCCCGACGGGCCGACGAGCACCATGAACTCGCCGTCCTCGATCTCGAGATCGACGCCCGGTACGGCGGGATGGTCGGCCCCCGGATACCAGCGCTGGGCCTTTTCGAAGGTCACTGAAGCCATGACTGAACCAACTCCTTCACCGGCAGGTACGTGCCGGACGATCCGTAGTGAAGTGACGTGCGCCACGAAGGTGACGCGTGCCACACGGTAACCGCCGGTCGCCCGGATGTCGAGCACCCGGCCAGAGCAGCCGGCCAGATGAGTGGGCCAGAGAAGGGGCCAGCTCAGTCCGGCAGGACCGACCACGGCACGGGCGGGTGCGCGAGCTCCAGGCCGGTCCCGTCGGCACGCCAGGTGACGGGCACGGGGTCGATCACGCCGCCGCGGAACTCGCCCTGCGGACCCTTGTTGACGAAGGCGAGCAGCACCCACCGCCCGTCGGGGCCACGGGCCAGTCGGCCGGAGTAGACGGCCTCGTCGGCGAGGCGTACGGCGCGGGTCAGGTCCACGGGCGAGCCCGGTCCCTCGATCGGCACCGACCAGATGCCCCCGGACCCCGGGCGGCGGGGCGCCAACTGCAGGCCCAGGCAGGAGAAGATCAGCACCCAGCGGCCGTCGATCTCCTCGAGCTGGATCACCTCCACCTCCTCGAAGCCGGCCGGCTCCGATAGCGGCGGCTCCGCCCGCCAATGGGCCAGGTCGTCGCTGGTCAGCAGCCCGACGACGCCGCGACCGGGACCCCCCTCGACAACCTCGCCCGCGGTTCGCGCCGTCACGTACATCAGCCAGCGCCCGTCGGGCCCGCGCATCACCCACGGGTCGCGCCAGTGCTGGTCGTCAGCGTCGTCGTCGTACCAGCGCGTGTCCGCCTCGATCGGCCAGTTGCCCGGCCCCTGGCGCCAGGTGTGCAGGTCGTCGGAGACGTCGAGCCCGAGCCGCTGCAGCCGGTCGGAGCCCTCGGCCAGCCCGGTCCGGAACATGAGCCACCGGCCCTCGAGGCCCAGGACCGAGCCGGTCCAGCGCGCGCGGGAGTCGTACGACGAGGGCTCGGCCGGCCCGAACGGCTTGGGCAGCACGGTCCAATCGCTCAGGTCCGTGGACACGGCGTGCCCGATGTCGGCGACGAAGTGTCTGTCGTCGGGGAGCACGGAGTCGGGGGCGTGCAGGTAGAAGATGTGGTACTCATCGGCCGACCGGGCCAGCCAGAAGTCCCAGATCCAACGCCCGGGGATGTTCAGCACCGACCCATCCTGCCGAGTCCGGCCGCGC
>JBDHZS010000316.1:0-2832 GCA_039812025.1 Nocardioides sp. | reverse complement strand
TTCGATGACCGCATCGAGAACAAGGAGCAGGAGCTGCGGGGCCGCGGCAAGGAGGCCCTCGGCGCCGCCACCGGAGACGCGGAGCTCGAGCGCGAGGGCAAGAGGGATCGCGCGAAGGCCGACCTCAAGGACAAGGTCGAGGACGTCAAGGACAAGGTCGAGGAGGTCGCCGGCCACGTCAAGGACAAGCTGTCTCGCGACTCCGACGACCGTCGGCGCTGACCGTTTCGGCGTCCCGTCCAGAGAGGAGAGGCTCGATGGAACTGATTCTGTGGATCATCGCCGCTGTGCTGGTGCTCTCCGGCATCCTGGCTGCCGTGCGCGGGCAGGTGTTGTGGGGCATCGTGCTGATCGTCGTGGGGCTCATCGTGGGTCCCGGCGGGGTCAGCGTCTTCACCTGACGCGGTCCCGTTGCCGCAGCGGCCGAGCGCCGTGCAGACGTCATACGAACCCGAGGCTATGGCCCCGGGTTCGTATGACGTTGCGGGCCGGGGTTCGCCGGACGTCATACGACCCGAGGGCAATCACCCCCCGGTTCGTATGACGTTGTCGCTGGTCAGGTCACCTGTCGGCGAGGAACCGCTCGACCTGGGTGGCCAGGGTGACGGGCTCCTCGTGCATCGGGTAGTGGCCGGAGCCGGCCAGCTCGATCAGGGTCGTGTCGGGATAGAGCTGCATCCAGGTCTGGCGCATCGTCTCCGCGCCCAGCGCCGGGTCGTGGGCGCCGACGATGAGCGCGATCGGGGTCTCGGGGCGGCCGATCCGGTCGGTGTAGTCGTCGCTGACCCACGAGTTCACCGCGCCGGTGAACGCATCGACAGTCGATGTCGCGCGGGAGTGCGCGAGCATCGCGTCCAGCCACGTGTCGGAGTTGCGGTTGCCCGTGGTGAAGTCGATGATCCCGCGCCGGTTGGCGTCCTGGGTGGGCGCGCCGAAGAAGAGCGCCTCGCCGTCGGCGTCCAGCGGCACCGGGCCCGGCCCGACCGCGCACAGTCCGACGAGCGCGCGCACCCTCTCGGGCGCCTGGGCGAGCAGCGCCGCCGCGGCCTTCCCGCCCATCGAGTGGCCCACCACCGAGAAGCTGCCGAGCCCGAGCTCGTCCGCCGCGGCGATCGCGTCGGCGGCGTACTCCCACATCGTGAAGTCGCCGGCTTCGCCCTGCCGCTCGCCGTACCCCCGCATCTCCGGGAAGAACCACGAGAACCGCTCGCCGTCGACGACCTCCGGGAAGAACCCCCAGCCGTCGGCCGACCCGAACCACCCGTGCAGGCACAGTACGGCGTGATCGCCGGCCCCCACTCGCCTCACCATTTCAGCCTCCCTCTGTCGAGCGTGCGTGTGGTCCGTGTCTACACCAGCCCTGGCGCGGGGGCCAGGGCCGGTCGGCCGCGTGACTTGGGCGTAACACCAGGTCGCTACCCTGCGCCAGGAACGCCGCCCCCGACCGGAAGGTTGCCGATGAGCGACCGGATCACGCTGCGGGTCCTCGCCACCCCGCAGGACACCGCGCTCGACGACCGCACGATCGCGCCGGGACGCATCCTGGAGCGGATCGACCGGGCGGGATACGCCTGCGCGGTCGGCTGGTCGAAGGCCTACTGCGTGACGGCGTACGTCGGCAACGTCCGGTTCGAGCGCTCGGTCGAGGTCGGGCAGCTGATCGAGCTCGAGGCCAGGATCATCCACACCGGCCGCAGCAGCATGCAGGTGCTGGTGACGGTCGCCGCCGCGGACATCAAGGACGGCGCCTACCGGACCGCGATGGACTGCATCCTCGTCTTCGTCGCGCTCGGCGAGGACCGGCGGCCGCGCTCGGTGCCGCAGTGGGAGCCCGCCGACGACCTCGGGCGGCTGCTCAACGACCGGGCCCGCGAGCGGCTCGAGGCCCGGCAGCGGATCCGCGACGCCATGCTGGGAGAGGGCTATTCGGAGCGGGGTACGGCGCCGCGCAGCCGCCTGCGCTTCCTCGCGGCGCCGAGTCATGAGAATTTCGGCGGCAATGCCCACGGCGGCACGGTGATGCGCTGGATCGACGAGGCCGCCTACACCGTCGCCGCGAGCTGGTCCTCGACGGCCGCGCTGGCGTCGTACGCGGGCGGCATCCACTTCCTCGCGCCGATCCGCACGGGGCACCTCGTGGAGCTCGACGCCTGGCTGATCCACACCGACTCCCACGCGATGCACATCGCGATCCGGGTCTCGTCGGCGCCCGCCGAGACGCCCGCGGCGCTGGGGCTGACGACGGTGTGCATGAGCATCTTCGTCGACCCCGATGGCGACGGCGCGCCGCGGCCGGTGAAGCCGCTGCCGCTGCTCTCCGACGAGGACCTCCGGCTCGACGCCCACGCCCGGGAGCTTGCCGACCTGCGTCGGGGGCTCCACGAGCTGCCGCGCTGATACCGCGTCAGCCCTGATGCGTCAGCCCTGTTGGGCCGCCCACTCGGCGACGCGGCGCGCGGACTCTTCCTCCGAGAGGTCCTCGACGCGGGTCATCAGCGTCCAGCGCACCCCGAACGGGTCGCGGATGCTGGCGTACCGGTCCCCGGAGACGAAGGTCGCCGGCGCCTCGCGGATCGTCGCGCCGGCCCCCTCCGCGCGGGCGGTGAGTGCGTCGACGTCCGGGCAGTAGAGGCCGATGGAGTAGCAGTCGTCCTCGCCGGCCGGCGGCGGCACGAGGTGGTAGTCGGGGTTCGGCTCGCCGAGCTGCAGACACCCGGTGCCGAAGTCGAGGTCGGCGTGGACGACGACGCCGTCGAACTCGGTCACGTCGACGACCCGGGCGCCGAGCACGTCGCGGTAGAAGGCGAGCGCCTCGGCCGCGCCCGGGATCGC
>JBDHZS010000315.1:0-2835 GCA_039812025.1 Nocardioides sp. | reverse complement strand
CACGTTGCGCATGGCGTCGCCGGGCACCGAGCCGGTGAAGGTGGTCAACACCTCGTCGTTGTCGTCGCCCCCGCGGACGCTCTCGCCCTTCGCGACCTCGGTGGTGGCGGGCAGCAGCGAGGAGAAGCCGGTCTCGGGCGCGATCAGCGACGCGGGGTCGGGAGCGCCGTAGTCGCCGGGATCGACCTTCTGGAAGTCGGAGGTGCCGGGCAGGGTCGCGTAGACCTTGCCGTCGACCGCGATCACCGGCACCGTGAACGTCGATCCGGCGAGCACCAGGTCGATCGTGCCGTCGAAGGCCGGCGCGTGGGTGACCGCCCCGCTGGCCTCGGCGATCCCGAGGACCCCCTCGGGCAGCCCGGGCGTGGTGAGATCCAGCTGCGCGCCCGAGGTCGTGTCGAGCGTCTCCTGGGCGAGCGCCAACACCTCGGCGGGCGTCAACTCGTCGGGCGTCGGCGCGTCGTCGCCCGAGGAGGACGAGCACGCCGCCGCGGCACCGACCAGCACGAGACCGAGCAGCCCGAGGGCGAGCCGGGCGGCGGCCCCGGGCCGGAGCCGGGGATGCCCCCGACGTGGTGTTGTCGGCATGGTCACGCAGCTAGCCTGCCACACCGCCCGAACCCGCGAGGAGCAACGCGAGCGGCCCGGCGCACCCAGCGATCGGCTGGCTGCCCGGCACCCCCGATCCGTCGCGCCGGCCCGTGGCCTCGCCGAGCTCGATCGGAGCGCCGCTGGCGGCCGCCGCCCGTGCAGGCGCAGGCCCGGCCCAGGCGAAGATCAGCGCGTCCTCGCCCGCGCGGAACCGGTGGCAGCGGACGCCCCCGGTGCCCCGTCCCTTGCGCGGATATTCGCTGAAGGGGGTCACCTTGACGGCCCCCGCCTCGGTCCCCGGCAGCGCCGAGGCCGACCCGGATGCGGTCACCAGCACCGCGTCGTCGGCCCCGAACGCGCCGAACCAGACCACGCGCGCGCCGGCCGCGAGCCGCACCCCGGCCATGCCGCCGCCCGCACGCCCCTGGGGGCGCACCGTGTCCGCGCCGAAGTGGAGCAGCTGCGCGTCGGAGGTGACGAAGCACAGCTCCTCGCGGCCGGTGCGGAGCTCGACGGCACCGACCACCTCGTCGCCGTCCTTGAGGCCGATCACCTCCCAGCCGTCCCTGTTGGCGAGCACCTCGGGGTTGACGCGCTTGACGACCCCCCTGACCGTCCCCAGCGCGAGGCCAGGGGAGCCGGGGTCGAGCGCGGAGAGCGCCAGCACCCGCTCCCCGGTCTCCAGCGCCACCAGCGTCGAGAGCGGGGCGCCGCCCTGCAGGTGCGGCCGGTTGGCCGTGGGCGGCAGCGCCGGCAGGTCGAGGACGGAGACCTTGAGCAGCCGGCCCGCGGAGGTCACGACGCCGATCTCGGCGCGGGCGGTGGTGCGCACCGCGGAGACCACGACGTCGTGCTTGGCCCGGGCACCGCCGTCGCCCGGCGGCTCGTCGGAGCCGGTGCGGGCGAGCAGCCCGCCCGAGGAGAGGTAGACCAGGCACGGCTCGTCGGCGACCTCCAGCGGCGTCGCGGCCGCGGCCGGCGCGGTGCCGGCGGAGGCGAGCAGGACGGTACGACGCGGCGTACCAAACGTCCTGGCGACCTCGGTGAGCTCGTCGCCGACGACCTTCCGCAGCAGCGCCGGGTCGGCGAGGATCGCGTCGAGCCCCTCGATCGTGCGCTGCAGCTCGTCGCGGCGCTGCTCCAGCTCGAGCCGGGAGAACTTCGTCAGCCGCCGCAGCTGGAGGTCGAGGATGTGGTTGGCCTGGAGCTCGCTCAGGTCGAAGACGGAGATCAGGCGCTGCCGAGCCTCGGCGGCGTTCTCGCTGGAGCGGATCAGCTGGATCACCTCGTCGATGTCCAGGACCGCGATCAATAGCCCCTCGACCAGGTGCAGCTCGTCGGCCGCCTTGCCGCGCCGGTAGGCCGTGCGCCGCCGTACGACGTCGAGCCGGTGGCCGAGGAAGACCTCCAGCAGCGGCTTGAGGCCGAGCGTCCGCGGCTGCCCGTCGACCAGCGCGACCGCGTTGATCCCGAACGAGTCCTCCATCGGGGTCTGCTTGTAGAGGAGCTCGAGGACGGCGTCGGGGTGGAAGCCGTTCTTGACCTCGATCACCAGCCGCAGCCCCTTCTCGCGGTCGGTGAGGTCCTTGACGTCGGCGATGCCCTGCAGCTTCTTGGCCTGCAGCAGCGTCTTGATCCGCTCGGTCACCTTCTCGGTGCCCACGCCGTAGGGCAGCTCGGTGACCACGATCGCCTTGCGCCGCCCCGCCGGCTCGATCCGGGCGGTGGCGCGCATCCGGAACGTGCCGCGGCCGGTCTCGTACGCGTCCCGGATGCCGTCGAGGCCGACGATCTTGCCGCCGGTGGGCAGGTCGGGCCCGGGCACGAACCGCATCAGGTCCTCGGTGGTCGCCTCGGGGCGCTCTAGCAGGTGCCGCAGCGCCTGCACCACCTCGACGAGATTGTGTGGCGGGATGTTGGTCGCCATCCCGACCGCGATCCCGGTCGTGCCGTTGACCACCAGGTTGGGGATCGCCGCGGGCAGCACGGTCGGCTCGGTTTCGCGCGAGTCGTAGTTGGGCTTGAAGTCGACCGTGTCCTCGTCGATCGAGGCGGTCATCGCCACCGCCGGCGCGGCCATCCGGCACTCGGTGTAGCGCATCGCGGCGGGTGGGTCGTCGGGCGAGCCGAAGTTGCCGTGGCCGTCGATCATCGGCAGCCGCATCGACCACGACTGCGCCATCCGCACCAGGGCGTCGTAGATCGCGCCGTCGCCGTGCGGGTGGAGCCGGCCCATCACCTCGC
>JBDHZS010000314.1:0-2839 GCA_039812025.1 Nocardioides sp. | reverse complement strand
GGGGTCGGCCCTCATCGTCGAACTGATAGCCGGGGAACCGCTGGGCCTGATCGACGGGCACCGCGAAGATCCGCCCGCTCGTGCTCCACCGCGAGGCCATCGCGCGCGCGTTGGCGGCCCTGGATCCGGCCCGCTCGGCGACCTCCGCACCCGAGAGCAGCCCGAACTCGTCTGCGAGCGCCGCCCTCAACTCGGCATCACGGTGGACCTGGGTCATCACCGACGGGCCGAGGGCCAGGCGCGCGTCACTCATACCCCGATGATGACATGCGTGACGCAGAACCAATCGCCATGTGATCCACCGTGCGCGCGGCCCTACGGCCCACCGAACCAGGTGGCGAGCGCGTCGTCCAGCCCGTCGGCGGAGCCGTCGCCGACCCAGGCGACATGCCCGTCGGGTCGCACCAGGACCGCGGCGGGCGCCGGCACCTCGCCGATCACGGGCAGCACCCAGACGCCGTCGTACGACGCCACCACCCGCCGCACGCGCCCCACAAGGCGGCCCGCCAGGCTCGGCCCGTCGAGCTCCAGCAGCACCGGCCGCGCCCGATGCAACAGCTCGAAGACCCGGACCGCCCCGTCGGGCGTGGCCAGGTCGAGGTCCGGCATCCGGCGCCCGAGCAGCGGGTGCCCGCCGACGGCGCCGTAGGCGACGTCGAGTCCCGTGATCAGCGCGGCGATCGGCGTGCCCGCGCCGTCGACGGCGAGCACCTCGTCGAGCAGGTCGCGCAGCGCCTCCTGCCTCGGATCTGCCTTCTGGAAGAGCGACTGCGCCATCGTGTATTTCAGCGCCCGCGCTCCGGCCGGGTGCCGCTCGGCGTGGTAGGTGTCGAGCAGCTCCTCGCCGGAGACACCGCGCACGACCTGCCCGAGCTTCCAGCCGAGGTTGACCGCGTCCTGCAGCCCGAGGCCGATGCCGAGCCCGCCCGTCGGCGAGTGCACGTGCGCCGCGTCGCCGGCCAGCAGCACCCGGCCGGACCGGTACGACGCCGCCTGCCGCGTCGCGTCGGTGAACCGCGACAGCCACGTGGGGCTGTGGACGCCGAAGTCCGTGCCGAACACCTCCCGCAGCCCCCGCCTCAGGTCGTCTAGCGTGGGCTCGGAGCCGCGGACCAGCTCGGACTCGGTCAGCACCACCCGCACCGTGCCGTCGCCCATCGGGTGCAGCCCGTGCACGCCGCGCCCGTCGACCTTCCCGGCCGGCTCGGTCACCTCGGGCGCGCGCACCTCGGCGATCAGGCTGCTGCGCGTCGCGTCCGGGCCGACGAACTCGATCCCCGCTTCGCGTCGTACGACGCTGCGACCGCCGTCAGCCCCCACCAGGTAGCGGGCACGCAGCGTCCCGCCGTCCGCGAGCCGCACCTCGACGCCGCCATCGTCCTGGGCGACTCCGGCGACTTCGGCGTTGCGCCTGATCGTGACGCCCAGCTCCTCGACCCAGCCGAGCAGCAACCGCTCGATGTGGTTCTGGAAGAGCGCCAGCGTGTAGGGATGGCGCGTCGGCAGGCCGCTCAGGTCGAGCATCGTGCCGCCGAAGGTGGCCCTGCTGATCGTCGTACCCTCCGCCAGGAACCGCTCCGCGATCCCCCGCTGGTCGAGCAGCTCGATCGTGCGGGCGTGGACCCCGCCGCCGCGCGAACCTGCCAGCTCCTGGGACTCGCGCCGCTCGAGGACGACGACGTCCTCCAGCCCCGCCAACCGCAGCTCGCCCGCCAGCATCATCCCCGTCGGGCCACTCCCGACGATCACCACATCGTGCATCTCAACCTCGCTCATCCGCCACCTGACCTGGCAGTATGCGGCCGCCTGGGGGCCTTGCCGCAAGCCCCCCTGTGCGCTATACCTTGGAAGTGAGGGGCCCTTCTGCGTACGGCCTCGGCGGTGCCATGATGGCCGGGTGGCTTCGGAGGAGATCGAGCGGCTGCGCCGCTGGGTGGAGTACGGCGGGACTCTCGCCGCCTCGGACCCCGACTCCGGTGGCCGGGTGAGCGTCTCGCTGCGCCGGTGCGACGGCGGCGAGGAGGCCGACCGGCTCGTGACCGGCGATCCCGTCGTACTCGCCTATCTGGCCGAGCACGCCGACCCGTAGCCACGGAGCGCGTCCGCGGGCACGGGCAGCAAGCGCTCGACCGGCAGAGGCCGGCCTATGACGAGGGCCACGGCGGAGCGCCTTCACCGCAGCCATGGTCTGATGTACCTTAGGCGAGCCTTACCAAAGTTTGCGGTGTCGCGTGGAGGCAGCACGGGGAGCCCACGCCATCGCGAAAGACCACCGCAGTCACCCCGAAGGGAGCGCAGGTGCGCACCTCACGCCTGATCGCCATGTCCGTCAGCGCCGTACTCCTGAGCGCAGGCCTCGCCGCCTGCGGCTCCGAGGACGAGCCGACCACCGACGCCGCCGACAGCAGCTCCGACGAGAGCGGCTTCCCCGTCACGATCGAGCACGCGCTCGGCACGACGACCATCCCGGAGAAGCCCGAGCGCATCGCCACGGTCGCCTGGGCCAACCACGAGGTCCCGCTCGCTCTGGGCGTCGTGCCGGTCGGGATGAGCAAGGCCACCTGGGGCGACGACGACGACAACGGCATCCTGCCGTGGGTCGAGGACCAGCTCGCGGAGCTCGACGCCGAGGACCCGGTGCTCTTCGACGAGACCGACGGCATCCCGTTCGAGGCCGTCTCCGACACCCAGCCCGACGTCATCCTCGCCGCCTACTCGGGGCTGACCGAGGAGGAATACGAGACCCTCTCGGACATCGCCCCGGTGGTCGCCTATCCGGAGGTCGCCTGGGGCACGTCCTACCAGGACATGATCCGCCTGAACTCGCAGGCGATGGGCA
>JBDHZS010000313.1:0-2841 GCA_039812025.1 Nocardioides sp. | reverse complement strand
TCGGCTCTCATCAAGTCGCTGCAGTCGGTGCCGGCGCCCATCGAGCGCGAGGTCGGCCTGATGGTCTCCCGGCTCTGGAACAACACCGCCACCACCGAGGACGTGCTGCGCGCCTTCGCTGAGGACCTCAACGACTCCACCGGCGACGTGGTGGCCAGCCAGCTGATCCTCGCCGCCAGCGGGCGCGGGCAGGCCGGCCTGGCCAAGGCGCTGGACGCCCTCGCCGAGACCGTCGCCGCCGACGTGCGCGCCCGCCGCCAGATCGCCGCGGATCAGGCCAAGCCGCGCACCACGGCCCGTACGGTCACCGTGATCACCCTCGGCGTCCTGGGCATGCTCGCCCTCACCGGCGACTACATCGAGCCGTACGGCAGCCCGCTCGGTCAGGTCATCCTCGCCGTCTTGCTGACTGCCTACGTGGCCACGCTGCTGTGGATGCGCCGGATGGCGGTCGCCAAGCCGCTCCCGCGCTTCCTCGACCTCCAGGCCCGCAACGCGCACCGAGCGGCGCACGGGGAGAAGGAAGGAGCACTCGCATGACCGGCCTCCAGCTCGCGCTCGCCAGCGGCACCCTCCTCGGGCTCGCCGTTGCCCTGCTCGTGTGGCGCCTGGCCCCGTCCGACCCCGACCTCACCGACGCCCTGGACCGGCTCTCGCCCGGCCACGTCGTGCCCCGCCGCAGCGCCGGCCCGCTCGATGTCGAGGAGAGCACCGAATCCGGATCGCTCGTCGACCGGATCGGCGTGTGGGCGATCAAGAACCTGCCCGGGGGAGCGTGGGCACACACACCGCGCAAGGACCTGGCCATCCTCCAGATCAGCGAGACCAGGTTCTACGGCGAGAAGGTCGTTTGGGCGCTGCTCGGCCTGGCCATGCCGCCGCTGTTCGCGGCGTTCTTCGCGCTGATCGGGCTCCCGCTCCCGTTCGTGATCCCCACCTTCGGGTCGCTCGGGCTCGCCGCACTGTTCTGGTTCATGCCCAACTACAACGCCACTGACGACGCCAAGAAGGCCCGCATCGAGTTCAGCCGGGCCCTGGGCGCCTACATCGACATGGTCGCCACCGGAGTCCGCGACGGCTCCAGCGGCCAGCAGGCGCTGCGCTCCGCGGCCGAGGTCGGCGACACCTGGGTGTTCAAGCGAATCGAGAGCGAGCTGCGCCGCGCCCGCTACATGACCCGCGCCCCCTGGGACTTCCTGCACGGGCTCGCCGATGACCTCGGCGTCCCCGAGCTCGACGACCTCGCCGACATCATGCAGCAGTCCGGCCAGGACGGCGCCCAGATCTACAACAACCTCCGCGCCCGCGCCGCCGCCCTTCGCTCGGCGATGCTCAGCGCCGAACTCGGGAAGGCCAACGCCGTCTCCGAGCGCATGTACATCCCCGCCAGCCTGCTCGGCATCGTCTTCATGGCGATCCTCGTCACCCCGTCGATGCTCCGATTCGCGACCTAACACCGACGTCAATCCCGGGACACCCCGAACTCCACACCCAGAAAGGAACAACGCGATGTTGAAACTCCTCATCACCCTCCAGGTGACGGCCCTGGCCGTGATCGCCAGCATGGAGGACCGCATCGTCAAGCACCGACGCGACGAGCGCGGCTCGGTCACGATCGAGCAGGTCATCTGGGCCGGCGCGGTCATCCTCATCGTCGGCATCGTCGTCGCCGCAGTCAGGGCGTTCGTGACCAGCGAGGCCGGAAAGATCAAGTAGGAGCCGTCCATGTTCTCCAGCTCTCGCCGCCGACGCCGGGACGAGCGCGGCTCAGTGGCCATCCAGATGGTCTTCCTGATGCCGGCGCTCTTCTTGGTGATGTTCCTCGGTGTCCAGGGCGCGCTGTATTACCACGCCCGCGAAGTAGCGCTCGCGGCCGCGCAGGAGGGCGCACGTGAGGCGGGCAGCGAGAACGGCAGCCGTGAGTCCGGAGTCGCGACCGCGAACGGCTTCCTTCAGGACGCCGGCGCATCCGACGTGATGACGTCGACGAGCGTCTCCGGGTCACGGACCACGACAACGGCCACGATCACCGTCACCGGCAAGTCCATGAGCGTGATCCCCGGCTGGCACGTGACCGTCCGCCAGAGCGCCAGCGTCCCGGTCGAGAGGCTCACCGAATGATGGCGCAGAGCATCTGGGCCCGCGCCTTCAACCGCAGCCGGGACGAGCACGGATCGGTGGCCATCGAGGCCGCGATCGGCGTCCCGGCCTTCGGGCTGTTCGTGGCGATGATCATCCTCGGCGGCCGCGTCGAGATCGCCAAGCAGTCCGTGGAAGCAGCCGCCTACGAGGCAGCACGGGCAGCCTCGATCGAGCGAACCCAGAGCGAGGCAATCGTCGCAGGCAGGTCCTCGGCCGCAAGCAGCCTGCACGACCAGGACGTGCACTGCACCAGCACGAACATCACGGTCAACGCTGCGGCGTTCAACGCACCGATCGGGAACACCGCCCAGGTGAACGTCACGGTGACCTGCACGGTCAACCTGTCGGACCTGAGCATCCCCGGCGTACCCGGCACCCGCACGATCACCGCAACCGCGAGCAGCCCCGTCGACGCCTACCGGGAGCGCCGATGATGAGGCACCCGGTCCGACGACAGCGCGACGAGCGCGGCGCCATCAGCGTCTGGTTCGCCACCGCGTCACTGGTGATGATCATCCTGGTCGGGATGACCGTCGACGTCGGCGGCAAGGTGCACGCCCAGCAGCAGGCCCGCAGTGCCGCGGCCCAGGCAGCCCGCACCGGCGCCCAGGAGGTCCAGGGCTCGACCGCCATCCGCGGCGAGGAGCTCCGCGTCGACATCAACGCTGCCAAGTCCGCCGCGCAGGGCTACCTCAACGC
>JBDHZS010000312.1:0-2886 GCA_039812025.1 Nocardioides sp. | reverse complement strand
AGTTCTCGCCGACGATCATGCCCTCGTACACCTCGGTCGTCGGCTCGACGAACAGCGTGCCGCGCTCCTGCAGGTTGGTGATCGCGAAGGAGGTGGCGGCCCCGGCCCGGTCCGCCACGAGCGAGCCGCTCGGACGGGTGCGCAACTCGCCCACCCACGGCTCATAGCCCTCGAAGACGTGGTGCGCGATCCCGGTGCCCCGGGTCTCGGTGAGGAACTCGGTGCGGAACCCGATGAGGCCGCGGGACGGCACCCGGAACTCCATCCGGACCCAGCCGGTGCCGTGGTTCGCCATCTGCTCCATCCGCCCCTTGCGGACGGCGAGGAGCTGGGTGATCGCGCCGAGGTACTCCTCCGGCGAGTCGATCGTGAGGTGCTCGAACGGCTCGTGCACCTTCCCGTCGATCGTCTTGGTGACGACCTGCGGCTTGCCGACGGTCAGCTCGAAGCCCTCGCGGCGCATCGTCTCGACGAGGATCGCCAGCGCGAGCTCGCCCCGGCCCTGCACCTCCCAGGTGTCGGGGCGCTCGGTCGGCAGCACCCTGATCGACACGTTGCCGACGAGCTCGCGGTCCAGCCGGTCCTTGACCAGCCGCGCGGTCACCTTCGTGCCCTTGGTGCGGCCGGCCATCGGCGAGGAGTTCGCGCCGATCGTCATCGAGATCGCCGGCTCGTCGACGGTGATGAGCGGCAGCGGGCGCGGGTCCTCGGGGTCGGCGAGGGTCTCGCCGATGGTGATCTCCGGGATGCCGGCGACGGCAATGATGTCGCCGGGGCCGGCGCTGTCGGCCGGCACCCGCTCGAGCGCCTCGGTCATGAGCAGCTCGGTGACCTTGACCCGGGAGGTCGAGCCGTCCCGGCGGCACCACGTCACCTGCTGGCCCTTGCGGATCGTGCCGGACCGGACCCGGCAGAGCGCGAGCCGGCCGAGGAACGGCGAGGCGTCGAGGTTGGTGACGTGCGCCTGCAGCGGCACCTCGTCGTCGTAGGACGGCGCCGGCACGTGGTCGAGGATCGTGCGGAAGAGCGGCTTGAGGTCCGGGCTCTCCGGCTGGGTGCCGTCCTGCGGGCGCTCCAGCGACGCCCGGCCGGTCTTCGCCGAGGCGTAGACGACCGGGAAGTCCAGCGCCGTGTCCGGGTCGAGCCCGGTGCCGTCGATGAGGTCCATGAAGAGCTCGTACGTCTCCTCGACGACCTCCTCGATCCGGGCGTCCGGCCGGTCGACCTTGTTCACCACGAGGATGACCGGCAGGTGGGCCGCGAGCGCCTTGCGGAGCACGAAGCGGGTCTGCGGCAGCGGCCCCTCGGAGGCGTCGACGAGCAGGCAGATGCCGTCGACCATCGACAGGCCGCGCTCCACCTCGCCGCCGAAGTCCGCGTGGCCCGGGGTGTCGATGATGTTGAAGGTCACACCGCCGTCGGGCGCGCCCTCGCCGCTCCACCGCACCGCGGTGTTCTTGGCGAGGATCGTGATGCCCTTCTCGCGCTCCAGGTCGTTGGAGTCCATCGCCCGCTCGTCGACGTGGGCGTGCTCCCCGAACGAGCCGGTCTGCCAGAGCATGGCGTCGACGAGGGTGGTCTTGCCGTGGTCGACGTGGGCGACGATCGCGACGTTGCGCAGGTCGTCGCGGGTGCGCGTGGGCATGCGTGAGCCTTCGTAAGAGGTCGGGGGATCGTCCCCCATCGTATCGGCGCGCGTCCGGTCCCCCGGACCGCACGCGATCACGCCGGTCCGGCGACCGTGCGCGACGGGGTCAGTGCGCGGACGGCGAGCGCTCGAGCAGGGCGCGGACGATCGCGACGTCGGCGGGCAGCCAGCCGACCGCGAGCCACTCCCCCGGGCCGAGCACGCGCAGCTCGTCGTGGTCCTCGATCGGTGCCGGGACGCCGTCCGTGACCTTCGCGAGCCAGACCCGCATCCGGTGCGCGGGCGGCAGCGGCCAGCCCGGCAGGGAGGCGTCCGGCCCGGGCAGCTCCGCACCGAGCTCGACCCTGACGCCGAGCTCCTCGGCGATCTCCCGGTGCAGCGCCTCGATCGGGTCCTCGCCCGCCTCGACCTTGCCGCCGGGCAGCTCCCAGCCGCCGGCGAGGTGCGCGGGCTCGGTGCGCCGGGCGGCGAGCAGCGTCGTCGGCCGGTCCAGGTCGTCGACGATCGCGGCGCCGACGACGAGCGCGGCCGAACCGGGGGCCTGGCCCCCGACGGCGGTCGCGCTCGTGGTCACGTCCCGAGCCTGCCACAGCCGTCCGGGCCGCACGCGGGCACGTCGGATCATGCCCCGGACGGCGGTACCGGCGGCGGCACCGCCGGCAGCACCCGGGCGGCACCGCCGGCCTGCGGTTGACCTTCCCCGGGCGGGGAGGTTGGGTCGGGGGATGGCCCGTCTCCTGGACGACGAAGAGATCCACCGACAGCTCGCCGACCTGCCCGGGGTGGCCCGCGGCGCCTGGGGCAGCCTCACGGTGGCCGTGCAGGCGCCCTCCTTCCCGGACGCCGTCCGGCTCGTCGGCCTGGTCGCCGACGAGGCCGAGCAGCTCGACCACCACCCGGACGTCGACCTGCGCTGGCGGACCGTCACCTTCACCTTCGCCACGCACTCCGCGGGCGGGATCACCCAGCTCGACGTCGAGCTCGCGCACCGCGTCCTGCAGGCCGCGGCGTCCGTCGGCGCGACGACCCTGCCGCCGCCGGACCGCCTCGAGATCGGGCTCGACGTGACCGCCGCCAACCGGGACGCCGTCCGTGCCTTCTGGCGCGCCGTCCTGGCCTACCGGGAGGCGCCGGCCGAGGCGGCCGGCGTCGAGCTGCAGCACCCGTCGAACCGCGGCCCGGTGCTGTGGTTCCAGGAGATGGACCCGCCCCGGACGGAGCGCGGCCGGTTCCACCTC
>JBDHZS010000311.1:0-2902 GCA_039812025.1 Nocardioides sp. | reverse complement strand
GAAGTCGCGGGCGCGCCGCCACGCGGCGGCGATGGTGGGGCCGATCATGACAGGGCGGCGATCAGCTCGTCGTCGGTCGCCGGCGCCTTCGGCGGGCTCTCTTCCTTGACCCAGAACCAGCGGCCGTCGGCCTCGGCCATCGCGACCGCGTAGACCGCGGAGCCCTCCTTGAGCGTCATCGCGATGGCCAGGGCTTTGCCCGGCCCGCCGTCGGGGCCGGGGAAGTCGACGGTGCGGAGCACCTGCATACCGGTGATCGAGCTGTACCCGCCGCCCGGGTCGGCCTTGCAGCTGGCCAGCTTCGTCGGGTCGCTTCGATAGCTCCATTCGAAGTCGCACTGCTCGGCGGTCCGGGTGTCCCGTGACGTGTAGTAGGCGATCGCGGCCTTGGCGGCGGGGTCGTCGCCGGCGGGCTGGGTGCAGCCGGCCAGCAGCAGCGCGGCGGCCGTTGCGGCGGCCGCGAGGCGGGCGAGGGTACGGGTGGTCATGCGACTGCCTCCTGGCTGGTCATGGTGGCGGGCTCAGTGGATGCGTCGGGTCGTGCAGCCGTGTCGGGGGTCGTGTCGAGCCTGGCCAGCACACTCTCATCGGGGGCGGTGCGCTGCACGGTGGCGGCGCGGCCGCTGGGGTCACGCATCACGCAGTGGCCCTTGCGCACCTCATCGGTGCGGGTGCTGGCGGCCAGGTTGTCGAACACGGCCCGGCTCTCGGGCCCGATCTCCATCCCGCACATGGCGGCCGCGGCGTCCTGCTCGGCGCGGGTCGTGAGCTGGAACACGTTCAGAGTGGTGATCTGCTCGACCAGGCCCTCGTGCGCCTGCACGGTGGTCAGCTCCTGCAGGTCGATCTGCAGGCTGGTGTTGCGGGCGCGACCCATCCGGGCGATCTGGTCGAGGAAGTCGGTGCCGTCGCTGGTGTTGAGCAGCCGGTGCACCTCCGGCACGCTGACGAGCTTCGGCATGCTGCGGAGCTCGTCGTTGCTGGACGCCGACAGGGCGTGCATGGTGAAGGCGCGGAGCAGCGCAACGGACAGCTTCTCGGAGGTGTCCCACTGGTCGAGCGGCTTCGGCTTCCCGCCGGCGCCGGGCAGGACCAGGGTGGGGAAGTGGGCCAGCCACAGCCCGGGCCGCTGCGGGAACGCCTCGACGCCTGACCAGGCGCCGAGCATCGGCGCACCGAGCGGCGTGGCCGCGTGGGCACGGTAGATGCCGCCCAGCTGGTGAATCTCGTTGAGCCGCCGCCGGTCGTCGACGTCGCCGGGGTTGAGGTCGTCCGCGCTGTAGTTGATCAGGGCGAGGATCACACCCCAGGTGGAGGGCTCGGGGTTGGTCTGGACGTGGTGCTCAATCACTTGGGGCAGGATCGTCTCGGCAATGTGCGCCAGGCTGCGCGGCGCGAGCAGTTCGAGCTGCCGCGCGACCGGCACCTTCGCCTCGTCGACCCCGAGCGTGCGGAACAGGTCGGCGGCGCCGGCGTGCTGGGTGCCGACGGTGACCATGCCGGCGTCGACGCCGCACTCGGTGCGGGCCACGTCGACGATGCCCAGGTCGTCGCCTTTGAGGCTGAGCCACGCGACCCACGTGTTTCGGTCGGACACCGCGTCGAGCGCGTCGAGCATCATCGAGACCGTCTTGCCGCGTCCTGCGCGGCCGGCGTAGACGGCGACGGTGGCGTCACCGCGGCGGGCGCCGGAGGTGACGTCTGACCGGACGATGCCGGGGGTCGAGCCGGTCAGGTAGCCCACCATGCGGTTGCCGGGGGCCTGCCCAACAGCTGAGCCGCCCCACCACCAGGCGCCCAGGAACGCCGTGGCGTCGAGGGTGTGGCCCAGATCGGTGACGCGCAGCTGGTCGCACGGCAGGGCCTCCATCCACAGCTCGCGCTGCTCGTCGACGCCCAGGTGGACACCGAACCCGATTTTCTCGTAGTGGGATCGGACGGCGGCGATGGAGGCGTGCAGGTCCTCGATGCTGTCCTCAGCGATGACGAGCCGGGGGTGGGCCTCGATGAGCCGTAGGCTCTCGCGGCTCAGCCGCCGCAGGGCCTCGTTCATTTCGGCCTCGGTCTCCTCGATTTCGAGGGACGTTTCACCGGTGGAGTGCTTGGCGGCGGACTGGCGCTGTTCCTTGGCCAGGTCGCGGGCGTCCTTGATGCGCTTCTTGGCGTCACCGTGCGACAGCACGGTGAATCGCACGCTGGCGTCCACGTTGACGCGCACGTTCTGCCCGTGGCCGTCGACCCGCCAAATCTCGGACAGGGTTCGCAGCCACTCCTGGTTGCCGGGCACCTCGACGACCTCGGGGAAGTCGGTGATGGCGAGCACGGCGACGTACTGGGTGACCTCGCCGGCGGTGCCGAGCGTTTCCAGATGGTCCGAATAGGGCACGATGCGGCTGTTGGTGAGCCGGCCGATGCCGGCGCCGGTGATGGTGCCGCTTGGGGGCAGGATCGTGTCGCGGTGCAGGTCGCGGGAGATCAGCCAGGCCAGCGTCTCGGCGCTGGCCAGCTCCACCTTCCAGCTGGTGTTGTTCAGCGTCTTGGCCAGCTCCCGCACGCGGGTGTGGAGGTAGCGCAGCTCCTTGTCGGTGATCCGGCCGGGCGGCAGGCCCAGGGCGTGCCGGGCGGTGCGGCGGGCGCTGGCCGACCCGTCGCTCTGCCGGTTGTCGTCGAGCACGACCCCGAGCAGGGTCCGCCGCTCCGCCACCTCGTACTCATCGAGATAGGAGGCGCGCTTCTCGTCCCAGGGCTGGGCACGATCGCCCAGCTCGGCCAGGTACTGGGTGCCGTCGACCCGCGACCAGACCACCTTGAGGTGGCACTGCAGCCCTTCGAGCAGGGGCGGCGCGGAGGCGACGATCTCGTCGAGCATGTGGTCGCGCCGGTCCGGCGTCACCAGGTCGGT
>JBDHZS010000310.1:0-2928 GCA_039812025.1 Nocardioides sp. | reverse complement strand
AGGGTGCCGTCCTGGGTGAAGACCCGCGCCCAGGCGAGCCCGCGGCCGCCGTGGGCGGCCGGCGACCACTGGTCGTAGAGCCACCACCGGTCGGCGAGGAAGGGCTCCTGGAACCAGATCGTGTGGTCCAGGGAGGCGTTCTGCATCCTGCGCGAGGCGATGCCCACGCCGTGGCCGACGAGCGTCGCGGCGAGCAGCGTGAGGTCGCTGGCGTAGGTGAACGCGGTGACGTGCACCTCCGGGTCGTCGGGCAGGTCGGCGGCGATGCGGATCCAGTGCCGAGACACCGGGGACCCGGCCTCGTTGTGCTCCGGGTGGGCGGGATCGCCGGCGTACCGGATGTCGAGCGAGGCCCACTCGCGCGCGAGCACCTCGGCGGCCTGGGGGTTGGGGGCGAGGTCGAGGAGCCGGGGCGACTCCTCGGGCGGCGGTACGACGGGCATCCGGTCCTGGTGCTCGAACCCCTTCTCGTGATGCTGGAAGCTCGCGATCATGAAGAAGATGCCGTGCCCGTGCTGCCGCGCGACGATCCGCCGGGTGGAGAACGAGCGGCCGTCGCGGAGCCGTTCGACGTCGTAGATGATCGGCGTCGCCGGGTCGCCCGGCCGCAGGAAGTAGGAGTGCAGCGAGTGCACCGCCAGGTCGTCGTCGACCGTGCGCAGGCCCGCCATCAGCGCCTGGGCCGCGACCTGTCCGCCGAAGGTGCGCTGCCTGTCGGTGGCGGGCTGCTGCCCCCGATAGAGGTCGAGGTCGAGTTGTTCCAGGTCAAGCAGCCCGACGAGGTCGGCGGAGGGGATCGACACCTCAGCTCTCCTCGGGCTCGGAGGTGTCTTCGGACGAGCCGTCCAGCCCGGCCAGGAACTGCTCGAACTGCTGCCCGATCTCATCCCCGGTCGGCAGCGGCTGGCCCTCGGCGAGCAGGCTCGCACCGGACTCCTCGGCCTCGCGGAAGGTGTCGTACTGCTGCTCGAGTCCCTGCACCGCGTCCCGGACGTCGTCGTGCTCGGCGAGGTAGCTCGCGATCTCGCCCTGGTTGGTCTCTGCCGCCTCGCGCAGCGCGCTCAGGTCGACCGTGAGCCTCCCGCCGATCTCGAGCTGCTCCAGCAGCGCGATCGCCGCCGCGGGGTGCTCGAGGTGGGCGAGGTAGTGCGGCACGTGCGCGACGTACCCGATCATGTCGTGGCCCCACTCCCCCAGCCGCAGCTCCAGCAGCGCCTGCGCGCTCGACGGCACCCGCAGCTCGCCGCGCCACGGCGAGTCGCCGGTCAGCAGCTCGGCGCGGTTGGCGTGCGGCGTGATCGCGATCGGGCGGGTGTGCGGGACGCCCATCGGCACCGCGCCCAGGCCGACGACACGGGTGACGCCCAGCCGCTCGACGACCTCACGGGCGGCGGTGCAGAAGGCCTCCCAGCGGTTGTCGGGCTCGAAGCCGCGCAGGAGGAGGTACGGCGTGCCGCCGCTGTCGCGCAGCAGCCGCACGGTCAGCCGCGGCGCGTCGTAGTCGGCGTACCGGTCCTGCAGGAAGCTGATCGCGGGCCGCCGGGCGCGGTAGTCGTGGAACTGGTCGACGTCGAAGGTCGCGACGACGCGTCCGGTGTCCAGGGACTCCAGGTGGCGCACGGCGACCAGCCCCGCCGAGCCGGCGTCCAGGAAGCCGTTGAGGCAGACGACCATGGTCACCTGGCCGGCCTCGTCTGACCGCTCTGCCAACTGCTGGGCAAGCTCCGGGACGTCGTCCACGATGTGGACCAGTCGCTCCGTCACGTCTCCTCCGCTCATCCTCGCCCGACTTGCGCCAAGCCTAGTGGTCGCTGCCGCGCGTCCCGCCCCGAACCATCGCCAACACGCGGCGCCGGCGAACCATTCCGCGCGCTCGCCGCGTCACTATCTCCGAAGGGCCCCCGAGGTGAGACGAGGCATCGATGGCAGGCAGACGAGACGTGGCGGCGTTCACCGACTTCGCCCACGCCAGGTCGGCGGCGCTCCACCGGGCGGCGTACCTGATCGTCGGCGACCCCCAGTTGGCGCAGGACCTGGTCCAGGAGGCGCTGACCAAGACGTACGTCGCGTGGCCGCGGCTGCGCGACCCCAACAACGCCGAGGCCTACACGCGCAAGGCGATCACGACGACCGCGATCTCGTGGTTCCGGCGCAAGGGCTGGAACAACGAGCGACCGACGCTCGACCTGCCCCAGGCGGCCTCGCGGCAACCGATCGCCGGCCACGAGGCATCGGTCACCGACCGCGACTGGCTCTGGGAGGCGCTCCAGCGGCTCCCGGTCCGGCAACGCACCGCGATCGTGCTGCGCTACTACGAGGACCTGACCGAGGCGCAGACCGCCGAGGCGATGGGCTGCGCGGTCGGCACCGTCAAGAGCCAGGTCTGGGCCGGCCTCGCGAAGCTGCGCGCCTCTCTCCGCGACCAGGACCTCGATCCCGAGCTCGTCTCGGTCGCCCTCACACCCGACAAACCCCACACCCCCGAACCTGCCGACAAGGAACGGTGAATCTCATGAACGACCTTCTCAACGACGTGATGCACGAGCGTGCCGACAGGCTCGGCCCGCCCGCGCTCGATGTGGCCGGGATCGTCTCGGCCGGCGATCGTCGGGTACGGCGCCGCCGCACCGCGATGATCGGCGGCGGCGTCGCCGCCCTGGTGGCCCTGGGCGCGGTGACGCCGTCCCTGCTGAGCCTGCGCGGCCCGACCATGGCCGTGGAGACCAACTCGTTTGCCGCCGCCTTCGCGGCCCAGTCCCCGACGTACGCCGTCGGCAAGACCGTCCACATCGCCGGCGAGGAGTTCACGGTCAGCGAGGAGATCCGCGCCTTCGTCCAGACCGACCTCGGGATCGTGTACGCCGACTCCGACGGCTTCGTCCGCTCCCACGACGGGATCTCCGAGTCCGAGACGCTGGGGAAGGCGGT
>JBDHZS010000309.1:0-3056 GCA_039812025.1 Nocardioides sp. | reverse complement strand
TACATCGTCCGCACCCTGCACGCGGTCAGCGCCGTCGAGGTCTCCCCCGTCGTCGCGCGGGTGCAGCAGGACGCGCCGTGACCAGGCATCTCGTCATCATCGGCGGGCAACGGTGCGGTACGACGTACCTCTCCTCGCTGCTGGCCGACCACCCGCAGATCGCGATGGCGCGGCCGAGCCCGCCCGAGCCGAAGGTCTTCCTCTCCGACGAGGTGCTCGCGGGAGGCCGGGAGGGGTACGTCGCGGCGTGGTTCTCCCACGCCGCCGGCGCGCTCGTGCTCGGCGAGAAGAGCACCAGCTACATCGAGCGGCCGGACGCCATATCCCGCGTGCGCACTGTGCTTTCCGAGCAGGGGGACCCGCTGATCCTGGCGCAGGTCCGGGACCCGGTGGCGCGGGCGGTCTCCAACTGGGCGTTCACCTCCGGCTTCGGCCTCGAGGAGCGGCCGCTGCCGGTGGCGCTGAGTGAGAACCTCGCCGGTCCCCGCAACTGGGATCCGTCGCTGACCTCGGTGTCGCCGTACGCCTACCTCGAGCGCGGCCACTACGCCGACTGGCTGCGGCCCTGGCTGGACGCCTTCGGGGACGCGGTCCGGGTCCAGACGCTGGAGGACCTGCTCGCCGGTGAGGACACCCTCGCCGAGCTCTACGGCTGGCTCGGGGTGGACGCCTCGCACCGGCCCGCCGCGCTCGGCGCGCCGGTCAACGCCAGCGACGCGTCCTCGCACACGCTCGACGCGGCGCTCACCCGGCGGCTGCGGGAGCATTTCGCCGATCACGACGCCGCGCTGGCCGGCCTGCTCGGCCGGCGGTTGCCTTGGAGTTAAAGGAGCTCACATGAGCAAGCCGATCGTCTTCAACCTTGCCCGCACGGAGGGCAAGGAGGTGGAATACATCGCACAGTCCCTGGCGGGCGGCCACACCTCGTCGGGGGGTCCGTTCTCGACGCGGGCGCGGGACGTGCTGCGGGCCGAGACCGGCGCCCGGGAGGTACTGCTGACCACCTCGTGCACCGGTGCGCTGGAGATGAGCGCGCTCCTGCTCGACCTGCGGCCCGGGGACACGGTGATCGTGCCGTCGTACACGTTCACCAGCTCTGCGCTGGCGTTCGCGCGCGAGGGTGCCCGGATCCTCTTCTGCGACATCGAGCCGGAGACCCTCGGCCCGGACCCGGCATCCGTCGCGGAGCTCCTCGACGACTCCGTGCGGGCGATCGTGGTCGTGCACTACGCGGGGATCGCCGGCGACATCGACGGGCTGCGCGCGGTGCTGGCCGACCGGCACGACGTGGCGATCATCGAGGACAACGCCCACGGTCTCTTCGGGCGGTGGCGGGGCCGGTCGCTCGGGAGCATCGGGCGGTTCGCGACGCTGAGCTTCCACGAGACCAAGAACTTCGTCTGCGGCGAGGGCGGCGCGCTGGTCGTCAACGAGGAGGCGGACGTCGCGCGCTCGTGGGTGCTCTACGACAAGGGCACCGACCGGCAGGCGTTCTTCGCCGGTATGGTCGACAAATACTCCTGGCGCGACACCGGCTCCTCCTTCGGCATGTCGGACGCGCTGGCCGCCTATCTCTACGCCCAGCTGGAGCGGCGCGAGCAGATCCAGGCGATCCGGCGGCGGGTCTTCGACTTCTATGCCGGGGCGCTCGCTCCGCACGCCGCCTCGCTCGGGCTGCGGCTGCCCGTCGTGCCGGAGCACTGCGTCCCGGCGTACCACCTCTTCTATCTGCTCACGCCCGACGCCGAGACCCGCACCCGGGCGATGGCGTCCATGAAGGCGGACGGCATCCAGACGACGTTCCACTACGTGCCGCTGCACTCCTCGGATGCGGGGGTCCAGTTCCGGGCGCGCGAGACCGAGTGCCCGGTGAGCGTCGACGTCAGCCGACGCCTGATGCGGCTGCCCTTCCACAGCTCGCTCACCGACTCCGACCTCGACCGGGTCGTCACCTCGCTCGTCTCCGCTCTCCGCTGACCCCTCCTCGCTCCTGGGGGTGACCTCCAGCCCCTCCGGCGGGGTAGTCCCCAACGTTCTGCAGGGGTTACTCGTGCGTAACCCCTGCAGAACGTTGGGGACTACCGCGCGAGGGTGGTGTTGGCGCGGCGGATCTCGGCGGCGAGTACGACGAACGCCACGGCCTCGACGACCGCGAACGCCGCGCAGGTGGCGTCCAGCGGCCGCCAGCCCCCGAGCGCGAAGACGCCGATGCCGGGCACCAGCGCGATCAGCCAGGCCCGGACCAGCGCGGCCGGACGGCCGTGGGCGAGCGCGACGATCGTGGCGATCAGGGTGGCGATCGCGAACGAGCTGCCGACGGCGACGAGCGCGTTCTGGTGGTCCGCGAGCCGCACCCCGGGACCGAAGAGCCCCGCGACCAGGGGTCCGCCGAGCCACCAGCCGATGGCGGCGGCCGCGCCGGCCCCCGCGAGGGCGACGGCGATCAGCCCGGTCAGCACCCTGTGCAGCCGTGCCGTGTCGCGCGCGACGACCAGCGTGGTGAACCAGCCCGTGAGCGGCGCGACCATGCCGACGCCGAGGGTGTACGGCGCCCTGAAGAGCGCCAGCGCCGCGAAGAGCGAGGTCACCTGGGCGGCGGTGCCCCCCGCGAGCGCGAGGACCACGGCACCCCCGGTCAGCACGGCCTGGCCCAGGAGCTGCCCCGCGCCCGCGCCGGCCAGGAAGGCCGTGGCCGAGCCTGCTCGTGGGGAGCCGTCACCCTCGTTGTCCGGGGCCCGCCCGAGCCTGAGCGCCGAGGGGCGGGTCAGGCACACGCCGTACCCGGCCAGGAGCGCGAGCCCGTAGCCGACCGGCGAGTCGTGGCCCGTCAGCGCGAGGCCGGCGGCGACCAGGCAGCGGACGGCGTTCTCGCCCACGAGGTTGACCGCGAGCGCGCCGAAGCGGCGGCGCGCCGAGAGCACGCCGCGGACCAGGCCGAGCAGCGCGGCCGACGCGGTCACGGCGCCCGCGAGCGCGGGGAACTGCCATCCGTCGAGGCGGAAGAGGTCGGCGCGCAACCACCAGGACGCCAGGGCCGAGGCGGCGGCGAGCCCGGC
>JBDHZS010000308.1:0-3095 GCA_039812025.1 Nocardioides sp. | reverse complement strand
GTTGCGGGGGTCGCCGGGCGGATAGAGCGGCATCCCCTCGCCGTGCCGATAGAACGGCACGTCCGTCAGCGGGGGGAGCGGGGTGTTGCCGGCGATCAGGTCGGAGGCCTTCTCGCCGACCATCATCACCGGGGCGTAGATGTTGCCGTTGGTGACGTAGGGGAAGACCGAGGCGTCGACCACGCGCAGCCCCTCGGTGCCGTGCACGCGCATCGTCTCCGGGTCGACGACGCTCATCTCGTCGGTGCCCATCTTGGCCGTGCAGGACGGGTGGAGGGCGGTCTCGGCGTCCTTGGCGACCCAGTCGAGGATCTCCTGGTCCGTCTCCACGGCCGGCCCCGGGGAGAGCTCGCCTGCGTTGAACGCCTCGAACGCCGGCTGGCCGAGGATGTCCCGCGCGGCGCGGATCATCTCGATCCACTCGCGGCGGTCGTTCTCGGTCGACAGGTAGTTGAAGAGCAGGGCCGGGTGCTCCAGCGGGTCGGTCGAGCGGATCTTGAGGTGGCCGCGCACGTCGGAGTACATCGGGCCGATGTGCACCTGGTAGCCGTGCTCGGCCGCCGACTTGGATCCGTCGTACCGCACCGCGATCGGCAGGAAGTGGAACATCAGGTTGGGGTAGGCGACCTCGTCGTTGCTGCGGATGAAGCCGCCGGCCTCGAAGTGGTTGGAGGCCCCGACGCCGGAGCGCAGGAAGAGCCACTCGGCGCCGATCCGTGGCGCCTTCCAGTAGTTGAACCACGGCCCGATAGAGACCGGCTGCTTGCACTCGTGCTGGATGTAGACCTCGAGGTGGTCCTGCAGGTTCTCGCCGACCCCGGGCAGGTCGACGGTCGGCTGGATCCCGAGCGCCTGAAGCTCCTCGGGGTTGCCGATGCCCGCGAGCTGGAGCAGCTGCGGGGAGTTGAACGCGCCGCCGCACAGGATGACCTCGCCAGCGTCGACGGAGCGCCGCATCTTCCCCGCGCGGAGGTAGTCGACGCCGACCGCGCGGTTGCCCTGCATCCGCACCCCGGTGACCTGGGAGAGCGTGTGGATCGTGAGGTTCTTCCGGTTGCTGACGGGGTGCAGGTACGCGCGGGCAGCGCTGAGCCGGCGCCCTCGGTAGACGTTGCGGTCGAACGGCGCGAAGCCCTCCTGGCGGTAGCCGTTGACGTCGTCCGTGCGGGGGTAGCCCGCCTGCTCCGTGGCCTCCAGGAACGCCCCGAAGAGCGGGGAGGCGGCCGGCCCGCGCGACAGCGTCAGCGGTCCGGAGCCGCCGCGCCAGGCATCGGCGCCGGCCAGGCAGTTCTCCATGCGCTTGAAGTACGGCAGCACGTGGGCGTAGTCCCAGTTCTCCATGCCCTTGTCGCCGGCCCAGCGCTCGTAGTCCAGGGGATTGCCGCGCTGGAAGATCATGCCGTTGATGGAGCTGGACCCGCCGAGCACCTTGCCGCGGGCGTGGTAGACCCGCCTGCCGCCCATGTAGGGCTCCGGCTCCGACTCGTACTTCCAGTCGTAGAACCGGCTGCCGATCGGGAAGGGGAGTGCCGCGGGCATGTGGACGAACGGGTCCATCTTGAAGTCGCTGTGCCCCGCCTCCAGGACGAGGACGGACGTCGACGGGTCGGCGCTGAGCCGGTTGGCCACCGCCGAACCGGCGGAGCCGCCACCCACGATCACGTAGTCGTAGCTCTGGGTCATCCTCGCCTCACTCCCTGCTGCCGGTGTCGCTCGTGTCCGCTGCGTCGGCGCCGAACCAGCCCGACGGCGCGGGCCGGTGGTTGTGCCAAATGTGCTTGGTCTCGCGGTACTCCTCGAGCCCCGCCAGCCCCAGCTCGCGGCCGATGCCGCTCTGCTTGAAGCCGCCCCACTCCGCCTGCGGGACGTAGGGGTGGTAGTCGTTGATCCACACGGTGCCGTGCCGCAGCCGGGCGGCGACCCGCTGGGCGCGGCCGGCGTTCTCGGTCCAGACCGCGCCGGCCAGGCCGTAGACGGTGTCGTTGGCGATCCGCACCGCGTGGTCCTCGGCCTCGTCGCGGGTGCCTCCCGAGAACGTCTCCACGGTCATCACCGGGCCGAAGGACTCGTCCTGGACGCACGACATGTCGCTGGTGCAGCGGTCCAGGATGGTCGGCGGGTAGTAGTAGCCGTCCTGCAGTTCGGGCGCGTCGGGGCGGGTGCCGCCGACCCGCAGTACGGCGCCGTCCGCGATGCCCGCGGCCACGTAGGCCTCGACCTTCTCGCGGTGGGCGGCGCTGATCAACGGGCCGGTCTCGGCCGCGGGGTCGTGGGGTCCCCCGAGCCGGATCCGTGCTGCACGTCGTACCAGCTCGTCGACGAAGTCGTCGCGGATCGACTCCTCCACGATCAGCCGGGTGCCGGCCGAGCAGACCTGCCCGGAGTCGAGGAAGACCGCGGTGAGCGCGTTGTCGAGGGCCGCCTCGAGGTCGGCGTCCGCGAAGACGATGTTGGGGTTCTTGCCGCCGAGCTCGAGGGCGATCCGCTTCACCGTCGGCGCCGCGGCGACCATGATCGCGCGGCCGGTTACCAGCCCTCCGGTGAAGGAGACCAGGTCGACGTCGGGGTCCCCGGTCAGCGGCGGCCCGACGCGGGCCCCGGCGCCGAGGATGAGGTTGGCGACCCCCTTGGGCAGCCCGAGCTCGTCGAGCGTGCGGACCAGCCAGATCGCCGTGGACGGCGTCAGCTCGCTGGGTTTGAGGACGAAGGTGTTGCCGGCGGCGAGGGCGGGCGCCACCTTCCACGAGGTCTGCAGGAGCGGGAAGTTCCACGGCGTGATCAGGCTGCAGACGCCGACCGGCTCGTGCACGACGCGGCTGGAGACGTCCGGTACGCCGGGATCGATGACTCGGCCGGCTTCGGCGCCGGCGAGCTTGGCGAAGTGCCGGAACACCGAGATCACGTCGTCCATGTCGGTGCGCGCCTCGACCATGCGCTTGCCGGTGTCGAGGGCCTCGAGCTCGGCGACCTCCTCCTTCTCGGCGGCGAGTCGATCCGCGACCGCGAACAGCAGCGCGGCCCGTTCGGGCGCGGCGGTGCCCGGCCACGGCCCGTCGTCGAACGCGCCGCGCGCGGCGCGCACGGCGGCGACGGCG
>JBDHZS010000307.1:0-3109 GCA_039812025.1 Nocardioides sp. | reverse complement strand
GATGGCGTGACTCAGGCGGTCTGCTTGGCGAGAATCTCGCGGTCGAGTTCGCTGCACGTCCGGGTGGCGATCCTGAACTTCATGAACAGGCCGTCACGGACCGCCTCCACGAGGGTGTTGAGGCTCTCGTCGGTCATCGCGGCGAGGTCGATGGCGACCTGTTGGCCCGGGTAGTCGAAGGCGGGCTCGACCCGGAACTCGGCGTCGTGCGGAAGGGCAAGGGTCGCCAGAAGCGCCTCGACCTGCTCGATCAGGCCCAGGTCGGGGAAGGTGATCGTCTCCTCAGCCATGCCTCCACTCTATGCTCGCCGACCGGATACGTAACGCGGCCAACCGGCGTCCGGCGTCGTGAAGGGTCAGACGGCGGCGAGAGCGTCCTGCAGGGTGGCGATGAGTTCGGCGTCGTTCATCGCCAAGATGTCTGGCGGTTCCTCTGGGAAGAAGTAGCCCCAGCCATACGTCCCGGCGGACTCTGCCGCGGACGCGCATGCCTCTGCCAGGTCGACCACGCTCACGGGGAAGTCGCAGCAGCACCCGAAGGCTCCCTCGTCTCCGGCGACGACGACCTCCAGGCCGGGCTCCCCGTCGTGCCGGTCCTGGACCCAGACGGGCCTGTCGAAGAGGTGCACGAGCATGTCCTCGAGGTCTTGGATGTCCTCGAGGCCGAGGTGGTTGAGGAGTTCGTCCGTCTGAGCGAAGGCCGTCGTGAACAGCGTGTCCGTCATGCGACGATTCTCGCAGCGACCACCGACAGGTTCAGTGCCTTGAGCCCCGATGACGGCGGGGCCGATTCGCCGTCGGCAAGTACCTCGCCGCGCCCGACCAGACGCACTCCTCCAGCGCGTGGCAGGCACTGTGCTCGGGCCGACGGTCGGCAGTGTTCGCCCGGTCAGGTGCGTCGGGCATGCTGTCGGCATGCGATTCACCGAGCATGAGCTGACCGTCGCTGTCACCGCCGCCGCCAAGATCGTGGCCGGGGGCAAGGCGGGTCGGCGTGCCAAAGGCGAGGCTGCTTGGGAGTCGATGAGCAGGATCGACCGTTATCAGGTGCTCGACGCGGTCGGGAGCCAGGTCCTGCCCGTGATGTTGGCGCTCCCCGACATCGAGGTGGCACCGGGAACCCGGCCGGCGTTCACCAACGAGCAGGTCTCGACCGCGGTCGAGGAGGCTCTGGGGCAGACCGGCATGGGGCGCCTGCGGCGGAAGGTCACGGTGGCTTCGCGCGTCGCGCTGGTGAGTACGGCGCTCGCGCAGCTCCCGGTGCGGCAGGATCCGGACGCGTTGACGGTGCCGGACTCGCTGTGAGGCCGCTGGTAGTTGCCTCGCGACTGAGTTTGCACCAGCTCCGGGGGCTACTCGGGGAGGTCCAAGACGCCGATGACGATGATCGAGGAGGACTTGACGGCCCTGCGCTTGCCGACCTTCTCGGCGACGGCGCGATAGGCGACGGCGATGTCCCGACCGATCTCGGTCGTATAGGAGTAGCGCCCCTTGGCCTTGGTGCCAGCGCGCCACAGGAACTTCCAGTCGCTGCCGTCGACGCTGTACTCGATCCGGACCGGTGAGCGCTTCGGGGTCTTCGTGACCCGGCCGCGGAGCGTGAACTCGTCGCCCGCGGTCGTGAGCTCCGGGCCGCGAATCACGACGGATCGCTTCGGCGACTGCTTGGCCGCGGGGCTGGCCGAGTCGGAGGCGACAGCGGTGGCGCCCGCGGTGAAGGAGGCCGCGGAAGCCGCACCGGGGGAGAGTGTGAGGACCAGGGTGGCGACCAGGGAGAGGAACAGGGCCGCACGCCGGCGGTGGTTGGTGAGTGAGGTGTTCATGGCTCGATCCCACCAAGGAAACGAGGCACTGCTGCCCGGCCGCGGCCCCAGTAGTGGATCCCTGGGGTGATCGGGCCGCCCCCGGACCGACCGAGCAACGGATCGAGCGCTGGGTAGAGTTCGGCCACGCACGAGGGGAGCGCAACGAATGCACGGCTTGGCGGCACCAGCGGCGCTCGTTGGCCGTCAGCGGGAGTGGGCGAGGTGGGCCGAGGCCGCCGCGTCGGTGGCCGCGGGCCGGCCCATGGTCCTGACCATCGCCGGACCGGCCGGCATCGGCAAGACCGCGCTGCTGGGCGCGTTCCGCGACGACGTACGGCGTCAAGGGTGGGTCGTCCGCAGCAGCTCCAACGACCCGAGCGCCCGGATGCTGCCGGGGCACAACCTGTTCCAGTGGTTCGCCCCGCTGGTGGCCGCGACGCCGCGCGGCGTACCGCCCTTCGACGGCCCCGGGGAGCACCTGCACCGGCTGGTCAGCGGCGAGGCGACCAGCACCGACGTCACGGCGCTGACCTTCTCCTGCGCCTGGGTGGCGCGCAGCGAAGCCGAGGCGCAACCGGTGGTGCTATGCGTCGACGACCTGCAGTGGTGCGACACCCTGTCGTTGCAGGTGCTGGCCGCCCTGGCGCCGCTCGTGCACGACGCCCCGGTGATGCTGCTCGCCACCCTCCGGGAGTACGACGCGGAGCAGACTCCCGACCTGGCGCGCTCCCTGCTGGAACGGCCCGGAGCGGTCGCAATGCGGCTCGATCCGCTGGACCGGACGGGGGTCGAGGCCTGGCTCAGGCAGGTCCGGGGGACCGCTCCGGCGACCGTGGTCTCCTTGGTGCACGCCGCCAGCGGCGGACTGCCGTTCGCGATCGGTGAGCTGCTGGCCGACCCGGCCTGGCTGGCGGCCGGTGAGCCCGGGGTCAGTACGCCGCGGGGATCGTCCACCCGCATGCACGAGGTGTTGGCGGGGCGGCTGGACGGGTTGGGGCCGAGCCAATCTGCGGTGCTGGCGGCCGTGGTGCTGCTCGGGGAGCACGCCGTCGACGAGACGGTGATGGCGGCCGCGCGGGTCGACTTGCCGACGTTCGCGGGCGCGGTGGAGGAGCTGCGAGCGCAGCGACTGCTGGCCGCACAGCTGCCGTTGCGCCCGCTGCACCCGCTGATCGGCGACGCCGCACGCGCGAGCCTCCCGACCGCCGACGCCGCCCGGCTGCAGACCCGGATCGCCGACGTACTCCTCGCCGAGGAGACCGCCGCCGACGTGGTCGCCAGCCACCTGCTCGCCACGCCCCCCG
>JBDHZS010000306.1:0-3180 GCA_039812025.1 Nocardioides sp. | reverse complement strand
GGCGGGCGGGCCGACCGCCGTCACGCTGTCGGGCGGGCGCTACCGGGCGTCGTGGTTCGACCCCCGCACGGGCAAGTCGGAGCCGATCGGCACTGTGAGCGGTCCGACGTGGTCCACCCCGGGCCGGGGGTCGGACCAGGACTGGGCCGTCGTTTTTCGGGGGAAGTAGCCGTTCACGGACGTAGCGGCCTGTGAGTCCCACCCGGGGGCGACCGGTCAGGAGAGGAGGGACGGCGCGGGGGTGCCGTCGAGGCGGGCCCGGAGGCAGGCGGTGAGGAACCCGAGGACGTCACCGCCCCGCTGCCGGCAGGTCGCCACCACGGTCAGCATCCGCTCCACGAACCGGCTCCCCGCCGCGCCGTCGGTGCCGTGGCTGGTCTTCCGCCAGATCACCCCGTGACGCAGCGCCCGCTCGGCGGCGTTGTTGTGCGGCGGGACGCCCGCCACCGCCGCGAACGTCCATAGGTGCGCCTCGGCGGACAGCAGCTTGCGGCACACCTTCGCCGTCCACGCGCAGGGGCACGCCGCGCCCGACTCCAGCAACGACCGCACCACCGGCTTCAGCCCCGCCGCGTAGGACCGCAGGGTCTGGAACTGGATCGACCCGAGCTCGTGCCGCCGCCACCACGCGAACACGAACCCCGAGAAGTGCAGCAGCTTCGCCCCGACCGCCTCGCCCCCGGCGGCCCGGTCGATCATGGACTGGAAGTCCCTGCGGAGGTGCACCATCCGAACGGAATCGACAAATTGCAGACGACCCTGGTGATTCCGTACAGCTCCTCGACCCGCCCCTACGCCCCTCGCTCCTCCCGCCGATCCTAGCCCGTCGGGATGGACCCGGACATCTTGGCCTCCCAGGAGGCCAAGCCGATGCGCCGGAATTCCCGCGATCTCCACCCCGACGGGTGGTCCATCCACTCCGCATTCGTCCCGCGACGTGACGGCCCCCGCCGGCTCGAGCAGGCCTTCCGGGTCTTGCTCGAAGCCGGGGCGGGCGTCGGCATCCCATCCACGACCGACGAGGGAAGCGATCATGAGAGCCGCCGTGTATGCCAGGGTCTCGACCGAGAGGCAGGGGCGTGAGCAGACGATCGACAGCCAGCTCGAAGCTCTCCGGGGCTGGGCCGTCGCCAATGGGCATGAGCTCAAGCGCGAACACACCTTCATTGACGAGGGGTACTCCGGGTCGCGGCTCGATCGGCCCGCCCTCGACCGGCTCCGGGACGCCGCACGCGAGGGCGAGTTCGATGTCGTCGCGGTCTACAGCCCCGACCGCCTGGCCCGCCGCTACGCCTACCAGGTCGTCCTCCTGGAGGAGTTCCGCCGGGCCGGCTGCGACGCCGAGTTCGTCCACCGCCCGATCTCCGACGACCCGCACGACCAGCTCCTGCTCCAGATCCAGGGGGCCGTCGCCGAGTACGAGCGGGCCTTGCTCGGCGAGCGGTTCCGCCGCGGCAAGCTCCAGAAGGCCAGGGCCGGCCACTGGACCTCCGGGCGGTCCCCCTACGGCTATCGCTACGTCCCGGCCCGCGACGGCGTGCCGGCCCACCTGGAGGTCGAGGAGGCCGAGGCCGAGGTGGTCCGGATGCTCTACCGCTGGCTGATCGACGAGCGGATGACCGTCCGCCAGATCCTCAAGCGGCTCGCCGCTGGACCGTGGCGGCCCCGGTGCGGCAAGCGGCTGTGGGCGAATTGCGTGGTCCATCACATCCTGTCCGACCCGGTCTACACCGGCACCGGCTACGTCAACCGGCACGCCTTCGTCGTGCCGCGGAAGCCGCGGTCGACCGGCCCGAGGGCGGGGACGGCGACGTGCCGCCAGCCCAAGCCGCGCGAGGAGTGGATCCCGATCCGGGTCCCGGCCCTGATCGACGAGGCCACGCACCGGGACGCGAAGGAGCAGCTCGCCCGCAACTCGACCCTCTCGTTCCGGAACAACACCCGCAACGAGTATCTGCTGCGGTGCCTGCTGACCTGCCGAGGCTGCGGCCTGGCGATGTTCGGGGTCACGACGTACGGCAAGCCGGGCCAGGCCGTGCACCGGTACTACAAGTGCCACGGCAAGGACACGGTGATGCGCGACCGGGCCTGCCGCTGCACGCAGACGCCGGCGAAGGCCGAGGAGCTCGATGCGGCCGTCTGGGGCCACGTCAAGGCCCTGCTCGAGGACCCGGCGGCGCTCGCGTCGCGATTCGACGAGCTGGCCCGGCTGGCGGAATCGAAGGACGATGGCCGCGTCGCGGCCCAACGGTGGGAGGCCCAACTGCAGCGACTGGGCCGCGAGGAGCAACGGCTGGTCGACGCCTACCAGGCCGAGGTGATCGACCTGGGGGAGTTGAAGGCGCGACGCGATCAGATCCAGGGCCGGCGCCAGGTCCTGATCACGCAACGCGACCAGGAGCAACGGCTGCAATCGGAGCGGCAGGCCGCGAAGGCGGTCTGGTCGGACCTGGAGGCATTCTGCCGCCGGGTGCGATCACGGCTCGACCAGGCGAGCTTCGCGGAGCGGCAGCGGATCTTGCAGTTGCTGATCGAGCGGATCATAGTCGGGGAGGACTCGCTGGAGATCCGTCACGTCATCCCGCTGGGCCAGGCCGGCGGTGGCCCTTCAGGCTCCGGCCCGGAGGGCTCCCCCGGATCGGGCGACGGGGAGGGGCGCGGACCCGAGGAGGAGCCAGACCCCCGGCCGATTTGTCGATTGCGTTCGGATGGTGTGCGCCCAGCAGGTCTGTCGGCTCGGGGCGCGGGCGTAGGTCGGGAACCGGTCGCAGACGACGGTCGGCAGGACCGGCTCGCCGACCATCTGGTACAGGGCGTCGGCCCCGCGGGAGGCGGCGATCCGGAAGGCGGTCGCCTCGGGCGTGACCGCCACCCACAGCCAGGCCCGGCGCTTGTCCTCCCGCCACCCGGTCTCGTCCACCCCGGCGGACGGGGCCGTGCGGACGTGGCCGTAGACCGCCTCGACCGGGGCGGCCACCGCCTCGGCGGCCTGGCGCTCGGTCTTGCACACCATGCCCGTGGAGACGTCCAGGCCCATCAGGTCGGCCAGCAGCGCCTGGATCTGCCGCTTGCTCAGGCGGTACGCCCCGCCGAGCAGGGCGACCGTCGCCTGCAGCCGTGGCCCGAACGCCCCGCGCGGCGTGCCGGCGGGCGGCTCGCCCCGGGCCGCGGCGCCGCAGC
>JBDHZS010000305.1:0-3208 GCA_039812025.1 Nocardioides sp. | reverse complement strand
CCGCTGAAGCGTGCGATCCACCGCTCGTCACCCAGCGAATGAGCAAGGGCGAGACCCTGCGCCGAGGAGGCCGCGGCGCCGGGGAAGTTGCGGGTGATGTTGAGGGTGCGGATCACCAGGGCGTGTGCGATCAGGTGCAGTTGCGCCTCGTCGGATGCCAGCGCCCGCCGGGTCGCCTCCGCGAGCTGCGCGATGTCGCGCTCGATGTCGACTCGACGGTCGGTGAGGAGCCGGATCTGAGCGTGGTGGAGCATCGCCTCCACCAGCAGGGGCTCCGGGACCCGTTCGTCGGAGTCCGCGGCGGCGATCATCCGCTCCAGGGCGTCGGCGACGTAGCCGTCGTAGCCCCGCTGGAAGGCGACGATCGCCAGGACCGTCGCCAGCCGCATCCCGGGGACGAGGGCGTCGTCGTCGACGTACTCTGCGAGGACCTGGCGCAGGTCCATCTCGCACACCGACATCTCACTCATCGGGATGCGCTCGGCCGCCAGGCCCAGAGCGGCCTTCCGGGACTCCGCGAAGGCCGAGATCGCCGACCGTCGCGAGCGTCGTGCGGCGGCCGCCTCGTCGTGACGCTCCAGCTCCTCGAGGGCGAACTCCCGGACCACGGGCAGCAGCTCGAACGTCGCGTGGCCCTGCACGTCTCGCTGGCGCACGAGTTGTACGTCGACCAGCTCCGCGAGCTGGTCCAGGATGGTGGACTCCCGCGATCCGACGGGGCTGGGCCCGGTGGCCTCGAAGGCACCGGAGATCTCGGAGGACAGCAGCCGTTCCAGGGTCAGCGGGGCGGCGAAGACCGACATCCTGCGCAGCAGCGCCGCGGCGTCGGGGGTCACCAACTCGTACGACCAGCGCAGGGCGTCCCGCAGGCTCCGGTGCCGCTCGGAGACCGGTGCCCCGGATCGTGGTTGCTCGAGGCCGATCAACGAGCCCGACCGGAGCAGGCTGCCGGTGCTCGCGGGCGGCAAGGTCCGCACCCGCGCGGCGAGCAACTCGATGCCCAGCGGCAGCGCACCGACCCGGTCGCAGAGCCGGGCGACGTCGGGCAACCGCGCGGTGTCGGGGTCGAACGTGGGCGAGGCCTCGGCCGCCCGCCGGAGGTAGAGCTGGATCGCCGGGGAGTCGCGCAGCGCCTGCGGATCGTCGTCGGGCGCCGGCAACTCGAGCGGCCCGATCACGACGAGGTGCTCCTCGGGGAGCCGCAGCGGGCGGACGCTCGTGGTCAGCAACCGCACCCGGGGCCAGGCGTCAAGCAGCGAGGTGAGCGGGTGCGGGTGCCCCGAGAGATGCTCGCAGTTGTCCAGGATCAGCGTGTGGGTCTCGTCGCCGACGACCGTGAGGCGCTCGAGGATGCCGCCGCCCCCCGGGGGAAGGCCGATCTCGGCGGCGATCGCCAACAGCATCTCGTCGGCGTCCCGGGTGTTCGCCAGGCGCACCACGACGACCCGGCGGCCGAGCGCCTCGAGCCGGGTGGCGACCGACACCGCCAAGGCCGTCTTGCCCACCCCCGCCTGCCCGCACAGGGTCACCGGCCGCCGCGGAGCGGGGATCGTGAGCAGCCCGAGGATCTGCCTCAACTCCTCGTCACGCCCGATGAGGCGCCCCGGAAGCGACGCGTGGCTGCCGCTTGCGACAGCGGACATGGGCCGAGCGTACCGATCCGGGAGGCGGCTTGGGAACAGAACGGGGCAGCCGCCCCCCGGGCGAATGCCCTATGCCACGGCGCGTCGCCCCATCAAATGCCCGATGCGGGGCGTCGCCGCGCGGCCATACCTTCCCCGTGAGGCCGCAGGGGGCGGTCGCCGAAGAAGGGAGTCGTCGTGATCGGATCCAGGGGGCGGGGGGCGGCAAGCCGTCGATCCGCGAGATTTCTCACGGCAGTAGCAACGACAACACTCGTGGCGGGGGCGATGGTGGTCGCGGGGCCGGCGTCGGCCACCGCCACGACCCAGACGGCCGCGCAGACGGCCACCCACGCGGTCAAGTCTCAGCAGGTCAAGGCCGCCAAGCCGAACGACGTGGGCAGCGCCGCGATCTGCAGCAACTTCAGCCAGACCGTCTCGATGAGCGCCAACCGGGAGGAGACCGTCGGGTGGACGCAGTACTGGCCGGGCGGCACCGTCACGGTCGGGACCGCGCCGTGCACCGTGACGGTGACGCGGCCCAGCGGCAGGATCGACTGGGTCGGCGTCATCGGCGACCCGTGGAAGGTCTCGATCCCCACGGGCTCGCAGATGCAGCTGGCCAACATCACCAACGTCGCGTCGCCGAACTGCACACTTCCCGCCGCGATCCCCAACGTCGAGGCGAACCGTCCGTCGTGCAGCGTCGGCTGGTCTGCGGCGAACTTCGCGCCGTCGACCGCGGCCATGACCTTCTCCGCGACGGCGCAGCCGGTCCTGACCGTCAGCAAGTCCGGCACCGGCTCGGGCACGGTGACCAGCGCCCCCTCCGGGATCAGCTGCGGCGCGACCTGTGAGGCCCAGTTCTCCTTGAACACCGGGGTGACCCTGAGCGCGACCGCCGCCGGTGGGTCGTTCTTCCAGGGTTGGGGCGGCGCCTGCAGCGGCGGCGGCACCACGTGCACCGTCACGATGGCCGAGGCCAAGAACGTGACCGCGACCTTCGCGGCCAACCCGACCTCGACGCTGTCGGTCACCAAGGGTGGGGCGGGCTCCGGCACGGTGACCAGCAGTCCGGGCGGCATCAACTGCGGTGCCACCTGCTCGGCGACCTTCGCCAACGGGTCCATCGTCACCCTGACCGCCGCGCCGCAGGCAGGCTCGACCTTCGCGGGCTGGGCGGGCTCCTGCACGGGCAGCTCGACGACCTGCAACGTGACCATGAACCTGAACCACAACGTGGTCGCGAACTTCGTCCCCGCCGCGGTCCCGACGCCGCTCACGGTGGCGAAGTCCGGCACCGGCACCGGCGCGGTGACCAGCAGCCCGGCAGGCATCAACTGTGGCGCCACCTGCTCGGCCAACTTCAACTCGGGCTCCACCGTCACGCTGACTGCGGCGCCGACCGGCGGGTCGACGTTCTCCGGCTGGTCCGGTGGCGGCTGCACCGGGACGGGTGCCTGCGCGGTCACCCTCAACTCGGCCACGACGGTGACCGCGACCTTCGCGGCGGCCGTCGCGACCGGTCGTCCGGACGGTCTGGTGGGCTTGGGCTCGGCCACCGCGATCGGCGACGGGATCTACAA
>JBDHZS010000304.1:0-3340 GCA_039812025.1 Nocardioides sp. | reverse complement strand
GGCAGCTTCGCGCTGATGGCCGCCTCGCCGGTCGACCCGGTGCAGGCCTACGTCGGCGCGGACGCGGTCAACGTCAGCCCCGAGCAGCGCGAGGAGATCGCGGAGCGCTGGGGCCTCGACGAGCCGCCGCTGCAGCGCCTCGCCGCCTGGGCCGGCAACATCGCCTCCGGGGACCTCGGCCGCTCGCAGATCTACAACGAACCGGTCATCGACGTACTGCTCGACCGCGCCGCCGCCACCGCCTCCCTCATGCTCCTGGCCTGGGCTTTTGCAGGTGTCCTCGGCTTCGGACTCGGCCTGCTCGCGGGCGCGACGCAGGGCCGCTGGCCCGACCGGGCGCTGAGCTGGTGGGCCTACCTGCTGGCCTCCGCGCCGACGTTCTGGGTGGGGCTGCTGCTGCTCTACGTGTTCTCGGTCTGGCTCCAGTGGACGCCGGTGTGCTGCGCCGCGCCCGTGGGCACGCTCCCCGGCGACGCCACCATCCTGGAGCGGCTCCACCACCTGATCCTGCCCGCCGCGACGCTGAGCGTGGTGGCGATCTCGCCGGTCCTGCTGCACACCCGGCAGTCCACGATCGAGGCGCTCGAGAGTGACCACGCGACGTTCGCGCGGGCGCAGGGGGAGCGCACGCCGGGCCTCGTCGTACGACGTGTCGCCCGCAACGCGGCCGGCCCGGCGCTGATGCTCCAGTTCGCGGCGTTCAGCGAGCTCTTCGGCGGGTCGCTGTTGGCCGAGCAGGTCTTCACCTACCCCGGGCTCGGCGAGGCGACCACCCACGCGGCGCTGCGCCAGGACGTGCCGCTGCTGCTCGGGATCGCGCTGTTCACCGCGGCGTTCGTCTTCGTCGGCAACGCGCTGGGCAACCTCGCCCATGCCGCGGCCGACCCGAGGGTGCGCGAGGAGGTGGCCCGATGAGGACCGCGCTCGCGCCGCGGGTCGACCGCCGTACCCAGACCCTCCGGCAGGTCGGGCTCGCCCTCGCGGTGGTGCTCGCCGTCTTCGTGCTCGGCGGGATGCTCGGGCCGACCGCCGCGGACGCCGACCTGTCGATCCGCAACCAGCCGCCGTCGGGCGCGCACTGGTTCGGGACTGATCAGTACGGCCGCGACATGCTTGCCCGCACCCTGGTCGGGCTGCGGCTCAGCCTCGTCGTCGGCACGAGCGCCGCGGTCGCGTCGGGCCTGATCGCCGCCGTACTCGCCCTGATCGCGGTCGCGGGCGGCGAACTCGGCCGGTCGGTCGTGAACTGGCTGGTCGACCTCTTCCTCGCGCTGCCGCACCTGGTGCTGCTGATCATGATCTCGTTCGCGCTCGGCGGCGGCACGACGGCCGTCATCATCGCGATCGCGGTCACTCACTGGCCGCGGCTGACCCGGGTGCTGGTCGCGGTCGCCACCGAGAGCCTGGCCGGCGATCACGTGGCGATCTCGCGGTCGCTGGGCCATTCGCGCTGGTACGTCGCGCGCCGGCACCTCGCCCCGACCCTGCTGCCGCACCTGAGCGTCGGCATCGTGCTGATGTTCCCGCACGCGATCCTGCACGAGGCGGCGCTGTCGTTCCTCGGCCTCGGCGTCGACCCGGCCACGCCCACCGTCGGCATCCTGCTGTCGGAGTCCATGCGCTCGCTCAGCGCCGGCTACTGGTGGCTCGCGCTGCTGCCTGGGCTCGCGCTACTCGTCCTCGTCAAGCTGATCGACACCATCGGCAACGGCCTGCGCGCCCTCACCGACCCGAGGAGCCACCACCTGTGATTCTTGATATCGAGCACCTCGCGGTCACGTTCGCCCAGTACGAGCGCGGTCTGCGGCGCCGCGAGGTCACCGCGCTGGCCGACATGTCGGTCCGGGTCGGCCCCGGCGAACTCGTCGCGCTCGTCGGTGCCAGCGGCGCCGGCAAGAGCCTGCTCGGCCACGCCGTGCTCGGGATCCTGCCGCCGAACGCGTCGGAGTCGGGGACGGTGTCGTACGACGGCCGCCCCGTCGACCCCGCCGCCCGCCGCGCGCTGGCCGGGCGCGAGGTCGCGTTGCTGCCGCAGTCGGTGACCTTCCTGGATCCGACGGCGACGGCGGGGGCGCAGGTACGACGGGCGGCCCAGCTCGCCGGGGTCGCCGACCCGCGCGCGGCCGCCGCCGAAGCGCTGGCGTCCCGGGGGCTGGGGTCTGCCGTCGCCGCGTCGTACCCCCACCAGCTGTCGGGCGGCATGGCCCGCCGGGTGCTGGCGGCGATCGCGCTGATCGGTACGCCGCGGCTGGTGATCGCAGACGAGCCGACGCCCGGGCTGGCCGCTGTTGATGTGACCCGCACGCTGGCGGGCCTGCGCGAGATCGCGGCCGGCGACCGGGGCGTCCTGCTGATCACCCACGACCTGATCGGCGCGCTCGGGGTGGCCGACCGGGTGGTGGTCTGCGACGCCGGGCGGACGCTGGAGGAGGCGGCGGTGACGGCCTTCGCCGGGGATGGCGCTGGTTTGCGCCACCCCTACAGCCGGGCGCTGTGGCGGGCGCTGCCCCGCAACCGGATGGAGGTCTCGGCGTGCTGACGGCTGAGGGGGTGCGGTTCCGGTACGGGAGGCGCAGGCCCTGGGTGCTCGACGGGGTCTCGGCCTCGGTCGCGCCGGGCCGGGTGGTGGGGCTCGCCGGCCCGAGCGGGGTCGGCAAGAGCACGCTCGGCCGGGTGCTGAGCGGGCTGCTCTCGCCCGCCGAGGGCATCGTCGCGGTCGACGGTGAGCCGGTCGTCGGTCGCCCGGGGGCGCCGCGGGCCGTGCAACTCGTCGTACAACATCCGGTGCAGGCGATGAACCCGCGCTGGCGGATCAGCGACGTGCTCGGCGAGGCGGGCGGGCCGGCGCATAGTGCCGCTGACCTGCGCGGATCCACCGCCGATCTCGTGGAAGGGTCATGGCTGGACCGCTACCCGCACGAGCTGTCGGGTGGGCAGCTGCAGCGGGTGAACCTCGCCCGGGCGCTGCGGGCCGAGCCGCGCTACCTGGTCGCAGACGAGATCACGGCCAGCGTCGACGCGATCACCCAGGCCCGGCTGTGGCGGCTGCTGCTGGGCCTGGTCCGCGAGCGCTCCCTCGGCATCCTGGTGATCTCCCACGACGCCGACCTGCTCGCCCACGTCTGCGACACCGTCCAGACCTTCCCCCGAGTCGGCTCAAAGGTGCACTGAAATCACGCCGAGTCGGCTCAAAGGTGCACGAGAATCACGCCGAGTCGGCGCTAACGTGCACGGCTGTCCACAGGAGCGGGCGATCGGCTGTGGATAACCGTGCATCTTTGCGCCGACTCGGCGTGTTCAGCGTGCACAGATGCGCCGACTCGGCGTGATTTTCGTGCAC
>JBDHZS010000303.1:0-3342 GCA_039812025.1 Nocardioides sp. | reverse complement strand
CCGTCCACCTCGATCTCGGGCCGGTAGATCGCCGCCCCTGCTCGGGTGGACGTCATCGCGACGGTGACGGTGCTTCCGGCGAACCGATCGGACTGGATGACCACCGCGAGGCGGCGTCCCCCTTGCTCATGGCCACGGGCGCCCGGCAACGACCCGATCTCGTAGATCGCGCCGCGGAAGATCACTCGGCGACGCCCATGAAGCGCTGGATGGCCAGCATCTCGGCCTGGTCGTCCGCGTCCGCGGCCAGCCTCTCGGCATCCTCGCGAGCCTGCTCCAGGAGCGTCTCCTTATAGGTGTGGAGTACGGCGTACCGCACCGCGTCCGACCTGCTGCCGAACCTGGCGGCCAGCTCCCTGAGCGCGGTCTCCATCGCCTCGTCAGTCCTGACATTCAGCGTCGCCACGCCGACAACCGTATCACTATTTGTAATACGCTCGGCACCGTCTACCCTGGCCCGGTGGAATTCGCGTCTGCATGGTGGTTCTGGGCTCTGTTGTCCGCGGTGTTCGCGGCGTTGACGGCGATCTTCGCGAAGGTCGGGGTCGCCGACGTGGACTCCGACGTCGCGACCTTCGTGCGCACCATCGTCATCCTGGTGACGCTCGGCGCGATCCTGCTCGCGCTCGGGAAGTTCCACTCCCCCGGCGAGTTCACGGCCCGGACCTGGATCTTCCTGGTGCTCAGCGGGTTGGCCACCGGCGCGTCGTGGATCTGCTACTTCCGGGCGCTGAAGGTCGGGGACGCCTCGCTGGTCGCCCCCGTGGACAAGCTGAGCGTCGTCCTCGTCGCGCTCTTCGCCGTCGCGTTCCTCGGCGAGCGCCTCAGCGGCGTCCAGTGGTTCGGGCTCGCGCTCGTCGGCAGCGGCGCGGTCATCCTCGCCGCGAGCGGCTGAGCCGGGCCGGCTGAGCCGGGCCGGCTGAGCGGGACCGGCTGAGCAGGGCCAGGAGGCTAGGCCCGCAGCCGGTCGCGGGTCATCGCGAGCAGCCGCAGCTTCCGCTCAGCCTGCTCGGCGGTGACGATCGGGTTGTCGGCGAACGTCGCGAAGCCGCAGTCGGTGGTCAGCAGGACACGCTCGCGCCCGAACTCGGCCACCGCGGCGCGGGCTCGGGCGACGACCTCGTCCAGGACGTCCGGCTCCTGATGCTTCTGGTTGACCACCCCGACCCCGATCCGCTGGTCCTCGCGCAGGCCCGCGAGCGCCGAGATCTCACCGGCGCGCGGCGTACACAACTCGAGCAGCAACGTGCCCACGTTGAGCGACCCGAGCAGCGGCACCAGCGGCCGGTAGTCACCGGCCAGCGCCTTGGTCTCGTCGGGTGTCCAGTTACCGCGGCAGACGTGGACCGCCAGCCGGTCGGCGGGCAGGTCCGCCGTCACCTCCTGGAGCAGCCCCTGAGCGAAGGCGAGCTCCTCCGTCGTGCCGCGTCGCTCCCCCAGCGCTCCGCACATGAAGGTCCGACCGCCGCCTCCCGCCTCACCGTAGAGGACCTCGGTGAGCACCGGTTCGTCGAGCTGGACGAGGGCGGCCCCCGTCGCGAGCAGGTGGTGGATCTCCTCGCGCAGCACGCGGATCACGTCGCGCGCCAACTCGTCCCGGTCGGCGTAGGCCCGGTCGGAGATGCACTCCATCCACATCGTCCGGGTCAGCAGATAGGGCCCGGGCAGGCTGACCTTGACCGGGACGCCGGTCAACCGACGCACGAACTCGGCCTCGTGCACCGCCAACGGCTCGCGGCGCCCGAGCGGTCCGAAGACGGCCGGATGCCGGATCTCCCCCGCCGGTACGTCGAGTGCCTGGAGTTCTCGCTCGAACTCCGCCGGGTCGTCGACGTAGGGCAGCAGGTCGGTGATCGGGATGAGCTGGCAGTTCTGCAGCAGGCCGCCGACGAAGCTGGAGTAGTTGTCCCGCCGCTGCTCGCCGTCGGAGACAACATCCACCCCGGCCCGCAGCTGGGCCTCGACGGCAAGCCGCACCGCGTCGTCGGCGTCCGCCTGGAAGTCGGCGTCGCTCAGCCGGCCCTCCAGGTGCTGATGCAGGGAACGCAGCAGCCAGCGCGGTCGCGGCCAGCTCCCGACGACCACCACGGAGAGCGGATCGATCACCGGAGCGGGCGCAGCCGCGGGCAGCGATGCCGGGATGAACGGCTCGACGACCTCCTGGGCGATCGCCATCTGCGGCTTCTTGCGAGGCTTCTTGCTGCCCGGCTTCCTGTCGCCGGGCGCCCCCACAAGGGGCCCCTTGCCGGCGGGCCCCTGGAACGGCCCCTTGCTCACCAGGAAGCGCCGTACTCGTCCCTCCTTGTGCAGGTTGACGAGCTCGTTCCCCGTCAGCCGGCACCACGACGGCAGGTCCTCCTCGACCGACGCCTCGACGGAGACGATCTCCAGCAGCTGCCCGGCCTCGAGCGGGTCGATGTGCTGCCGGATCAGCAGCAGCAAGCCGTTCCCGCAGTCGAGGTCGCCGCCGTCGAAGCTGGTGTCCGGCGGATAGGGATGCGCCACCGGATCAGTAGCTGATGCAGGGCGAGCCGTCGGCCAGGAACTCCACCAGCTTGGCGCCGCCGACGATCGTGGCGCCGGCGATCAGCTTCGTCTCGTCCAGCTCCCGCTTCTTGAAGCACGGCGAGCACACCAGGACGGTCCCGCCGCCCTCGACGAAGCTGGTGATCAGATCCTTCAGCGGGGAGAACCCGTCCTCGTGGATGTCGTCGGCGTACCCCTCGACGGCCAGCCGCACGCCCTCGGTCGAGAGGAAGACCATCGTCTCCTGCTCCGAACCCACGGCGGCGTTGGCGACGACGAAGCCCACGGTGGCTCGGTCGGCGTCGTTCTTGGCGTTGGTGATCGACACGCACAGCTTGCCCATCATGGGTCCTTTCGCTGGATCAGGTACGACGGGTGCTCGGCCTCCACCAGCCGATGGCCGGTGAGGCGACACCACGCCGGGATGTCCTCGACCGCTCCCGGATCGAGTGCGGTGAGTCTAAGACCGATCCCGTCGGGCAGCGCACGCAGGCGGGCGCGCAGCTGGATGATCAATTCGCCGCAGCCCAGGTCGCCCGCGTCCCAGTGCGCCTCGTGATCACCGTCCACGTCGCCACCCATATGGCAAAGGCTAGCCAGTTCGCTGATACGGTTTGACCCAACCGCAGACACCAACCCCGGCGTTGAGTTGGGGGGAAGGCCCGCGATGAGTCGCTCTTCTGTCAGTGCAGTCAGCCCACGGTCTATCTGGAGCGCCCATGTGGTCGGCTGAGTTGGAGCTGGCCGTCGCGGCGGGCATGATCTGCGCCGCCATCGGGTTCGCGATCGGCCTCGCGATCGGCCGCGGCAGGCAGC
>JBDHZS010000302.1:0-3354 GCA_039812025.1 Nocardioides sp. | reverse complement strand
GATCGCCGCACCGGCGACCGTGCACTCACTGTGCCGTCGACCACTCACAGACGACTCAAAACGCTCCGATCGCTCTGATCACACTGTCTGGCGGGACCGCGGCCGAGGACGCCGAATCCGTTGCGGCTGGCTATGCTCACTGGTGAGCAAACGGGCCAGCAGGCTCGTCACTTCGTCGATGGACCGGCGCCGCCGCCGAAAGGCGCCTTCTGATGACCAGTTCGGGAGACCCGACGCTGCGCCGATGACCGGCGCCAAGTTCGACCCCAACGACCTCCGGACCCAACGACGACGGGCTCAACACGGCTGTTGGGATCACCTGATCGTCGCACCACTGTGGGTGGCCTACGGAGCGAACCTCGGCACGCTGCTGCGCACCTGCGACGCCGTCGGCGCCTGCCTTGCCGTGCCGCGCACCCCGCACTATCGAGAGGCACTCCGCATCGGTGACACACTCCGCAATCGGCGCCCCTGCATCCACTGGGTGACGCCATCGAAGGAGCGTTGGCTCGACGACCAGCGGTCGGCCGGCAAACGGATTCTTGCGGTGGAGATCGCGGAGGACGCGACGCCACTCGCCCGACTGGCACCCGCGCGTACGTCGTCGGTGCTGCTGCTCGGTCATGAGCACTCCGGCATACCCGACGCGGTGCTGGTCGGTGTCGACGAATGTGTCGCGATCCCGATGATCGGCTGGGGCGCCAGTCTCAACGTTGCCGTTGCCGGCAGCCTGGTCGCCTACCGCCTAGCCGGACTGTCGTGAGCATTCGACGGCAGAGCCGCCGCCACCTCACCAGTCAGCGATTGCGTGCATCTTGCACGACGAGTGGTCGGGCGCGGCGGGCAGTCACGCCTGCTGCCGGGCGCGGAACGGCTCGCTCTCGAGGCTGCCTTCCGAGGTCACCGGCGATGCGCTGCGGCGCGGCCAGGTCCAGGCGGAGCGCAGGATGAAGGCCAGGAGCAGCACCTCCAGTCCGATGGACAGGCCGTAGAAGTAGAAGTAGGTCCAGGACTCCCCTGCCGCGTTGTACACCGTGACAGGGATGTAGAGCGTTGCGACCACGAGGTTGGTGATGCGGTTGACGCGGGCGGGCAGCGTCGCGGACAGCAGGATCATGAGGATCGGGACGGCGACGAGCGTGAGCGCAATGGCGACAAAAGTCGGGCCGATATCGAACTCGTGGACGATGCCGGCCAGGATGTCGTCGACGACGCCGGGCTTGTACAGGGCGAGGTAGTCGACGTAGATGTAGAGGAACATGAAGCTGGTCCAGGCTGCTGCGAGTCTGGCCCGCACGGGTATGCGCTGATCGTCCAGCGCGCTCGGGGACGGCGGATTCTCCAGTGCGGTGTGGGATCGACGTGCTCTCATCGCAGGGCTCCTTGGCTTGATGGGGTAGGTGCTTCCACCTTCACGGATGCCGGCGCCGGGCACATCGGCCAAGGAGCCCGATTCGACATGGCCGTTGGCACAGCCGAACTCTCGTACTTTCGGTGGATACGCCGCGCAGGCGGGTTGCCTAGGCTGCTCAGGTGGCCGCCGACGTACTCCGCTCGCTGTGGGCCGAACCCCGCCCCTCTAATGCCCCGGAGCCGGGGCTGCGGGACTGGGCCTTGGTCGCAGTCCTGGTCGGCTGGTCCGTGCTCGACGTGGTGGTTCGCCAAGACATAGCGCCACGCCCGCTGCTGCTGCTCGCGATGCTCGCGGTCCTCGGCCCCCTGCTGTGGCGACGCACGCACCCGCTCGTCGCGGTTGCGGTCTCCTTCGGCACGTTGACGATCGTCGACACCGTCAGGATCCTCACCGAATCGCCCGGCACCCTGCTGAACAGTATCTCCGCGGCGCTGATCCTGGCCTACGCCCTGTTCCGGTGGGGCTCCGGTCGGGAAGCCGCAAGCGGGCTCGGCGTCATCCTGCTCTGGCTGGCCATCACCTACGTCGCCGACCCCATGAGCGCGTGGGAGACGGTCGCAGGGTACGGGTTCTTCCTGTTCGCCGCCGCGCTCGGCGCCGCGGTCCGCTATCGCGCGAAGGTCCGCCTCCGCGACATCGACCAAGCCAAGGCGCGCGAACGCGAACAGCTCGCTCGTGAGCTCCACGACACCGTCGCCCACCATGTCTCGGGCATCGCCATCCAGGCCCAGGCCGGTCGTGCGGTCGCGGCCTCCCATCCCGAGCGTGCCGTCGAAGCCCTGGCAGTCATCGAGGACGCAGCGACCCGCACCCTCACCGAGCTGCGCGCCATCGTCGGCGTGCTCCGCGCCACGCCGGACGCCGAGTTCGCGCCGCAGCCCGGCGTGGCCGAGGTCGAGCAGCTCGCTAGCGATGGACAGACGCGTCCCCGCGTCGAGGTGCGGCTATTCGGCGAGTTCGACGACCTCAGCCCGGCGGTCGGGGCCGCGATCTATCGTCTGGCCCAGGAATCCATCACCAACGCTCGACGGCACGCCCGCCACGCGACCCGGGTCACCGTCAACGTCACCGGCGACGCCGACCACATACGCCTGACCATCGACGACGACGGCTCCGCCGCCGGCGGCCGCGTCCCAGCAGGCTACGGTCTGGTGGGCATGCAGGAACGTGCCTCACTGCTCGGCGGCACCTTCCGCGCAGGCCCCGCCGCCGAGCGGGGCTGGCGGGTAGAAGCCGTCCTGCCCCGAACCGGGACTCCACGATGAGCATCAGGGTCCTCATCGCCGACGACCAGCCCATCGTGCGCACCGGGCTGGCGATGCTGCTCGACGCCCAACGCGACATCGAAGTCGTCGGCGCGGCCGCCGACGGGCGCGAGGCAGTCCGCTTGGCGCTCCAGCTGCGCCCCGACGTCGGCCTGTTCGACATCCGAATGCCGCTGATGGACGGCATCGAAGCCACCCGACGGCTCGCCGGTCCCGACGTCACCGACCCGCTGCCGATCGTGATCATCACCACCTTCGACCTCGACGAGTATGTTTACGGCGCGCTCAAAGCCGGCGCCCGAGGGTTCCTGCTCAAGGACGCCGGACCCGCCCTGCTGACCCAGGCCATCCGGGCCGCCGCCGACGGAGACGCACTGATCGCACCCAGCGTGACTGTCCGACTCCTCTCAGCATTCGCGCACGCACAGAGCTCACCACCAAGGCAGCCGATGGAACCGCTCACCGCCCGCGAGGAGGAAGTCCTCCTGCCGGTGGCCCAAGGCCTCACCAACAACGAGATCGCCAGCGAGCTCAACATCACCCCAAGCACCGTCAAAGCCCACCTCGCCAGCCTGATGCGAAAGCTCGGCGCCCGAAACCGCGTCGAGGTCGCCATGTGGGCTCACGAGACCGGCCGGATCTAGGAGCCAAAGCGACGTCGTCGAGCCAGCCCAT
>JBDHZS010000301.1:0-3364 GCA_039812025.1 Nocardioides sp. | reverse complement strand
GTACCCCCGGTAGGATTCGAACCTACGCTCCCGCCTCCGGAGGGCGGTGCTCTATCCCCTGAGCTACGGGGGCTCGGGTAGGACAGAACCTTACAGGGGCGCCGGAGGCCAGGCGAAACGCAGGGCCGCCGAGGAGCGAGCACGCGGCGCGACGAATCCGAGTTCGGACCAGAGGCAGGGCCGTCGGTAGTCTGTGCCGGTGAATCCCGAGCAGCTCTCCGCACTGGTCGTCGATGCGCTGACGACCCTGACCTCGTCGGGCGCGATCGCGCTGGCCGACGGCGTCCCGGAGAGCGTCACGATCGAGCGCCCCCGCCAGAAGGGCCACGGCGACTACGCCACCAACGTCGCGCTGCAGCTGGCCAAGAAGGCCGGCCTGCCGCCGCGGGAGCTGGCCACCAGGATCGCGGCCGAGCTGACGTCGTACGACGGCATCACGGCCGTCGACATCGCCGGCCCCGGCTTCCTCAACGTCACCGTCGACGCGGGCGCCCAGGGCGAGGTCGCCGCACAGGTGGTGGCACAGGGCGCGAGCTACGGCCGCGGCGACGAGTTGAAGGGCACAACCTTCAACCTGGAGTTCATCTCGGCCAACCCGACCGGCGGCCTCCACCTGGGGCACACCCGCTGGGCGGCGGTCGGCGACGCGCTGGCGCGGGTGCTCGCGGCCGCGGGCGCGGAGGTGACCAGCGAGTTCTACATCAACGACCGCGGCGCCCAGATGGACAAGTTCGCCGCCTCGATCGAGGCGGTCGTGCTCGGCATCCCGATCCCCGACGACGGCTACCACGGCGCCTACATCGCCGACCTGGCCCGGGAGATCGTGGCCGACGACCCGGACATCGTCGACCTGCCACCCGGCGAGCGGCTGGTCGCCTTCCGCGAGAAGGGCTACGCCCGGCAGCTCAGCCAGCAGCAGGACCAGTTGGAGACCTTCCGCACCCACTTCGGGGTCTGGTTCTCCGAGCGCAGCCTCCACGACAGCGGCGCGGTCGAGCACGGGCTGAAGGTGCTCGACGAGCAGGGCCACCTCTTCACCGCGGACGGCGCGCTGTGGATGCGCACCACCGACTTCGGCGACGACAAGGACCGGGTGCTGCGGCGTTCCAACGGCGAGCTGACCTACTTCGCCTCCGACACCGCCTACTACGTCAACAAGCGCGAGCGCGGCTTCGACGTCTGCGTCTACCTGCTGGGCGCCGACCACCACGGCTATGTGCGCCGACTCAAGGCGATGGCGGCCTGCGCGGGCGACGACCCGGACTACAACATCGAGATCCCGATCGGCCAGCTCGTGAAGATCATGCGTGGCGGCGAGGAGGTCCGGCTCTCCAAGCGCGCCGGCGAGGTGGTGTGGCTGATCGACCTGGTCGAGATGATCGGCGTCGACGCGCTGCGCTACCACCTGGTCCGCTACCCGGCGGACTCGCCGCTGACGCTCGACATCGAGCAGATCACCCGCGCCTCGGCCGACAACCCGGTCTACTACGTGCAGTACGCCCACGCCCGCGTCAGCTCCATCCTGCGCAACGCCGCCGACCTCGGCGTGACCCCCGAGTCGCACCCCGAGCTGCTCAGCCATGAGAAGGAGGGCGACCTGCTGCGGGCGCTCGCGGAGTTCCCGCGTGTCGTCGCCGGCGCCGCCCAGCTCCGCGAGCCGCACCGCATCGCGCGCTACCTGGAGGACACCGCCTCGGCATACCACAAGTTCTACGACAACTGCCGCGTCCTCCCGCAGGGCGACGAGGAGCCGACCGACCTGCACCGGGCGAGGCTGCTGCTGGTCGACGCCACCCGCACCGTCCTGGCCGCGGGCCTGGACCTGCTCGGCGTTTCCGCCCCGGATCGGATGTGACGTGAGGGCACACGAGGCGGGATGGGCGCACGCCGATGGCGCGCTCAGGGGCCCCGCATGGCTGCGCGAGCCGGACGACGTCAACGCGCTGGTGCCGCACCTGTGGTCGAGCACCGCGCACAAGAGCGAGGCCGGCGACCTGGTGATCGGCGGCGTCGCGATCCCGGACCTGGTCGCGAACGCCAACACCCCGTCGTACGTGCTCGACGAGCAGGACTTCCGCGACCGCGCCCGGGCGTTCCGGCAGGGCTTCGCGGGCTGGGAGGTGTTCTACGCGGGCAAGGCGTTCCTGTGTACGACGATCGCCCGCTGGATCGCCGAGGAGGGTCTCAGCCTCGACGTCTGCTCCGACGGCGAGCTGAGCGTGGCGCTGCGGGCGGGCTTCGACCCGGCCCGGATCGGCTACCACGGCAACAACAAGTCGCTGCCCGAGCTGCGGCGCGCGATCGCCGCCGGGGTGGGCCGGATCATCGTCGACTCCTTCGCCGAGATCGACCGCCTCGCCGAGGCGACCGCGAGCCTGGCGATGACCGCCCGGGTGATGGTCCGGGTGACCGCGGGCGTCGAGGCCCACACCCACGAATACATCGCGACCGCGCACGAGGACCAGAAGTTCGGCTTCGCGATCACCTCCGGCGACGCTTTCGAGGCGGTACGACGGGTGCTGGCCACCCCAGGCCTGGAACTGCTCGGCCTCCACAGCCACATCGGCAGCCAGATCTTCGACACCTCGGGCTTTGAGGTCGCCGCACGCCGGGTGCTGGCGCTGCACGCGCGGGTCTCCGACGAGCTCGGCGCGACGATGCCCGACCTGGACCTCGGCGGCGGCTTCGGCATCGCCTACACCACCCAGGACGACCCCGCGGACCCCGCGCAGCTGGCGACCGAGCTCGGCAAGATCGTCGAGCACGAGTGCGCCGCCCTCGGCGTGGAGGAGCCCCGCCTGTCGATCGAGCCCGGCCGCGCGATCGTCGGCCCCGCGGTGTGCACCGTCTACACGGTCGGCACGGTCAAGGAGGTCCGGCTCGACGGCGGCGCGACCCGCACCTACGTCAGCGTCGACGGCGGCATGAGCGACAACATCCGCACGGCGCTCTACGGCGCCGACTACGCCTGCACGCTGGCCGGGCGGCGCTCGGACGCCCCGCCGATCCTGGGCCGGGTGGTCGGCAAGCACTGCGAGGCGGGCGACATCGTCGTGATGGACGAGTTCCTGCCCGCCGACATCGCCCCGGGCGACCTGCTCGCGGTGCCGGCGACCGGCGCCTACTGCCGGTCGATGGCCTCGAACTACAACCACGTCCCGCGCCCCGGAGTGATCGCGGTGCGGGACGGTGCCGCGCGAGTGATCGTGCGGCGAGAGACTGAAGACGATCTGCTGGCGACGGACATGGGTGTGTGAGGGATGACTGAGGGTGACAAGCGGCCGCTGAAGGTGGCCGTGCTGGGCTGCGGCTCGGTGGGTTCGCAGGTGGTGCGGCTGCTGGAGGAGCAGGCCGACGACCTGGC
>JBDHZS010000300.1:0-3388 GCA_039812025.1 Nocardioides sp. | reverse complement strand
GTGGCCCCGGTGGACGCCGTCGAAGTTGCCGATGACCGCCACCGTGCGACCGAGGTCGCCGGGGACGTCGTCGAGCGTCCGCCACACCTGCACGACGCCGACTATCCCACGAACACCGCGACGGCGCGGGCCCGACCGTCGCGTTCGGAGTAGAGCGCCAGAAACTCCCCGTCCGGCGCGAAGACCGCGTGGGGCCCCGCCGCCAGCGGCAGGTCGAGGGCGCGGCCGTACCGCACGTCCTCGGCCTCGGCCTCGCTCAGATCCACCGACGCGAAACACTGTCGGGCCGCCGAAGCGAGCGGCAGCACCGAGAACGACGAGGCGAGCGAGTCCAGCGTGCGGGCGCCGGCGAGGTCGAACGGTCCGACGGCGGTACGACGCAGCGCGGTCAGGTGCCCCCCGACCCCGAGCTCGGCGCCGAGGTCCCGGGCGATCGCCCGCACATACGTGCCCGACGAGCAGTCCAGGCTGATGTCGACGTCCAAGGAGGACCCGGGAGCGGGCCGGATCTCACCCACCGAGAGCGAGTGCACGACCACGGCCCGCGGCTCGAGCGCGACGGCCTCCCCCGACCGGACTCGGTCATAGGAGCGCCGCCCGTCGACCTTGACGGCGCTGACCGAGGAGGGCACCTGGGACAGCGGGCCCACGAAACCGGCGAGCGCGGCACGGACGACGGCGGACGAGAGCCCGGACGCATCCCCCACAGCGAGCACCGCGCCCTCGGCGTCGTCGGTGACGGTCGAGGCCCCGAGGCGGATGGTGGCGTCGTACGACTTGGACGCCAGCACCAGGTGCCCGAGCAGCCGGGTGGCCCGGCCGACGCCGAGCACCAGCACGCCGGTCGCCATCGGGTCGAGCGTGCCAGCGTGACCGACTTTGCGGGTGCCGGCCAGCCGGCGGACCCGGCCGACCACGTCGTGGGAGGTCAGCCCTCCGGGCTTGTCGACGACGACAAGCCCGGAGGCAGGAGACTCAGTCCTCAAGAGCCTCGGGGTCCCAGGGGTCGTCCTCGTCGCGGGGCTTCTTGTAGGGATCGGCCTCGCCGGCGTACGACGAGCCGCGGCGAGCCGCGACCGCCTCGTCGGCCGCCTTCGCCCGGGCCAGCGCCTCCTCGATGTGGCGCGCGGACTCGGGCAGCGCGTCCGGCACGAAGTCCAGGCTCGGCGCGTGCCGCATCCCGAGCTGGCCGGCGACCTCCGAGCGGATCAGCCCCTTGGCCGACTCCAGCGCGGCGGCCGTGCCGGCGAGCGCGTCCTGGTCGCCCAGCACCGTGTAGAAGATCGTCGCCTGCTGGGTGTCGCCGGAGACCCGGACGTCGGTCAGCGTGACGAAGCCGAGCCGCGGGTCCTTGATCCGCCGCTCGAGCAGCTCCGCCACGACGACCTTGATCCGGTCGGCGACCTTGCGAACTCGAGGATTGCTCATGACCGTGGAATCTCCCGCAACTCGAACGCCTCGACGACGTCGCCCTCCTTGATGTCGGAGTAGTTGCGCAGCACGAGGCCGCACTCGAAGCCCTCGCGGACCTCGGAGACGTCGTCCTTCTCCCGGCGCAGCGACGCCAGGTCCAGATTGTCGGCGACGACGGCGCCATCCCGGATCAGGCGCACCTTGGCGTTGCGCCGGATCGTGCCCGAGGTGACCATGCAGCCCGCGATGTTGCCGATCTTGGAGGACCGGAAGATCGCGCGGATCTCGGCCTGGCCGAGGGTGGCCTCCTCGTACTCGGGCTTGAGCATGCCCTTGAGCGCCGCCTCGATCTCGTCGATCGCCTGGTAGATCACCGTGTAGTAGCGGATCTCGACGCCCTCGCGCTCGGCGAGCTCGGTCGCCTTGCCCTGCGGGCGCACGTTGAAGCCGATGATGATCGCGTCGGAGGCCGCCGCCAGCATGACGTTGGTCTCGGTGATGGCACCGACGCCGCGGTCGATGACGCGCAGCGACACCTCCTCACCCACGTCGATCTTGGCCAGCGAGTCCTCGAGCGCCTCGACCGAGCCGGACACGTCGCCCTTGAGGATGAGGTTGAGCTCCTGGGTCTCGCCCTTCTCCATGGAGGCCATGAAGTCCTCGAGCGAACGACGCACCCGACGCTGCGCCTGCAGCGCCGCGCGCTCCCGGGCCTCGCGCTTCTCCGCGATCTGCCGGGCCGTCCGGTCGTCCTCGACCACCAGGAAGTTCTGGCCCGCGCCGGGGACGGCCGTCAGGCCGAGCACCATCGCGGGACGCGCCGGGTCGGCCTCGGTGATGTTGTCGCCGTGCTCGTCGAGCATCGCCCGGACCCGGCCGTGCGCCGGACCGGCGACGATCGTGTCGCCGACCCGCAGCGTGCCGCGCTGGACGAGGATGGTCGCCACCGGGCCGCGGCCGCGGTCCAGGTGCGCCTCGACCACGAGGCCCTGGGCGTCCTGGGTCGGGTTGGCCCGCAGGTCCAGGGACGCGTCGGCGGTCAGCACGATCGCCTCGAGCAGCCCGTCGAGGTTGGTGGCCGCCTTGGCGGAGACGTCGACGAACATCACGTCGCCGCCGTACTCCTCGGGCACCAGGCCGTATTCGGCGAGCTGGCCGCGGACCTTCGTCGGGTCGGCGTCGGCCTTGTCGATCTTGTTGACCGCGACCACGATCGGGACCTCGGCGGCCTTGGCGTGGTTGAGCGCCTCGACCGTCTGCGGCATCACGCCGTCGTCGGCCGCGACGACCAGGACCGCGATGTCCGTGGCCTGCGCGCCGCGGGCACGCATGGCGGTGAACGCCTCGTGACCCGGGGTGTCGATGAAGGTGATCCGCCGGTCGTCGCCGTCGACCTCGGTGTGGACCTGGTAGGCGCCGATGTGCTGCGTGATGCCGCCGGCCTCCTTGGCCACGACGTTGGCGTCGCGCAGCGCGTCGAGCAGCTTCGTCTTGCCGTGGTCGACGTGGCCCATGACGGTCACGACGGGCGGGCGTACGACGAGATCGTCGTCGCCGCCCTCGTCACCGAAGGTCAGGTCGAACGACTCGAGCAGCTCGCGGTCCTCGTCCTCCGGAGAGACGACCTGGACGACGTAGTTGAGCTCGTCGCCCAGAAGCTCCAGGGTCTCGTCGCCCACGGACTGGGTCGCGGTGACCATCTCGCCGAGGTGGAAGAGCATCTGCACCAGCTGGGCCGGCTCGACGTTGATCTTCTCGGCGAAGTCGGTCAGCGACGCGCCGCGCGGCAGGCGCACGGTCTCGCCGTTGCCCTTGCGGACGCGGATGCCGCCGATCGTCGGCGCCTCCATGTTGTCGAACTCTTGGCGCTTCTGCCGCTTGGACTTGCGTCCGCGCCGCGACGGCCCGCCGGGGCGGCCGAACGCGCCCTGCGTCGTGCCGCGGCCGCCGCCACCCGGGCGGCCACCGCCGCCTG
>JBDHZS010000299.1:0-3389 GCA_039812025.1 Nocardioides sp. | reverse complement strand
AGCTCCCGAGACCGGTCGCGAGCGGCCTCAAGAGCCGCGAGGAACGCCGCGCGCACCTTGTGGATCTCGAGCTCGCGCAGCGCCGAGGCGGTGGTGCCGCCGGGCGAGGTCACCTGCTCGCGCAGCACAACGGGGTGCTCGCCGGTCTCGCGCAGCATCTTGGCCGAGCCGATCACGGTCTGGATCACCAGCTCGGTCGCGGTGGCGCGCGGGAGGCCGAGGTGGACGCCCGCCTCGATCATCGACTCGACGACGAAGAACAGGTAGGCCGGCCCGGAGCCGGAGATCGCGGTCACCGCGTCGAGCTGCTTCTCGGGCACCCGTAGCACCCGCCCGGTGGAGGCGATCAGCGCCTCGGCCTCGGCGAGGTGCTCCTCGTCGCAGTGCGAGCCCGGCGCGATCGCGGCCATCCCCTCGTCGACCAGTGCCGGGGTGTTCGGCATCACCCGGACCACGGCGACGCCGTCGGGCAGGTGGGACTCGATGAAGGCGGTCGTGATGCCCGCGGCCAGGGAGACGACGAGCTGACCGCGTCGTACGACGGGTGCGATCTCCTCGAGCACGTCCCCCATGTCCTGCGGCTTGACGACCAGGCACACCGTCTCGGCCTTCTCGGTGACCTCGACGTTGCCGGCCACCGCCACGCCGTACCGCTCCTCCAGCTCGGCGGCGCGCTCGGGGCGCTTCTCGCCCACCAGCAGGTCGTCGACCCGCCGGCCCGCCCGGACCAGCCCGGAGAGCAGGGCCTCCCCCATCACGCCCGCGCCGATGATGGCCGTCGTCATATCAGTACTCCTCGGCTACTTCTTGGAGACCAGCGAGCGGGCGAAGAACGTGAGGTTCTGGGGTCGCTCAGCGAGCCGCCGCATCAGGTAGCCGTACCATTCCACGCCGTAGGGGATGTAGACCCGCACGGTCTCGCCGTCGCGCTGCAGGCGCCGCTGCTCCTCGGGCCGGATGCCGTAGAGCATCTGGAACTCGTACGTCCCCCGGGCGCGGCCGAAGCGGCTGACCAGGGCGGACGCGATCTCGATCAGCCGCGGGTCGTGGGAGGCGATCATCGGGTAGCCCTGGCCGCCGAGCAGCGCCTTCATGCACCGCACGAACGCCAGGTTGACGTCCCACTTGGTCTGGTAGGCGACGGATTCGGGCTCCTTGTAGGCGCCCTTGCACAGCCGCACCCGCGAGCCCTCGTGGGCCAGCGCGCGGCAGTCGTCCTCGCTGCGGTGGAGGTAGGCCTGGATCACCGCGCCGGTCTCCGGGAAGTCCTTGCGCAGCTCGTGGACGATCGCCAGCGTTGAGTCGGTGGTGGTGTGATCCTCCATGTCGACGGTGACCGTCGTGCCCGCGTTGCGCGCGGCGTTGCAGATCGCGCGCGCGTTGTCGAGGGCTATCGTGTGCCCGTCGCCGGCCAGCGCCTGCCCGATCGCGGAGAGCTTGACCGAGACCTCCGCCTGGCGTCCCCAGCCGCGGTCGCCGAGCCGGCCGAGCAGGTCGACGTACGCCTCGACGGTCGCATCGGCCTCCGCGCGATTGGTGGTGTCCTCGCCCAGGAAGTCCAGGCTGACCTCGAGCCCCTGCTCGAGCAGGCGCGCCGCCGCATCGACCGCGTCCTCGTGGGTCTCGCCGGGCACGTAGCTGCGCACGATCCCCGCCGAGACCGGCATGGTGCTGACCAGACGTTTGACCCCGGAACTGCGGGAGAGCATCAACAGGGGCTCGCGCATCACCGACATGGCGACAGGCTACGCCGTGGAGTCGTTCTACGCCGTACGGCGTCGCAAAGTCGCCGCTCCCAACGCCAGCCCCGCGATGGCGAAGGCGGCGACGATCCCCAGGTTGCGCCACACCTCGCCGACGTCGTCGGTCACCGTCAGCGCGGTCATCGCGTCGACGGCGAAGGAGAGCGGCAGCACGTCGCCGATGGCCTCGAGTACGTCGGGCAGTTGCGGCCGCGGCACCAGCAGGCCGCACAGCAGGATCTGGGGGACGACGACCGCGGGCATGAACTGCACCGCCTGGAACTCGGTGCGCGCGAACGCGCTGACGAAGAGTCCCAGCGCCGAGCCCGCGATCGCGTCCACGACCGCGACGCAGGTGAGCAGCCACACCGGCCCGGCCACCTCCAGGCCCAGCAGCCCGACGCTCACGCCCACCGCGACCGCCGACTGCGCCGCCGCCATCAGCCCGAACGCCAGCGCGTAGCCGCCGAGGAAGTCGAACTTGCCCATCGGCATCGCCAGCAGCCGCTCGAGGGTGCCGCTGGAGCGTTCGCGCAGCGTCGTCACGCTGGTCACCAGGAACATGATGAAGAACGGGAAGAGCGCGAGTAGGCCCGGCCCGAACCGGTCGAAGATGTCGCCGGGCAGGTCGACGAACATCCACCACAGCAGGGACATCAGCAGCGCCGGCAGCGCGAGCAGCATCACCAGGGTGCGGTGGTCCCGCCGCAGCTGGCTCAGGACCCGGGCCGTCACCGCGAGGGTCACGCGGGGGTTCATGAGGCGTCACCGCCCTTCACGATCGCCAGGAAGGCATGCTCGATGTCGGGCTCCCCCGTGCGTTCACGGATCTGGGCCGGCGTGGCGTCGGCGATGATCTCGCCCTCGCGCATCAGCAGCAGCCGGTCGCAACGGTCCGCCTCGTCCATCACGTGGCTGGAGACCAGGACCAGCCGGCCGGCATCCGCGAGCCGGTGGAAGAGCGCCCACAGGTCCGCCCGCAGCACGGGGTCCAACCCGACGGTCGGCTCGTCGAGGACGAGCAGGTCCGGGTCGCCAAGCAGCGCGACCGCCAGGCTGACCCGGGCGCGCTGGCCGCCGCTGAGCTCGCCGACCACCGAATCTCCGCGGTCGGCCAGGTCGACGTCGCCGAGCGCCTTGTCGACCGCGGCGCGGTCCAGGCCGCGCACGCGGGCGAAGAACCGGAGGTTCTCCGCGACGCTGAGGTCGTCGTACACACTCCCGGCCTGGGTGTGGTAGCCGATCCGCGAGCGCAGCGGGGCGCTGCCCGCGTCGCGCCCGAAGACCGTGACGGTGCCCGACGCGACGCGCTGGACGCCGACGACCGTGCGCAACAGTGTCGTCTTGCCGCAGCCCGACGGGCCGAGCAGCCCGATGACCCCACCCGCCTTCGGGCCCCCCTCGGCGCCCGTCCCCAGGCTCCCCTAAGGGCCGCCGCCCAGGTCGAGGTCCAGGCCGTCGAGCACGGTACGACGGCCGCGGACCACCGTCAGCCCTCGGATCTCCACCGAGGCTCCCGCATTTTTCATCATGTGTTGAATTATGCTCCCGCTCGCGCCCCAAGGCAACCGCGAGTCGGCTCTAAAGTGCACGTAAATCCCGCCGAGTCGGCGCATCCGTGCACGCCAGCACCGCCGAGTCGGCGCA
>JBDHZS010000298.1:0-3444 GCA_039812025.1 Nocardioides sp. | reverse complement strand
ACCTCCGGGGTGCACAGCTCGGTGAGCACCGACGCGATCACGCCGCGGCACTCGGGCCCGCGCCGGTCCGCGGCCTCGTGCAGGGCGCGGAACAGCGTGCCCTCGTCGTACCCCTCGAGCAGGGCGAGGACCTCCCGCACGAGGACCGCGACCTCGGGGCCGCTCGGGTAGGGCGCGGTCTGCAGCTCGGTCTGCGCCTCGAGGTACGACGCGGCGCGGGCCAGCAGCGCAGCCACCCGCGCCACGTCCGGATGCCCGGGCCCCGCCGACCGCGACAGCACGCTCGCGAGCGCCTCCTCCCGCATCCGGGCCCAGGCGTCGAGGACGGCGGGGTGGTTGACGACGTACGGCACCATCCCGAGCCCGGTCGCGTTGCCGATCCCGAGGTGGCGCCGCCAGGCGCCGGCGAGCGTCGCGGCGCGCGGGCTGCGGCGGCGCGCGCAGTGCTCGACCAGGTCGTAGGCGAGTTCGCGGAGCAGCCAGGCGGTCAGCATGTGCGCGCGGTAGGGCACGCCGAGCGGGTGGTCCGCGTCGTACCGCTCGAAGTCGGCGAGCCCGAACTTCCCGTTGCTGTAGAAGGCGGTGGAGCGCAGGACGTACGGCGCCGAGCCGAGCACGGCCGCGTCCGGCTGCTCCCCCGCGGCGAGCCGGTCGACGACGTAGTCGAAGAAGCGGGCACTCCGGTTGGCGCGAGTCCAGATGATCGTGCCCGCCTCGGCCCGCCCGGCCTCCTGGCGGGGGACTTGCGCGCGCAGCCGCGCCAGCCGGTCCTCGCCGATCTCGCCCTCCACGAGCGCGCCCGTGATGTCCCAGGCCTGCGCGATCACCCGGTCGGTGCGGTCTGCCTCGGCGATCCGATCGCTGAACGCCACGAACCGCCACTCGTGGCCCTCGGCCGCCACGCGGTAGACGACCGTGCCGCGGCCCTCGTCGTCGACGTCGAACCGGTCGGTCTCGACCCGCCAGCCGCGCCCGGCCGCGCGTCGTACCAGGGTCCGGGCGAAGCTGTGCCGCGTGTAGCGCGCGCCGCCGAGGTCCGCCGGGTCCAGGACCCGGTCGGGATCGCGCAGACTCATGCGGCACTCATTTGGGGCTGGTCTGCGGCGCCAGGCGCAGGTAGGCCGTCTTGGTCACCGTGAAGAACTCCGCCGCGGCGTCGCTGTTCTGCTCGCGCGGGGCGTGGTACGACGAGTCGCGGAGCCCCCCGAACGGCGCGTGGATCTCCGAGCCCGTCGAGGGCGCGTTGACCTTCACCAGCCCCGCGACCAGCTCGTCCACGCAGCGCCGGACGGTCCGCTCGTCGCGGGTGAAGACCGAGGCGGTCAGGCCGAAGTCGGTGGCGTTGGCCAGGGCGATCGCGGCGTCGAGGTGGTCGGCCCGCAGCAGCGTGGCGACCGGGCCGAAGACCTCCTCCCGGCAGATCGCCAGCGCCTCGCCGCCCTCGAGCAGGGTGGGGGCGACGTAGTGGCCCGAGCTCTCGACGCGGCCGGCGGCTTGAGCCGCGACCGTCGCACCCTCGCGCACTGCCTGGTCGATGGCCGCCTCCACATTGCGCCGCGCGCGGTCGGAGACCAGCGGCCCGATCTGGCTGTCCGGGTCGAGGCCGGGCCCAACCCGCAGCGCGGCGACCCGCTCGGCGAGTGCGGCGCGCAGCTCGTCGTACACCCCGCCGACCGCGAGCACGCGACGCGTCGCGGTGCACTTCTGGCCGGTGCTCCCCATCGCGGCCGCGACGATCGCGTCCGCGGCGGTCGGGATGTCGGCGTCGGGGAAGACCAGCGCGGCGTTGTGGCCGCCCAGCTCCAGCTGCAGCTTCACGCCGCGCGGCACCACCCGGTCCCGGATGCCGTGGCCGACCGGCACCGAGCCGGTGAAGGTCACCGCGGCCACGTCCTCGTGGTCCACGAGCGCCGCGCCGATCGCGCCGGGACCGAGGACCATGTTGACCACGCCCGCCGGCACCCCGGCGTCGACCAGCACCTCCGCGAAGGCCGCCGCGACCGCCGGGGTGTCGCTCGCCGGCTTCCACACGACGGGGTTGCCGTGGACGAGCGCGGGGGCGATCTTCCACGCCGGGATCTGCAGCGGGAAGTTCCAGGGGGTGATGACCCCGACGACGCCGACCGGGCGTCGTACCGTGCGGACCACCTCGTCCGGGTGCGACGACGGGTAGGTCGCGCCGTCGGGGCGCCGCGCGGACTCGGCGTGGTAATGCAGCGTGTCCACCGACGCGCCCACCTCCGCGCGGGACTCCGGAAGGGTCTTGCCCTGCTCGCGGGTCATCAGTACGGCGATCTCCTCGGCCCGCTCGGCCAGCAGCAGCGCGGCCCGGCGCAGGATCCGACCGCGCGCCAGGATCCCCGCGCGGTCCCAGCCCGCGGCCGCGTCCCCGGCGGCGGCGACCGCAGTGGCGACCAGGTCCTCGTCCGCCTCACGGTAGGTCGCGACCACCTCGCCGTCGGTCGCCGGGTCGGTGCTCGCGGCGGCGGGCCCGTCGCCCTCGATCCAGGCTCCGTCGATGAGGTGACGGAGGGTCAGCGATGCCATCTGGGCTCCTCTCGGTTGTGCCCCCGACCGTAGGAGTGCGCGCCCCCGTTTGGAAGAGCGCCTCCGGGTGGCGGGCACAAGTGCAACGGCACACACTCGCGGCGTACGTCGGAAGTGTGGGCCTCCGCACGCCGTACACGAGTGCAACGGCCCACACTCCGGGCGCCGCCCGCGGGGGCCCGCTGCTTCATCTGGTTATCCAGGTGGAGCAGCAGCTATCGGGGTGGGTACGCCGCGGGGAGTGTCGGCCCGGCTGCATAACTTGATGAAGCTGAGGGGCGAGCGGCGGACGAGACGCCAGAACGCGCGCCCAAGAAGTCAGGTGCGGGCACCAGAGGCCTCGCCTAGGGTCGCGGACATGCCCTTCGAACCGATCCGCACCGAGCGGCTGATCCTGCGCGGGCCGGTGCTGGCGGATGCGGAGGCGGCGTACCAGCGCAGGAATCTCCCCGAGGTCGCCCGCTATCAGGACTGGCCGCTCCCCTACACCCGCGAGCAGGCGGTGGCCTCGACCGCGGCCGGGGCGGCGATGGACGGGCCGGCCGTCGGCGAGGGCTGGACGATCACGGTCGTGGACGCCGACGCGCCCAGGGTGATCCTCGGCGACCTCTACGTCGAGCTGCGGTGGGGCGGGCGCACCGGGTACGTCGGCTTCACCTTCCACCCCGACCACTGGGGCAGGGGGTACGCCACCGAGGCCGCCCGAGCGCTGGTCCGCCACCTCTTCCTCGACCTCGAGGTGCACCGGGTCGAGGCGACGCTGCACCCCGACAACGTCGCGTCCGCGCGGGTGCTGGAGGCGTGCGGGATGGTCTTCGAGGGCCAGACACGGGAGTCGTTCTGGGTGGGCGAGGAATGCTCCGACGACAGGCTGTACGGCGTGGCGCGAGCCGGCTG
>JBDHZS010000297.1:0-3482 GCA_039812025.1 Nocardioides sp. | reverse complement strand
TGGTCAGGGGGCTGCCGGGCCTGCTGACGCTGCTCCACGACGGCGGGTACGACGACCGCGAGGCGATCGCGTGGCTCTTCACCGACCAGGACCTGCCCGGACGCCCGATCGACGCGCTGCGTGAGAACCGCGGCAGCGAGGTCAAGCGGCGCGCGCAGGCGATGGCGCTGTAGCCCATGGTGGCACGGTCGCGGCGGCTCCGGTCGCTGGCGCTGCTGCTGGTCGCCGTCGCCGCGGCCGCCTGGTGGTTCCTCTCTGGTCAGGGGGATCCCGGGAGCGAGCAGGGCTCCGGCGCGCCCGAGGTCTCCGAGCCGGCCGAGATCGGGCCGGCTCCGGACCCGGGCGACGTCGATGAGGACACCGGCCTGCCCTGGGTGTCCTACGACGCGTTGCCGGCCGAGGCGCACCAGACGCTGAAGCTGATCGATCAGGGCGGCCCGTTCCCCTACGAGCGGGACGGGATCACCTTCGGCAACTTCGAGGGGCTGCTGCCCGAGCGGCCGCGCGGCTACTACCGCGAATACACCGTGCCGACCCCCGGGCTGACCCATCGGGGTGCCCGCCGCATCGTGACCGGGGGACCGCGACCCGGCGAGGACGGCGACCCCGAGTGGTACTTCTGGACCCAGGACCACTATGAGTCCTTCGAGAGGATCGATCTGCGCGGGGCCAACCCATGAGCGGGCTGGCCGCGGTGCTGGCGGGTCACCGGCCGCCGGGGATCTACCGGTGGCACGCCGCCTTCGATGCCGCCGACGTGCAACACACGGTCGAGGGCGCGGACTGGGCGTTCGCCTACCTCCATACCGTGGACCAGGCCGAGCCGGAGGACGGGCGTGAGGCGGGGGACGAGGCGAAGGCGGAGTTCCTGGCCGCGATCGGTGCGGCGCTGGGCTTCCCCGACTACTACGGGCGCAACTTCGACGCGCTCGCCGACTGCCTGGACGACGTCGGATCCGGCCCCGGGAGTGGCATCGGGAGCAGCACCGGGGGCACCGTGCTGCTCTGGGACGGCTGGGGGGCGCTGGCCCGGCGGGATGCGCGCGCGTTCTCGATAGCGCTGGCGGTGCTCGCCGGCCGGGTCGACTCCGAGCGCGGCGACCCGTTCTGCGTCGTACTGCGCGGAGACGGACCCGAGCAGCCGGATCTCGAATCGCTCGATTGAGCCGGGTGGCTACACGGAGCGGTGGGTGACCGCGTCGGCCAGCGCGGCGAGCCGGGCGCGCGCGTGGTCGTCGACGTCCGCGGCATCGAGCGCCGCCAGCGAGCGCGAGGCGAGCATGCCGATCACCTGCTCGACCTGGTCGGGCGCGCCGGAGTCGGAGATCAGCTCCCGAAGCTGCGCCACCTGTGCCTCGTCCAGGTCGGTGCCCAGCCCGTCGTCGAGCCGCGCGGCCGCCGCCGGGTCGCTCGCGGCGAGGGCGTCGAGCGCCAGCGCGACCAGCACGGTCCGCTTGCCCTCGACCAGGTCGTCGCCCGCGGGCTTCCCGGTCTGCGCCGGGTCGCCGAAGACGCCCAGCAGATCGTCGCGCAGCTGGAACGCCTCGCCGAGGGGCAGCCCGTACGCCGACAGCTGAGCCAGCTGGGTCGCGTCGGCGCCGGCCAGCGTGGCGCCGACGTGGAGCGGCCGCTCGATGGAGTATTTGGCGGATTTGTAGCGCAGCACGGTCATCGCCGTCTCGACGTCGGCGGCGCCTCGGGCCTGCACGGAGACGTCGAGGAACTGCCCCGCGATCACCTCGGTGCGGCAGGCGTCGAAGACCTCCAGCGCGGCGAGCACGGGCTCGGCCGGCAGCCCGCAGCGGCGCAGCAGCTCGTCGGCCCAGCTCTGCAGGAGGTCGCCGAGGAGGATCGCGGCGGCGGCGCCGTACTGCTCCGAGTCCCCGCGCCAGCCGTCTCGCCGGTGCTCGCCGGCAAACAGCCGGTGCGTCGCCGGCCGGCCGCGCCGGGTGTCGGAGGCGTCCATGTAGTCGTCGTGGGCGAGCGCGCTCGCGTGCAGCAGTTCGAGGCTGGCGCAGGCGCGCAGCAGCGCCTTCTCGTCGGGTACGACGGGACTCACGGCCCTGAACCCCCAGTAGCAGAACCCGGCCCGGAACCGCTTGCCGCCGCGCGACGCCCGGCGTGCCTCCGCGAGCAGCCGCGCCGCGTCGGGCCCCAACGGGGCGAGCCGGTGGGCCTGTTCGTCGAGGAACTCCGCCAACGACGCCCAGATCTCCTCGCGGAACCGCTCGTCGGATGTCAGCTCGTCGGGTGGCACGGGGCGAGCCTACGGCCCTCGACCCGGCGGCCCCCGCGAGCGGGCCTCATGAGCCCGCCCGGAGCCCGCCCGGAGCCTGCCCGGGGCCGGTCACTGTAACGCCGATCCGGGCCGCGGCCGGGGGCCCGACACCACGTGGACACCGCTGGGGGCGGCCCGGCGCGGAACCTACGATCGGTGACCATGAGCCGACCGAGCCTGAGGCAGCTGATCGAGCGTGGCGAGCGCAGCTTCTCGTTCGAGTTCTTCCCGCCGCGCGACGCCGCGGGCGAGGCGCAGCTGTGGCAGGCGATCACCGACCTCGAGCCCTACCGGCCGACGTTCGTCTCCGTGACCTACGGCGCTGGAGGATCCTCGCGGGACGCCACGGTCCGGATCACCGGGCGGATCGCCGCGGAGACGTCGCTGACGCCGGTCGGGCACCTGACCTGCGTCGGCCATGCGCGCGCCGAGCTGGCGGGCATCCTGGACGAGTACGCCGCCGCCGGGATCGAGCACGTGCTGGCGCTCCGCGGCGATCCCGAGGCCGGGCCCCGGGCGGACTGGCGGCCGGCGCCGGGCGGGCTCGCGCACGCCAGCGACCTGGTGGCTCTCGCCGCCGATCGGGGCGGCTTCGAGATCGGCGTCGCGGCGTTCTCGCTGGGCCACCCGGCGGCGCCGTCGCTGGAGGCGGACAGCCGGGTGCTGGCGGCCAAGCAGCGGGCGGGGGCCCAGTTCGCGGTCACCGACATGGTCTTCGCCGCGGAGGACTACGCGGGCCTGGTCCGCCGGGCGGGTGCCGCCGGCGTCGAGATCCCGATCGTGCCGGGGATCATGCCGATCCTGAACCTGCGCCAGGTGACCCGGATGGCCGAGCTGTCGGGCCACCCGGTGCCCGAGCCGGTGCGGTCGCGCCTGGGTCGCTTCGCGGACGACCCGGCCCGGCTGCGCGCCGAGGGGATCGCGTTGGCCTCGGAGCTCTGCGAGGACCTGCTGGCGGGCGGCGCGCCCGGCCTGCACTTCTACACGCTGAACAGGTCGACGGCGACCGGGGAGATCTTCGAGCGGCTCCAGATCACGGTGTGATCCAGGATCCGAGCCCAGAGTGTCCGCATGTCGGACAATTCTGAGAGGTTTTTTCTCAGGATTTTCTCAGGGGTACGACGATCCTCCGGCGGCGTCATCGATCGGCCGCAGATCCGACGGATTCAGTCTAGATCCGACGAAGGTCGTCCGGTCGATCGGG
>JBDHZS010000296.1:0-3527 GCA_039812025.1 Nocardioides sp. | reverse complement strand
CGTCACTCCGAGCGCCGGCTCGCCATCGAGGAGCCGTAACGCGGCGTCGCCGAGTCCGGGGAGCGGGCAGCGCTGCGTGGGTCGGCCGGTGAGGAACAGGTACGGCAGGACACGACCGAGCTTTCGACGGTCGTCAAGGTCGGGGGACAGGATCAGCGTCAGCAACTGACTGATCGGGTCACGGTCCAATTGGGCAAGCACGGCGGGCCGTACCTGGAAAGTGGATCGCACCAGGTTGGCACCCTGCGAGGTACACCAGGACGGAGTCTGATCGATGCGATCCCGGAAGCGGGCCAGGTCGTTGTTGCTGAAGGACCAGACGACGTAACCGCTGTCCCTGAGCTGGGCTCGCTTGTCGGCGTCGTCGGCCATTCGGTTGTGTTCGACCGAGGCGTGGAAACGCTTGCCGTCGGCGAAGATCGCGATCTCGGGCAGGGATGGTGTGCTGAGCACGAAGTCTGGTTGGACGTAACCGAGCGGCACCTGGGGACGGAGGGTCCATCGTCGCGGCGTGGTGCCCTGGATGGTGATGACGGCCGTCGTCCCGTAGGTGCCGGGGTGCTCCAGCACGGTCGCGCCCTGCTCCCGCAGACGGTTGATGAAGGCGGTGTAGAAGGCGCCCTCCAGGAACGACTCGTCCGTCGGTGGGGGCGGGGGTGGCGGTTGATGCGTCAGCGACGCCACCCAGTCGTCGTAGACCGGTTCGTCGGTGCCGGTCACGCCGAGCAGGTCGGACAGCGCGTTGAAGGCGCTCTGCCGGGACACCACGTCGAGTTCCCAGACCCGGGCGAACGGCAGCAGGCACCGGTGACAGGCGAGCCGTTCCTCCTCCTTGCACGGGCAGTCCCGGACCTTGGCCCAGGCGGCCGCCAGAGCGGCCCATACCTTGGCCGGATCGGCGAACTCGGCGAGGTACCCGGTGCCGCCGGGGACGGTGTCGTGCAGTAGTAGCGCCCGCTGCTCGGGGGCGCGCAGCGCATCGCCAATGACGGTGACGTCGAGATGTTCCGGGGATCCGCCGATCACCTGCCGTAGTCCGAGCAGTACGGCCGCGCTGAGGCTCGGGTGGGCGAAGGGGTCGTGTTCGAGCCGGCCGGGCAGATGGACCAGGACGCCCTGGGTGCTCAGCGTGCGGGCCAGGGCGATGTCACGCACGTCCTCGGCGGTCGCACGGCGGAGCCGGCACCAGCTGCGATGTTCGTTGAGGTTGTTCGCGCCGGCCTCGGTGTCCAACTGTCCGCAGGACGAACAGAGCCGGAACAGGCCGGTGGTGACCTCGCGTCCGGCGATGATCCGCTGATGCCCCTGGGAGTTGCGGCGGCCCAGGTTGAGCCATCGGATGTCCAGGCGCCGCAGGTATTCCGCCCCGATCTCGAGATCGGTGACGAACCAGGACCGTCCGAGGTGGGCCGGGTCGAGGTCGGCCGCGACCACGACGGTGTACGACTCGCTGTGCCGATCGTCGCGCAGGTCGCTGATGAGTGCCTCGTCCCGTCTGACCTCGGCCGACACCTTCTTGAGGTCGACGATCTGCAGCCTTTGGCTGACGTCGGCCACCGCCGTGTTGAGACACCGTGGGCACGCCGACACGGCCGGCGACCCGTGGCCCGTGCCGCCGAGCCAGCCGCATTGCGCACAGGCCTGCACGTGCAGGATGTTGGCCTCGCCGGACCCGAGATCGACCGCGTCGATGCGGACGGCCAAACCCTGCGCGTAGAAGGTGTTTCCGGGGGCCAGTTCGGTGAGGGCGGTGCGTGATCCGCGGGTGTAGCTGACCGCGTCGCTGACGAAGTTGGAGGTGTCCGGGTCGATCCAGGTGACACCGACGTCCAACGTCACCGAGTCGTCGAGCAGGGTGTAGTTGGGCAACACGCCATAGCGTTCCAGGGCGCTGACCCAGTAATCCGTGGTGAGCTCGGCGATCTGCGCGCCGATCAGCTTGCGCGATCCGAGCGCGGTCCGGTAGGCCCGGTGGTCATCGTCGGTAGCGGCCGGGCTCGCGTCGCGGCGCTCCAACTCGGGCAGCGATTCGTCGACTGTGGCGCGCCGCCGTTCCAGCTCGGCCAGGTCGGCCGTCCAGTGCAGGACGACCTGTCGCAGGTGCAGGCTCAACGGACTCGGGCTGCCGTCCGCGCCCGCGCTGGCCCAGGCGCGGAGCCCGTCGACCGCGGACTGGCTGAGCAGCTCGCCGAACTGGCCCAAGAACTCGTCCAGGTAAGCCGTGGCGTGGTGCACGGAGTCGACCGACAGGTCGCCGAGCCACCGTCCCGGATCCAAGGACCCGAGGGCGTCCCGAGCGTCCCGCGGCGCCGAACGACCCGTGTCGCGGGCGAATCGGTCGGCGATGTGGGCGACGTACTGTCGTTGCAGGATTTCCTCGGCATTCAGGAACGTGGCGGGCGGTCGAACCTCGCCCTGGATGACCGACAGCGGGTCGTACAGCTTCGGCAGGTGCTCGCCGCGACCCCGGACATAGGCCAACACCAGTGAGTTGCCCGTCTTGCGGCCGGCCCGGCCGACCCGCTGCAGGTAGGACGATACCGACCGGGGCAATGATCCGAGCATGACCGTGGACAGATCGCCGATGTCGATGCCCATTTCCAGGGTCGGGGTGGCGACCAGCACATTGGGAGCCTGCGGGTCGGTGCTGCTGCTCTTGAACCCGTCCTCGTAGGCTAGTCGTTCCTTGGCGGTGAGCAGCGATGTGTGTTCACGGGCGACGACTCGCCGCATCCGGGACGAGTTGTACAGCCGGCGGTAGAAGTTCTCTTCCCGGGCCGTTCGTCCGAGAAACCCGGTGCAGCGGACGAGCAGGCACGGCGCCCCGTCGAGCTCGTCGACGGTGGTGGCGGTGCCCGGGACCTGGGTGCGGCAGACGTCGCAGGCCAACAGGTGCCGTCGGCGTTGGAGCGCGTCGAGCGGGACGGTTCCCACCTGGACTGTCTGGGGCGGCAGGGCGTAGACCGTCGCGCCGGCGTCGTTGAGGATCGTGGTCACGATCTGTTGCTCGGCCAGAACGCGGAACAGCGATTTGGCCAGGAACGCACCCTCGTTCCGGGTGACGTCCAGACAGCGGGAGGCCCACCGGGCGTACCAGGAGGCGGCCGAGGTGACCGAGTCATAGCCCTCGGGGAGCGTCCTTCCGCCGCCGACGGCTGGGAAGGTCGGCGCGGGGCGGCCTTTCGGGAAGGCCGGCATGCCTTGGCCGCGGGGCCGGCCACCCCAGATGTGGTAGCGATTCGCGTTGCGGGCGATGTACGTCCGTAACCACTCGTGTTCGATGCCGCCCTGGGTCCGCATGCGCTCGACGGTGCCGCGAACCCAGGCCGCCAATCGACGTCGGTCGGTCAGCGGGTCGAGGGATCGCTCCTCCCCGAGCAGCGTGGGCTGAAGCCCCTCCGCGGTGTCGACGGCGCGCGCGCCGAGGGCGGCGGCGCGGCCGGGCTGCCCCAGGTAGACCTCGGCGATCGCACTGCCGGTCAGTTCCAGCGTGCGGCCGGTGCGTGACTGCAACCCGAACTCAAGGT
>JBDHZS010000295.1:0-3543 GCA_039812025.1 Nocardioides sp. | reverse complement strand
CGCACCGTCCTCGAGATGGCCGACGCCATCGCGGCGAGCGGAGGGCGCTGAGCATGGACGTCCACGAGTACCAGGCCAAGGAGCTGCTCGCCGGGTACGGCGTCCCGGTCCCGGCCGGCGGCGTGGTCTACAGCCCCGAGCAGGCGTCGTACCGCGCCAAGGAGCTGGGCGGATCGGCCTGGGTCGTCAAGGCGCAGGTGCACGCCGGCGGCCGCGGCGAGGCCGGCGGCGTCAAGGTCTGCACCAGCGAACGCGAGGTCAACGCGGTCGCGAACGACATGTTCGGGGCGCGTCTCGTCACCCGGCAGTCCGGGCCGCAGGGCAAGCCGGTCTATCGCCTGTACGTCGAGAGCGCCTGCCAGATCGAGCGCGAGCTCTACTTCGGGATCGTCCTGGACCGCAGCTACGAGCGGATCATGGTGGTCGGCTCCCGCGAGGGCGGCATGGAGATCGAGGAGCTCGCCGAGTCCCGGCCCGACGCGCTGGTCAGGATCGTCGTGGAGCCGGCGGTCGGCTTCCTGGAGTTCCAGGCGCGCGAGCTGGCCTTCGCCCTGGACATCCCGCAGGACCTAGTGCCGCAGGCGGTGCGACTCTTCCGCAGCGCCTACCGGGCCTTCCGCGACCTCGACGCGGCGATGGTCGAGATCAACCCGCTGGTGATCACCAAGGACCACGAGCTGCTGGCGCTGGACGCGAAGATGTCCTTCGACGACAACGCGCTCTTCCGCCACCTCGAGATCGCCGAGCTCCGCGACCGGAGCCAGGAGGACCCCCGCGAGAGCCACGCCGCCGACCGGGGTCTGGCCTACGTCGGGCTCGACGGCGACATCGGCTGCATGATCAATGGTGCTGGGCTGGCCATGGCCACCCTGGACATGATCGAGCTGGCCGGCGGCGAGCCCGCGAACTTCCTCGACATCGGCGGCGGCGCGTCGCCCGAGCGGGTCCTCAAGGCCTTCCGTGCGGTCCTGAAGGACGAGTCGGTCGCCGCGATGCTGGTCAACATCTTCGCCGGCATCAACCGGTGCGACTGGGTGGCCCAGGGGGTGGTCGACGCGTTCGCGGCCATCGACGTCCAGGTCCCCGTCGTGGTCCGGCTCGCCGGGACCCGGGTCGAGGAGGGGCAGGCGATCATCGCCGGCTCCGGGCTGCCGATCCAGACCGCCGACACCCTCGCCGAGGCGGCCGAGCTCGCGGTCGCCGCGGCACGTCGTACCCGCGCCCGCTCCGCGGAGCCCGCCTCATCCGCCCCATCAACCGGACCAGGAAGGTAGCCGGCAATGGCCATCCTGCTCGACGCAGACACCCAGGTCCTGATCCAGGGATTCACCGGCCGGATCGGCCGTTTCCACGCCGAGGAGATGATCGACTACGGCACCCGGGTCGTCGGCGGCGTCACTCCCCGGCGGGGCGGCGAGACGCTGCTCGACCGCCCGGTCTTCAACACCATGAAGGACGCGGTCGAGGAGACGGGGGCGACCGCGTCGATCGTCTTCGTGCCGCCGCCCTTCGCCGCGGACGCGATCATGGAGGCCGCCGACGCGGGCATCGACTACTGCGTCTGCATCACCGACGGCATCCCGACCCAGGACATGATGCGCGTCAAGCGCTACATGCGGCGCTACCGGGCCGAGTCGCGGATGCGGCTGACCGGCCCCAACTGCGCGGGCACGATCACCCCGGGCGCGGCGATGCTCGGGATCATGCCGGGCCACATCTACCTGCCCGGGCGGGTGGGCATCATCGGCCGCTCCGGGACGCTCGGCTACGAGGCCGCAGCCCAGATGAAGGAGCTCGGCATCGGGGTCTCGACCAGCGTCGGCATCGGCGGCGACCCGGTCAACGGCTCGTCGTTCCGCGACATCCTCGAGCTCTTCGAGGCCGACGACGACACCGACGCGGTCGTGATGATCGGGGAGATCGGCGGCGGGCAGGAGGCCGAGGGCGCGGAGTACGTGCGCGATCACATGACCAAGCCCGTGATCGCCTACATCGCCGGGCTGGCCGCGCCGAAGGGCAGGCGGATGGGCCACGCCGGGGCGATCGTCTCGGGCGCCGGCGAGTCCGCGCAGGAGAAGGTCGAGATCCTTCGCTCGTGTGGCATCACGGTCGCCCCCGACCCGTCGAGCATGGGCAGCACGGTCGCCCAGGTGCTCGGGGTGCCCGCCGGCCCCCGATCCTGATGGTCGAGAGTCCTGACCCTTGAGGGTTCGGTCAAGCTGACATGATCGACACGTGAACGCACGCGAAGGGTTGCCCCGCCGATGACGCCCGCGCGCCTGCGGTCCTTCCTGGCCATCGTGGACTGCGGCTCCGCGCGGGCGGCCGCGGCCCAGCTGCACGTGACCGAGTCTGCGGTGTCGGCGTCGCTGGCGGCCCTCCAGCAGGAGGTCGGGGTGACGCTCTTCGAGCGTCAGGGACGGGGGCTGAGCCTGACGGCGTCGGGGGCCCTCTTCGCGTCGTACTCCCGGCAGATCCTGGGGCTGGTCGACGAGAGCGTCGTGGCGGCGCGCAACGCGGTGGCTCCCGAGGCGGGCCGGCTGCGGCTGGGCTGCGTCACCGCCGCGGGCGAATACCTGCTGCCGGTGCTGCTGGCGAGCTTCCGGGAGCGGTTCCCGGACGTGGAGGTGACCCTGGAGGTCGGGGTCCGCGACCAGATCCTCAACCGGCTGGCCGACCACCACCTCGACGTCGTGGTCGCCGGGCGGCCGCTGCCCGGCCGGGGCCTGGTGTCGCGGGCGACGCGGGCGAACTCGCTGATCGTGGTCGCCTCGCCCGACTACCCGGCCGAGTTGGCCGAGGCCACCTGGCTGCTGCGCGAACCCGGCTCGGGCACCCGGGCGAGCACGCTCGGCCTCATCGAGGCGCTCGGGATCGACCCGCCCGTGCTCTCGCTGGGCTCGCAGGGGGCGGTCATCACCTCGTCGGTCCTCGGCCTGGGCGTCACGCTCGCCTCGGCCGACGCCGTGGCCCGCCAGCTGGCCGCCGGCGACCTCGAGGCGCGCGAGGCCGCGGGCACACCGCTCGCGCGGCCCTGGCACCTGATCACCACGACGACTCCCACCGCCACCACCAGCCTGCTCGTCGAGCACGCCGTCTCCGGCGTCCAGCCCAGCGCGGCGTTCAAGCGGGCGTCCCGCACCCGCTGACCCCACCTACCTCCGCTTCATCAAGTTATGCAGGCGGGGCGACACTCTGCAAGGCGTACCCACCCCGAGAAGTACCACTCCACCTAGATAACCCGACGAAGCAGCACGGCCGCAGAGCCCAGCGCGACTCTGAAGCGCAGCGGCCTCACGCCCGCGGGTGCGCCTGGGCATAAGCGCGCCGCAGCCGGTCCGTCGTGACGTGGGTGTACCGCTGGGTCGTGGCCAGCGACGCGTGGCCGAGCAACTCCTGGACCGAACGCAGGTCGGCGCCGCCCTCGAGCAGGTGGGTGGCCGCGGTGTGGCGCAGCCCGTGCGGTCCGATGTCGGGAGCGCCGGGTACGTCGGCGATCCGGCGGTGGACCAGGGTGCGGACGGCACGCTGGTCGATCCGCCC
>JBDHZS010000294.1:0-3559 GCA_039812025.1 Nocardioides sp. | reverse complement strand
GGCCGGGCTAGAAAGGGCCGCTGGTGCTGTACTGGTTCCTCAAGTGGGTGGCGATCGGGCCCCTGCTGCGGATCGTCTTCCGACCGGTGACCGAGGGCGAGGAGAACGTCCCCGAGGACGGCCCGGCGATCCTGGCCAGCAATCACCTCTCCTACGCCGACTGGCTCTTCATGCCGCTCACCCTGCCCCGCCGGGTGACGTTCGTGGCGAAGGCGGAGTACTTCACCTCCCCGGGCGTCAAGGGCTGGTTCCAGCGCAAGTTCTTCTCCGGCTCCGGCCAGGTTCCGATCGACCGGACCTCCGCGTCGGCGGCCGAGGGCGCGCTCTCCGCGGCCAAGAAGATCCTCGACGAGGGCGAGCTCTTCGGGATCTACCCCGAGGGCACCCGCTCGGCCGACGGCCGGCTCTACCGGGGCAAGACCGGCGTCGCCCGGCTCGCGCTCGAGACCGGCGTGCCGGTGATCCCGGTCGCCGTCGTCGGCACCGACGTCGTCGCGCCGCCGGGCAAGAAGTTCGGCACCTGGACCCGACCGGTCGTCCGGTTCGGCAAGCCGCTGGACTTCAGCCGCTACGACGGCCTGGAGAACGACCGCTTCATCCTGCGCTCGATCACCGACGAGATCATGTACGAGATCATGCGTCTCTCCGAGCAGGAGTACGTCGACAAGTACGCCGAGTGGGCGCGCCAGCCGGGCCGCAGGATCCGCCGCGTCCGGGAGACCGACGAGAGGCGCGCGTCCTGATCCAGAGCCTCGCCGACGCTCGCGTGCCCGCGGCCCTCGCCGTCGAGGACAAGCTCCTCGACGCACTCGCGGTGCTGCGGGTGATCGTGCTGGTCAACTCGATCGGGCTCAACCTGTGGCGCTGGCAGAACTACGACCGGCCGGCCGCCGGGGCGCTCGCCCTGGTCGTCATGGTGGTCTGGACAGGCCTGGTGGTGTGGGCGTACGGCGCCGCGCAACGTCGTACCCCGTTGCTGCTGGTCGCGGACCTCGCCGTCGCGATGACGCTGATGGGGATCTCGCCGCTGCTCAAGGGGCCCAATCTCGGGGCGACCGTCCCCGGCTTCTGGGTGATGGGGGTGCTGATCGCGTGGGCGGTGGTGTGGGGCTGGAAGGGCGGCCTCGTCGCGGCGGCCTGCCTGTCGGTCGTCGACGTGTGGATCCGGCCCGAGATCACACAGACCAACTACGGCAACGTCTTCCTGCTGATGCTCGGCGGGCCGATCATCGGCTACGCGTGCGAGAGCCTGAAGCGGATGGCCGTGGAGCGGGACGAGGCGCAGCGGGCCGCGGCGATCGCCGAGGAGCGCACCCGGCTGGCCCGCGCGGTCCACGACGGCGTGCTGCAGGTGCTCGCGCTGGTGCAGCGTCGCGGCGCCGAGCTCGGGGGCGACTTCGCGGACCTGGCGCGGATGGCCGGCGAGCAGGAGGCCGAGCTGCGGGCGCTGATCCGGCGGCAGGACTCGGTCGGTGCCGCGGAGCCCGCGGGTTCCGCGGTCGGCTCCCGCGCCGACCTGGTGGCCGACCTCGTCGCCGGTCTGGAGCGGCTCGCGTCGGCCTCGGTGACGGTCGCGACCCCCGCCGGGGAGGTGCCGATGGCGGCTGATCGTGCCCGCGAGGTCGTCGCCGCCGTCCAGGCGTGCCTGGACAACGTCCGCGCCCACGTGGGTGCGGACGCGCCGGCCTGGGTGCTGCTGGAGGTCGTCGGCGACCGGGTCGTGGTCGGCGTCCGCGACGAGGGCCCGGGCATCGCGCCGGACCGGCTCGCGGCGGCCGAGTCCGAGGGCCGACTCGGCGTGTCCCAATCGATCCGCGGCCGCGTCGCGGATCTGGGCGGGACCGCCGAACTCGCCACCGGCTCCTTCGGCACCGAGTGGGAGCTCAGCATCCCGCTGGAGGCGCCGGCGTGACCATCCACGACACCCATCCCTTCGCCGCGCCGGAGCCCGACCGCGATCCGGTACGACGGCTGCGCGGCCGCCTCGGCGGGGCGGTCACCCTCTGGTGCGCCGGCGCGGGCCGCTCCCGGGCGGGGCTGACCGTCTCCTCGGTGCTGGTCGCCGGCGGCGAGCCCGGGCGGATGCTGGGGCTCCTCGACCCCGACTCCGACCTGTGGGAGCGGCTGGAGGCGACCCGCACGGCGGCGGTCTGCCTGCTGCAGTGGCCCCACCGCGACCTGGCCGACATGTTCGCCGGAGTCGCACCCGCGCCGGGCGGCGCCTTCCGGCAGCCGGGCTTCGACTTCGTCGACACCGAGTGGGGCCCCCGGCTCGCTGCGGCGTCCTCCTGGGCCGGGATCCGGCTGGAGGAGGCCCGCGAGGTGGGCTGGTCGGTGCTCGCGACCTGCGGGATCGAGCACGCCGAACTCGGCGACGGCGACGCGCTCGTGCACCGCCGTGGCCGCTACCAGCGGCCCGGCTGACGGCGTCGTCCGAGGAGTCTGCTCCCTTTGGAACAGTTTGCTCCCCCTACGAAAGGGAGCAGACTGCTCGAAAGGGAGCAAACGTGCCGAACGGTGTGCGGCTAACCTGTCGGCCATGGTGGAGGACCCCCGGCCGGTGAGGGTGATGGTCGTCGACGACCATCCGATGTGGCGCGACGCGGTCGAGCGCGACCTCGCGGCCGCCGGCTTCGACGTGGTCGCGGTGGCCGGTGACGGCGATCAGGCGGTGGCGCGGTTCCGTGCCGCACGGCCCGAGGTCGTCGTACTCGACCTGCAGCTGCCCGGCCGCACCGGCGTCCAGGTGACCTCCGACGTGCTCGCGGCGGACCCGGGTGCGCGAGTGCTGATCCTGTCGGCCTCCGGCGAGCAGGCCGACGTGCTCGGCGCGGTCAAGGCGGGTGCCACCGGCTACCTGGTCAAGTCGGCGTCGGCGAGCGAGCTGATCGACGCGGTACGACGGGTGGCGGCGGGCGACACGGTCTTCACCCCAGGCCTGGCGGGCCTGGTGCTGGGGGAGTTCCGGCGGATGACCGAGGGGCCGGACGACGACACCCCGCGCCTGACCGACCGGGAGACCGAGGTCCTCAAGATGGTCGCGAAGGGGATGAGCTACAAGCAGATCGCCGAGCGGCTCGTCCTCTCCCACCGCACGGTGCAGAACCACGTGCAGAACACCCTGCGCAAGCTGCAGCTCCACAACCGCGTCGAGTTGACCCGCTGGGCGATCCAGCAGGGGCTGGACAGTGACGACTGAGGCGCTCCTCGCCGAGGCGGACCGGCTCTACGCGCTGGCGCTGCCGGAGTTCACCGCGGCGCGGGACGCCCGCGCCCGGCAGCTGCGGACCGACGACAGGGAGCTGGCTGCTCGGGTGAAGGCGTTGCGCAAGCCGTCGCTGGCGGCCTGGGTGGTCAACCTCCTGGCGCGGCGCGAGTCCGAGCAGGTCGCGCAGGTGCTCGCGGTGGGGGCGGCGTTGCGGGAGGCGCAGGCCGCGCTCGACGGGGACGAGCTGCGCGAGCTGACCCGGCAGCGCCGGCAGCCGGTCGCCGCGGTGACGACCCGCGCCCGCGGGCTGGCCGCGGCCGAGGGCGTGCGCGTGACCGCTGCGGTCGCAGA
>JBDHZS010000293.1:0-3583 GCA_039812025.1 Nocardioides sp. | reverse complement strand
CCGAAGTCGCCCTCGGCGACCGCGTCGATCGCCTGGAGCCCGAAGCGGGTGGCGAGCCAGCGGTCGAACGCGGTCGGGGTGCCGCCGCGCTGGATGTGGCCGAGCACCACGGCGCGCGCCTCCTTGCCGGTGCGTCGCTCGATCTCGTTCGCCAGCCGGTCGCCGATGCCGCCGAGGCGCACGTGCCCGAAGGCGTCGCGCTCCCCCGACACCAGCGTCATCCCGTCCTCGCCCTCGGTCTCCGCCGGTACGGCGCCCTCGGAGACCACGATGATCGGCGAATACTGGCTCTGGAACCGCTCCTCGACCTTCGTGCAGACCTCGGCGACGTCGAACGGCACCTCAGGCACCAGCACCATGCTGGCGCCGCCCGCGATCCCGGAGTGCAGCGCGATCCACCCGGCGTGCCGGCCCATCACTTCGACGACGAGCACCCGGTGGTGCGATTCGGCGGTGGTGTGGAGCCGGTCGATCGCCTCGGTGGCGATGTTGACCGCCGTGTCGAAGCCGAAGGTGAAGTCGGTGCCGGACAGGTCGTTGTCGATGGTCTTCGGCACGCCGACGACGTTGACGCCGAGGTCGGCCAGCTTCGTCGCGACACCGAGGGTGTCCTCGCCGCCGATGGCGACCAGTGCCTCCACGCCGTCGCGGGCCAGGTTGTCCTTGATCTGCTCGACGCCGTTGTCCAACTTGAAGGGGTTGGTCCGGCTGGAGCCCAGGATCGTGCCGCCGCGCGGCAGGATGCCCCGGCACTGCTTGATCCCGAGCGGGACGGTCAGCCCCTCCAGGGGCCCCTTCCACCCGTCGCGGTAGCCGACGAAGTCGAAACCGTGGATCTTGACGCCCTTGCGGACCACGGCCCTGATGACCGCGTTGAGGCCTGGACAGTCACCGCCACCGGTGAGGACTCCGACGCGCATGGCCACTCCTGTTCGTATTAGATCGTTCCAAACGCAACTCGCTCGAGCTTACCCATGCCGCGCCACTAGGGTGCATCTCATGAGCGTGTTGGCGATCGATGCGGGGACGACCGGGGTCACCGCCGTCGTGGTGCCCCCCAAGGGCCGGATCGCGGCGAAGGGCTACCAGGAGTTCGAGCAGCACTTCCCGCAGCCGGGCTGGGTGGAACACACGCCCGAGGACATCTGGCAGGCCGCGCTGGCCGCGACGAAGGCCGTCCTGTCGTCGTACGACGCCGAGCGCACCGGGCAGCTCACCGCCGTCGGCATCACCAACCAGCGCGAGACGATCGTGCTCTGGGATCGCGAGACCCTCACCTCGCCGCGCCGCGCGATCGTGTGGCAGGACCGGCGCACCGCAGACATCTGCGCTCGCCTGGCAGAGGACGGTCACGGGCCGCGGGTTTCCGAGCTGACGGGGCTGCGGCTCGACCCCTACTTCTCCGGCACCAAGCTCGCCTGGCTGCGCGAGAACGAGCCGCACACCTGGGACCTGGTCGTCTCCGGGCGCTACGCGATCGGCACCGTCGACTCCTATCTCATCGCGCGGATGACCCGCGGGCTCCACCACGTCACGGACGTGTCGAACGCCTCGCGCACCCTCCTCTTCGACCTGGCCGCCGGCGATTGGTCCCCCGAGTTGTGCGAGCTCTTCGGCGTACCGGCCGACGCGCTCCCCGAGCTCGTGCCCAACTGGGGCGAGATCGCCACCACCGACCCGTCGGCGTTCTGCGGCCTGGATCTGCCGATCGCCGGGGTCGCGGGCGACCAGCAGTCGGCGCTCTTCGGCCAGACCTGCTTCGCCGAGGGCGACTCCAAGTGCACCTACGGCACCGGGTCCTTCATCCTCACCAACACCGGCACCACGCCCGTGAGCTCCGACGCCGGCCTGCTGACCACCGCCGCCTGGCGCTCGCCCGACGGCGTGACGACCTATGCCCTGGAGGGCGCGATCTTCGTCACCGGCTCCGCGGTCCAGTGGCTGCGCGACGGCCTGCAGATCGTGGACTCCGCCGGCGACACCCAGGCGATCGCCGAGAGCGTGGAGGACAGCGGCGGGGTGGTCTTCGTGCCGGCACTCACCGGGCTGGGCGCACCGCACTGGGACCCGCACGCCCGGGGCCTGATCATCGGCCTGACCCGCGGCACCACCCGTGCCCACATCGTGCGCGCCACGCTCGAGGCGATCACGTTCGAGGTGCGCGACGTGCTCGACACGATGCCGCAGCTCTCGAGCCTGCGGGTCGACGGTGGCGCGGCCGCCAACGACCTGCTCTGCCAGCTGCAGGCCGATCAGGTCGGCGTCGCCGTCGAGCGGCCGGAGATCGTGGAGACCACCGCGCTCGGCGCCGCGTTCCTCGCGGGCCTGGGCACCGGGGTGTGGTCGTCCACCGACGAACTGCACGAGACGTGGGCGCTGCAGCGCCGCTTCACACCCGCCGCGTCGCGGGAGGACGCCGACGCCGCGCACGCCCGCTGGGCCGAGGCCGTACGCCGCAGCCTGGCCTGGTCCTGATCAGGAGCGGGCCGGGAACTCGATCATCGCGTGGTCGGCGATCCGCTTCATCATGTAGGCGTCGAGGCCGCCGCCGATGGCGCCGCCGACGAGCGGTACGCCGCGGCCCAACCGGGAGGTGAGCCGGCCGGCGGAGGCCCTCTGCAGCAGCCGGAAGCCGATGCCCTTGTTCACGATCATCATCACCGACGGCGGGAGCTGCCCGGTGGCGAAGGACGCCACCCGCCCGGCGCCCAACGGGGCGGCCACGCCCGCCTTCGTCAGCACCTCGTCGAGGTCGGAACCGACGAGGGTGAGCACCACGGCGGCGCGGACCGACGGGTCCTGGAGGTCGTAGCCGCGCAGGTGCGCGATCCCGGCGACCATCCGGGTGGCCTGGACGTAGAACTCGGCGACGTTGAGCGGCAGCGCCACCGGCATGGTGACGAAGCCGCCGAGGCTGGTCAGGAAGCCGCCGATCGCGCCGCCTGCCAGGTGGCGGCGGGCGACCCGCTTGACGGCCGCCTCGACGTCGCCGTCGGAGTCGGCGAGCGCTTCCTCGGCCATCGCCTGCGCCGAGGGCAGCGGCCCCAGTCCGTCGATGCCGAGGTCGCGCGCGGTGGAGGTCAGCCGATCGATCGGGCCGTCGTCGTCCGGCACGACGGCGGCGTCCTCCAGCGCGCTCGGGGCGGGTCGGTCCTTGTCGCGCGTGGTTGCCATGGCGGTGATCCTACGCGGACCCCCGACGGCGACTCAGCGCTCGAGGGCGCGCACCTTCGTCGCGGCGGCATCCCGCGACCGCAGCGCGCCCGCCTCCTCGCGCCGGGCGCCGGCCAGCACATCCTCGGCGCTCAGGATCTCGCCGTCGACCTCCTCGAGCCGTTCCTCGGCCTCGGCGAGCCGGCGACGCAGCTCGTCGAGCTCCGACTGGACCTGCAACCCGCGCGCGGTGGCGGCCCCGAGCCGGTCGCTCGCCCCCGCGACGCCCTCACTCGCGGCGCGCAGCGCGGCCTCGGCGTCGGCGAGCCGCTCCCTGGCGGCGGCGAGCTGCTTGGCGTCCGCCTCCGGGTCCGGTACGACGCTGAGCCGCGGCGGGCCGGTCTCCTCGGAGGCGGGCGTGGCGACGAAC
>JBDHZS010000292.1:0-3602 GCA_039812025.1 Nocardioides sp. | reverse complement strand
CAGCGCCGCCGCGCCGCGGCCGCCGGTTGCCGCCGGGAGCGCGGCCGCCGAGCCGCGCACCGCGAGCCTCCCGGGCTTCGACGAGGCGTAACCCGCCCGCCGCGCGACGGGCACGGGACGGATGGCAACCAAGGGGGACGGTCGATGGCGACCAGCAACCACGCCCTCCTCGGCGAGGGGATCAAGATCTACATCGAGGCCATGCGCGCCCTGCTGGCAGAGGAACTGCCCAAGTGCCACACGGGCGACTGGTGGCAGGAGGGCGTCGTCCTCGCGCTGCGCGACCGCCAGCGCGAGAACCTGCTGCGCGACCTGGAGCAGAACCCCGGCAAGCCGCGGCTCGACCTGCTCGACACCGCCCACTTCAAGCCGGTGGTGCAGTACTCCCACAATCTCGGCCTCAAGCGCTCCTTCCCCGACTACCGGCAAGCCGGCGCGGCGATGGACCTGGTCAACAAGCGACGCCAGCAGTGGGCCCACCCCCCGTCCGGCGACATCCCCGCCGACGAGGCGGCCAACGCCCTCTACATCGCCTGGGAACTGCTGCGGGACGCGAACCGTCCCGAGGCGGCGCAGGTCGAGGCGGTCCGCCAGCGCCTGCTGGGGCACGAGCCGGGGAACGGGCCGTCGACGGCGAAGGGGCGCGCCGCCGACGCGCCCGCCGCGCCGACCGCCAAGGGGGAGCTGCCGTGGTGGTGGGAGGTCGCCGCGCCGCACGACTCGTTCAAGAACCCGAGCACCATCGACGAGTCGATCTTCGCCGCCACCCTCGGCGGCGTCCACAAGGGCGCGGCCCGCGCCGACTACCTCGACCCGGAGCGCTTCCTCGGCGCGACCTACTTCACCGAGAACCTGAAGCAGACCATCCGGGACACGGCCAGCCGCCTCGCCGGCGGCGACGGGCCGGCCGTCACCGAGATGCAGACCCCCTTCGGCGGCGGCAAGACCCATGCCCTGCTCAGTCTCTACCACCTCGTGCGCGACCCGGGGAAGGCGCTCGCGGTGCCGGGCGTGCGCGAGGCCCTCGGCGACGTCGCCATCCCGCCGGGGGTCAAGGTCGCGGTGGTCGACGGCTACGAGATGGGGGTCGAGCCCGAGCTGAAGGACAACGGCGCGGCCGTCTACACCCTCTGGGGCGAGATCGCCTGGCAACTCGACCCGGCCCGCTACGGGAAGCTGGTCGCGTCGTCCGACTCGGCGGGGACCGCGCCGGGCAACGCGGTCTTCCGCCAGATCCTGCAAGCCGCCTCCCCCTGCCTGATCCTGATCGACGAACTCGTCAGCTACCTGCAGAAGCTGAAGTTCGCCAACCAGCGGAAAACGCAGAACCTCTACCGGCAGACGATCCAGTTCGTGCAGGAATTGCTGCAGGAGGCGGGCAACGTCCCCGGCGTCGTCGTCATGATCTCGCTGCCGAAGAGCCGGAAGGAGTTCGGCGGCCTCGACCCGACCGAGTTGCAGGGGCAGCTCGGCATCCTCGAGGAACTGCAGGCCCGCGCCGACCGCGTCGTCGCCAAGCGGACGCCGGTCAACGACAGCGAGATCTACACCCTGATGGCGCGGCGGCTCTTCGCGCCGGTCGACCGCGCCGCGGCGACGCGCGCGGTCGACGCCTACCGCGCGACCTACGAGCGGAACCGGGAGCTCTACGACCCGGCGGTCTTCACCGCCGACTACCGGGAGCAGCAGATCGCCGCGTACCCCTTCCACCCGGAGCTGATCGACGTCCTCTACAAGAAATGGTCGACCGAGACCGACTTCCCGCGCACCCGCACCGTGCTGCAGCTGCTGGCGAACGTCGTCGCCGACCAGTGGGTGGCGCAGCGCCCGGCGCACGCGATCCAGTCGGCCCACGTCAACCTCGAGCGCGACGCGATCAAGTCCCGGATCGTCAGCGCGGCGGGCAGCATGGGCGGCTACGACGGCGTGATCGCGGCCGACATCCTCGGCGGCGACGCCCACGCCGACATGCTCGACGAGCAGCTGGGCGGCGACTACCAGCGGTTCCACGTCGCCCGCGGCATCGCCACCACGCTGCTGATGCACTCCTTCGGCGGCCTCCACCGGGCCGGCGCGCTCCCGTCCGACCTCCGGCTCGGCACGGTCGGCCCGGGGCTCGGCCCGGAGTACGTCACGGAGATCCTCGGCTCGCTCGAGGAACGGCTCTGGTTCGTCCACCGCGAGGGCGACCTGCTGCGGTTCCAGACCCGGCCGAACCTCTACCGGGTGATCGCGCAGTCGGCCGAGACCCAGCCGGACCACGTCGTCAGCGAGCGTCTGCGGGCCGGGCTGCGGGGCGTCACGGGGTCGCCAGCCGGCTTCAAGGTCCTCGAGTGGGCGGGCGCCGACGGCGCGATCGCCGACCAGGCGGCCGCGTCGATCGCGATCCTGCCTCCGACGTTCATGGTCGGTGACGACGGCGGCGGCCAGCCCGAGGCCGCGCCGCGCATCGAGGCCCTCTGGGACCGCGTCGGCGGCGGGCTGCGGCAGTGGCGAAACGCCCTGCTCCTCATCGCCCCGGACCGGGAGCTCTGGCGGCGCGCCGAGCAGGCGATGCGCGAGGTGCTGGCCTACGAGGGGGTGCGGGAGGCGGGGCACCGACATGGGCTGGACGTCTCCCCGGCCGAGGAACGCGACCTTGCCGCCCGGGCCAAGGAGAAGCAGGAGAGCCTCCGGACGGCGGTCGTCACCGCCTACCGCTGGGTCTACTACCCGACAGCCGACGGCTTGGCGACGCTCTCCCTCCCCGTTCCGGCCGTGAAGGGCGACCAGGTCGCCAACCGCGTGGTCGCGCGGCTGTCCGACCAGGACTACGGCACGCCGAAGATCCTCGACAGGGTCGGGGCGACCTATTTCGCCTCGAAGGTCGCGCCGCACGTCTGGAAGGACCCCGAGCAGCCGCTCGACCTGCGACAACTGAAGCAGCGGCTCTACGAGTGGACCTACCTGCCGCTGCTCGCGGACCGCGAGCGCACCGTGCGCGAGGCGGTGCGCGACGGCCTCAAGCAGGAACTCTGGGCGGTCGCGATCGGCGACTGGGAGACGAGCACCTTCACGCAAATCGTCGAGCGCCCCGAGGCGCTCGACGGGGTGGTCAACCTGTTCGACGGAACGGCGGCACTCGTGCAAGGCGAGCTGCGAGACCTCATTCGGGAGCAGGTCGCGCCCAAGTCGAAACCGGGGCCCGAGCCGGATCCGGGGCCCGGGACCGTTGATCCGCCACCGATCGTTCCGCCACCGCCGATCATTCCGCCGCCTCCCCTGCGGCACAGTCGGCTCCGGCTGCGCGTGAACGGCCTCGAGATTGGGAAGACGGCCAACCTGCAGCCGTATCTGTTCAAGGTTCTGGCGCAGCAGGACCCGGCGGCAGCGGTCGACCTCATGATCACGGTGCGAAGCGAAGCCGGCATCTCCGGCGAGACCTTGGACTCACGCATCGTCGAAGGATTGGAGCAACTCGGCATCGCGGTCGTATGGGATGCGGGCGGCTAGCACGGCCGCCTGCGCCCAACCGCCCCGCCCGGGCCTCGCCGTCGCGCGTCCCAGGCAACGCCAAAGCGCGCGTCGACGGCGGGGCCGCGCGTGGGCGGGCGGTCCGCTCG
>JBDHZS010000291.1:0-3637 GCA_039812025.1 Nocardioides sp. | reverse complement strand
CGCTCCTCGAGGTCCGTCGCCCCGCCGTCGTGGAGCCGGCCCGCTCCTCGTCGGCACCGGCACGCGTCGCGAGCGTGAGGTAGGATCCTCGGACGGCCCGATGGGCTGACCGATGATCACGATCTTAGGAAAGACATGGCACGCGTGGAGAGCGCTCGGGGCCATGGGCGGCGCCAGAGGATCCACCAACAGTTGCGCCGCAGGTCTCTCGGACTGGTTCTGGGGATCTGCGTCGTGGGTTTGGTCGGATGCGGCGGTCTGTCGGACCCCGAGTCGATTGCGAAGCAGGAGTCCCTGATGAAGTCCGCCGGGCAGGCGACGTCGGTCGTCGACGCCAAGAAGAGCGAGGCGTGGAGCGGCGGCACCGCGTGGGAGGTCGACTTCAGCAAGATGGAGGACGGGAAACTCGACACCACTTTGTGGAACATCTCCGAGGGACCCAAGGAAGCCAACTACAACGGCGAGGCGCAGACCTATTCCGGCCGCGAGAAGAACGTGCGGATCGAGGACGGCAACCTGGTGATCCAGTCCTACGTCGAGGATCGGGACGGCAAGCACTACACCTCGGCCCGCATCAACACCCACGGGAAGTTCGACTTCAAGCACGGCAAGATCGTGATCGTCGCCAAGCTGCCACCCGGCGTCGGCACCTGGCCGGCGGCCTGGCTGATGCCGAGCAACCCGCGCTACGACCCGCAGAAGCTCGGCGTCGGCAAGAAGGACCCGCTCGCCTGGGTCGTCAACGGCGAGATCGACTTCATGGAGTCGATCGGCAGGCTCCCCAAGGAGATCCTCCCGGCCGCGCACACCTACAACCAGCGCAAGAAGCGCACCCCCTACACGCCCGGCAAGGTGAAGACGCCGTACACGAAGTTCCACCGCTACGGCCTGATCAAGAAGCCCGGCGTCATCAAGTTCACCATCGACGGCAAGGTCTACGCGACGCGGAAGCAGACCAGCACCGACCCCTTGTGGTGGCCGTTCGAGCAGAACTACTACCTGATCATCAACCACGCCCTGGGCGGTCCCTGGGCGGGATCCGAGACGAAGGCCTTCCCGCCGGACGGCATCGACCGGTCCAAGGAGAAGCAGTGGAAGTACCTGATCCGCAAGATCACCTACAAGCCGCTGCAGTAGCCGCGCGGGGCCGGCCCGCCAAGGCAAAGCCTCGCTGATTCTCCGGCGCCGAGGGGCTGCCCGCGGTTAGCGTCGGGCCATGGTCGAACGACGGTGGCCCTGGCCGGTCTCAGCGGTCCTGCTGCTCGTCGCCGGGCTGGCGATGGCGCGGTCGGCCCACCTGTGGTGGCAGCCGTGCGGCGTCGCCGGCGGCGGGGTTGGTGTCGATGACGGCGCGTGCTTCCGGCGGATGGACGAGGGCTCCCCGCTCGCGGTTGCCGCGGCGTACCCCGACCTCACCCAGCTCATCGGCCTCGCGCTGCTGAGCGCCGCGGCCGCGTGGCTGGTGCTCGTGCTGGGCCTGCGCTGGTCGTGGTCGCAGCGGCTGCTGCTGGCCCCGCTCGGGCTCGTGCTGGCGCTGGTCGCCGTGCGGCCCGAGGTGGCGACGAGCGAGCTGATCGTCGTCGTGGACGTCGCCGTCGTGGCGGCGTTCGTGGGCACCGCGATCGGTGGCGGCGGCAACCCGGTCGTCGCGGGGCCGGACGGCGTCGACGTGTGGCGGGTGTGGATCCCGCTCGGCGCGGTGGGCACCTTCGGCATGATCTGGACGATGGTCGACCACCTGGTCATGGGCGCCTGGGCCAGCCCCGGATGGGGTACGCCGCCGGGGACCGGCTACCTCGGCGCGGTCGTCCTGATGGCCGCCGCCGTCGTGACGGTCCTGCTCGCCGCCGGGCCGGGGCGCGCTCCGGCGCGGCAGCCGTCGCTCGCGCGGAGCCGGAGGATGCTGCGCGCGTGATCGCGCACTCGGGCGTCTGACTCACCCGGGCGCCTGACTCACCCGGGCGCCCGGCTCACCTGCGCAGCAGCCGCTGCCACCAGGTGCGACGGGGCCGGACCTCGATCGGGCCGGACGTCGCCGACGCGCCCACGGCCCCGGCGGCCGCGACCTCGGTGGTCACCCGGACGGTGCCGACGTGCTCCGGGGCGAGGGTCAGCGTCGGCCCGGTGGCGTGGGGGATCGTCGTACCGTTGGCGGACCAGGTGTAGGTGGTCTTCTGCGGGGTCTGGGTCCAGGATCCGGGGTCGGCGGTCAGCGTCTGCCCGACCTCGGCGGTCAGGACCGCGCCGGGCGCCGTCACCATCGCGATCGCCGCGAGCACGGGCGCGGTGGGCATGCTGACCACGCGGGTGTCCCGGTTGCCGGGCCGCTTCGCCGTGACCTCGACCGACAGCGCCTTGCCAACGCTGCTCTCGTCCGGGGTGTAGATCGGCGCGGTCGCACCCTTGATCGGCTCGCCGTCGGCCAGCCACCGATAGGAGTACGACGCCGGCGTCGGCGTGCACACCCCGTTGGTCGCCGAGATCATCGTCCCGACCCTGGGGGCGCCGGCGATGCACGGCCAGGCGCGCTTTTGGAGTGGCAGTAGTTCTTGGCGGCGCTCGGGCGCGGCGGTGTTGATGTCAAACCCCTTGTGGTCGCTGGTGCTCATGGGGCCCCTCGCCGGCATCCCTGACCTGGGATCTCACGCCGTCGAGACGAGGGGCACGCGCCGCCGACCATAGCCCACCCCGTGGTGTGCCCGGGAGTCCTGGCGGAGCGTCGTGGAGTGACCTGTGGGACAAGCAACGGCCCGGGCGGCATGGCCCCCGGGAAGTGCTGAGAAATCCCGCCGGCGGCGGCGGGGGCGGGGTTTCTTCAGCAGTTGCGAGCGGGTACGGCGGATCAGCCGCCAGCCCGCACCAGTTGCGCGTCAGGTTTCCTCGCCGGCGGGCTGGGCGACGGGGTCCGACTCGGCCGACCGGATCAGGGTCCTCGCGGCGAACACCGTGATGCCGAGCGCCGAGGCGAGGGCCTCCGGGTTGGCGGCGCGGAGCGCGGCGGGGGAGTCCCAGCCGCCCGCTTCGAGGCGCTTCGCGTACGGCTTGAGGTGCTCGGCCTCGAGGAAGGCAGGCTCCTCCTCCGGGAACGCCTCGCGGTACTCGTCCGTGGTCACGAAAGCCTGGAGCTCGGGGTCCTTGGGCGCCCACTCCTTGCGCTCCGGGTCGACGAAGGCTTCCCTGAGCAGTCGGATCACGAGGTCGTTGTCGACAGGCGTCGCTTGCGCCGCGCTGCAGGCCAGCGTGTACGACGCGCGTGGTGTCCGTCTCGAGTCGGCCAGCCGGTCCTGGACCTTGCCCGGCTCCGCCTCCAACACCTCGAGCGCTTGCCGCAGCTGCCCATAGAGCGGCGACTGCCTCTCCGGGCACGCGCCGAGGGTCTGCTCGAGTCTCTCAGCGAGCGCGCCGCCCGAGAGCTGGCTGTGCTCATCCGGATCGACCGGCGTCGCCTGGTAGTTCCGATCGAAGACCATCGCGGCGTAGATCGCGCGGGCGGCGATCGGATCCCACGTGCTGCCGTCGGGGCCCTGGACGTCGTCCGCAAGCCGCTTCATCCAGTCGCGGGCGAGCTCGAGCTCCCTGGCGTCGGTGGACTTGCGGTACTTCGCCATCCGGAAGCTGTAGTGCGCGGCGCGATTCC
>JBDHZS010000290.1:0-3658 GCA_039812025.1 Nocardioides sp. | reverse complement strand
TGGCGCAGCGCGTCGATGCCGGTCCAGTAGTAGACCTCGGCATGGAGCCCGGTCTCCTCGTTGTGCCACGCCTCCTCGCCGAGGAAGCCGTCGATCCGGCGGGCGCGCTGCGCGATCTCGCCGTCGATGCGGTGGAACTCGTCCGTCAGCTCTCCGGTCTCGAAGATGAACGTCGAGCTGTAGCTCGGTCGCTGGGGCATCCGGCTCTCCTCTATACGGTCTGGGCCGCGGCGTCGGGCGTGCGGGCACCGCCGCGCTGGGCGGATGCGCCGGCGAACACGACGAGCGCGATGCCGACGAGCTGCATGAGCGTGGGCATCTGGCTCAGCACCAGCAGCCCGATCAGGATCCCGAAGGCCGGTTCGACGGCGAGGAGGGTCCCGAACGCAGTGTGGTTCATCCGGCGCAGCGCCTGCATCTCGAGCCCGAACGAGATCACCGGCGTGATCAGCGCGATTCCGGCGGCCATCAGCAGCACCGACCAACCGAACTCCCCGCCGATGGTCTGTGGCAGTCCGACGGTGGTGGTGACCACCGCGGCGATCGGGATGGTGAGCGAGAGCCCGGTGATCCCGGAGAAGCGGTCGCCGACCAACTGCGTCAGCACGTTGTAGAGGCCCCAGCACGTCCCGGCCAGCAGCGCGAAGCCGACGCCCGCCAGGTCGATGTCCCCGTGCCACGGCTCGGTGAGGAGTACGACGCCGCCGAGCGCGAGCACGGGCCAGACCAGCGCGCCGCGCTGTCGGCTCGCCAGTCCCGCCACCGTGAGCGGGCCGAGGAACTCGATCGCCACGGCGGTGCCGAGCGGGATCCGGTCGACCGCGGCGAGGAAGAAGACCGTCATGAAGCCGGTGACGGTGCCGAGAGCGACCAGCATCGGGATGTCGCGTCGCCGGATCGACCCGATCGACGGCCGGACGATCAGCAGCAGGAAGACGGCGCCGAAGCACATCCGCAGCCACGCCGTACCGGCCGAGCCGACGTAGTCGATCACATAGACCGAGAGCGCGTTCGAGAGCTGGATCAGCAGCATCGCCGCGACCGCCATCGACCACGCGGGAGTCTTCGCACTCACGTCCACCAGTGCATCATAGTGCACTATGCGAGCATCCTGGTAGTCCTCGAGCGAGCCCGCTCGAGGGCGGGAGGGGCGATGCCAACCAAGTTGTCGGAACCTCGGACTACGGTCGTTTCCATGAGCGATCAACACACACAGCCGGATCCGGCAGGCGCCGCGACCGGCGAGCATGCCGACCTGATCGGCGCGCTTCGGCGACACCGCGACTTCCTCCTCTTCACCGTCCGCGAGGTGAGCGACGAACAGGCCAGGCAACGCACGACGGTCAGCGAGCTGACCCTCGGCGGCCTGATCAAGCACGTCGCGCAGACAGAGAAGAGTTGGGCGGACTTCATCGTCAAGGGGCCGGAAGAGCAGCCGACGATCGACTGGGAGCAGATCGACTGGTCCAACCCACCGGAGGAAGTCCAGGGCTTCCTGGACTCGCACCGGCTCAGAGAGGAGGAAACCCTGAAAGCGACGCTCACCGAGTATCGGGCGATCGCACTCGACACCGATCGGCTGATCGCGGGCCTGGGGGATCTGGATGCCGCGCAACCGCTGCCGGAGGCGCCTTGGTTCGAGCCGGGGGCCACCTGGACCGCCCGACGGACGATCCTGCACATCCTGGCCGAGACCGCCCAGCACGCCGGTCATGCCGACATCATCCGCGAGGCGCTCGACGGACAGAAGACGATGGGCTGAGCCTCGGCTCGTGCGATCCAGCGGGATCGCACGAGCAGTGAGCTGCGGCGTCAGGAGCGGCGCTTGCGCTTCTCCCGGGGCCGCTGCTGGAGGATGATCGGGGTGCCCTCGAAGCCGAACTGCTCGCGCAGCCGCCGCTCGATGTAACGCTCGTACGACGCGTCGAGCTTCCCGCTCGTGAACAGGATGAACGTCGGCGGCGCGGTCTGCGCCTGCGTCCCGAAGAGCACCTTCGGCTGCTTGCCGCTGCGGACCGGGTGCGGGTGCTCGGCGACGAGCCGGCCGAGGAAGGCGTTCAGCGCGCCCGTCGGCACCCGGGTCTCCCAGCCCTCGATCGCGCGGTCCAGCGCCGGCACCAGCCGGTCGACGTGCCAGCCGGTGCGGGCGGTGATGTTGATCCGCGGCGCCCACTGCACCTGCACCAGGTCGCGCTCGATCTCGCGCGCGAGGTAGTAGCGCCGCTCCTCGTCGACCAGGTCCCACTTGTTGAAGGCCAGCACCAGCGCGCGCCCGGCCTCCCGCACGGTCTGCAGGATCCGCACGTCCTGCTCGGAGACCGGCTGCTCGGCGTCGAGGACCAGCACCGCGACCTCGGCGCGCTCGATCGCGGTCGCGGTCCGCAGGAAGGCGTAGTACTCCTGGCCGGACGCCTCCTTGACCCGCTTGCGGATGCCCGCGGTGTCGATGAACCGCCAGGTCCGCCCGCCGAGCTCGATCAGCTCGTCGACCGGGTCGACCGTCGTACCCGCCACGTTGTCGACCACCACCCGCTCCTCGTCGGCGAGCCGGTTGAGCAGCGAGGACTTGCCGACGTTGGGCTTGCCGACGATCGCGATCCGGCGGGGGCCCGCCACCTCGTCGTACGACGTCTCGGGGGCCTCCGGCAGCGCGTCGAGTACGGCGTCGAGCAGGTCCCCGGTGCCGCGGCCGTGGAGCGCGGAGACCGGGAACGGCTCGCCGAGCCCGAGGTTCCACAGGCCGTAGGCCTCGGCCTCCGCACGGTCGCTGTCGACCTTGTTGGCGGCGAGCACGACGGGCTTGCCGGAGCGGCGCAGGATCTTGACGACCGCCTCGTCGGCGTCGGTGATCCCCACGACCGCGTCGACCACGAAGAGCACGGCGTCGGCCAGGGTGACCGCGACCTCGGCCTGGGCGGCGATCCGCTCGGCGAGGCCGCGGGCGTCGGGGTCCCAGCCGCCGGTGTCGACGACGGTGAAGGCGCGCCCGTTCCAGGACGCGTCGTAGGAGACCCGGTCGCGGGTGACGCCCGGCCGGTCCTCGACGACCGCCTCTCGGCGGCCGATGATGCGGTTGACCAGCGTCGACTTGCCGACGTTCGGGCGCCCCACGACGGCGAGGATGGGGGTGAGCATGGGCGTGGTGGCCGCTGGGCTCGCGTCGCTCATGGCAGCTCCCCCACCATCCGGACCACGGTGCCGATGACCTCGTCCAGGGTGAGATGCGTCGTGTCGAGGTGGACCGCCCCGTCGGCCATCACCAGCGGCGCGGCCGCGCGGGTGGAGTCGATCTGGTCGCGCGCGAGCAGCGACTCGCGGGTCGCGGCGACGTCGGAGCCGCCCTCCTCCAGGGCGCGGCGGCTGGCGCGGGCGGCGGCGTCGGCGGTCAGGTAGAGCTTGAGCTCGGCCTGCGGCCACACGACCGACGCGATGTCGCGGCCCTCGACCACGATGCCGGGCCGGGCCGCCTCGATGACGGCGCGCTGCAGCTTCAGGAGCCGGGCGCGCACCTCGGGGACGGCGGCGACCGGGCTCACCGCCCCGTTGACCGCCTCGCTGCGGATCGCCTCGGCGACGTCGGTGCCGTCCACCGTGATCGTCGGGGCCTCCGGGTCGGTCCCCGAGACCAGATCGGGCTCGCCCACCGACGCGGCCACGC
>JBDHZS010000289.1:0-3682 GCA_039812025.1 Nocardioides sp. | reverse complement strand
GGGACCGGGTCCGCACCAAGCTCCCCACCCGCAGCCCTCCCGCCGGGGACGACTTCTACGATCTGCGGTCCACGGCGCCGCAGGTCTGGGCGCTGGACGGCACCCTGTCCATCGACGGCCACGGCGGGGTGGTCAACCCGAGCACGGCCTGGGCACTGCTCTGCCTGGTCAAAGGGTCCTAGGGAGCACGCCCTTGGCGCCGCGGTGCGGCGCCCGAAGCGTGTGCCGTTGCACCTACGTGGTGAGTGCTCAGGCCCACACTTCGACCTGCCGCAGGAAGTGTGGGCCGTTGCACGCATGGGACGAGCGCGGAGGCCCTGGCTCCTGGTCGAGTACGGCGTGGTGAGGTCAGGGACCTGGCCGAACGACTCGGGTCGCGAGGTCAACCAACGTTTCGGCGCGGCGTAGGAGCGGATCCACTTTGGCGAGCGGGACCAGCTTGGTGCCGTACTCGACATCCGCCTTCCCCGCAATCAGCTCTCGAAGCGCCTTTTCGGCGGCCGCTGCGTCGGCGTGCTTGCCCAGTGCATGGCGCAGCTCGCGAGCGGCGACGGCGTGGTCCTTGGCCTTGCTGGTAGCCCCGGTCAGGGCGGTGACGATGGCGTCCTTGGCGCCGATTCCGGCATGGATCGAGTCACCCGCAGCGGGCGTTGCGCGCTCGAGGTCGCGGTTGTCTTGTGCGGAGTCCAGGTATTCCTGCGCCTTTCGGAGGAAGCTCCGCGCATGGTTCATGCTCTGTGCGCTCGTCATGAGGCGACCCGCGAGCGACGGGGCATGCGGCCGACAAGTGCGACACCGTCGCGAAGGACCTCTGCGATGACGGGCTCGTGGGTGGTCGCGTCCTCGGAGAATTGCTCGGGGGTGAGGTGCAGTACGTCGCAGTCATTGCCGAGTCTGGCGCGTACGGCGTCGGCCAGGTCTGCCCGCCCATTCCACTCCTCCGTTGCGATGACGGCGAGGTCGATGTCGCTATCGGCATGTGCGTCGCCGCGAGCGGCCGAGCCGAACAAGATGACCGCCTGGACGCCGGCAACTTCGTCCTCCACGACGCGGGTCAGCATGTCGAACGGGCTGGCCAGCAGCCGCAGGGGAGCGACGGCGTCGTGCTGGTCGTTGACCCGATGGACGCCCGCGCGGCCGACGATCTCAGTGGTGATGACGCCGACGCGCTCGAGATCGCGGAGGGCTTGCTGGACAGCCCCGAGGCTATGCCGATCACCCACCAGCGCATGCACGCGGCGCCCGGTCAATGGCTTGCCGGTGCGCAGGAGCGCCGCAAGTACGGCGCCGCGCGCTCCGGGCATCAGGCCACCGAACGCTTCATCGAAGTTCACATGGACAGAATAGTGCTCATATGAATGGAACTCTAGTCACTAGCATGCAGGCGCTGTGCTCGGGCCGATCCGCCGTCGGCAGTGTTCGCCCGGTCAGGTGCGTCGGGCATGCTGGCGCCATGCGATTCACCGAGCACGAGCTGACCGTCGCTGTCACCGCCGCCGCCAAGATCGTGGCCGGGGGCAAGGCGGGTCGGCGTGGCAAGGGCGAGGCTGCTTGGGAGTCGATGAGCAGGATCGACCGCTATCAGGTGCTCGACGCGGTCGGGAGCCAGATCCTGCCCGTGATGTTGGCGCTCCCCGACATCGAGGTGGCACCGGGAACCCGGCCGGCGTTCACCAACGAGCAGGTCTCGACCGCGGTCGAGGAGACTCTGGGGCAGTCCGGCATGGGGCGCCTGCGGCGGAAGGTCACGGTGGCTTCGCGCGTCGCGCTGGTGAGTACGGCGCTCGCACAGCTCCCGGTGCGGCAGGATCCGGACGCATTGACGGTGCCGGACTCGCTGTGAGGCCGCTGGTAGTGGCCTCGCGACTGAGTTTGCACCGGCTCCGGGAGCTACTCGGGGAGGTCCAGGACGCCGATGACGATGATCGAGGGAGACTTGACGGCCTTGCGCTTGCCGACCTTCTCGGCGACGGCGCGGTAGGCGACGGCGATGTCTCGACCGATCTCGGTCGTGTAGGAGTAGCGCCCCTTGGCGTTGGTGGTCACGCGCCAGAGGAACTTCCAGTCGCTGCCGTCGACGCTGTATTCGATGCGGACCGGTGAGCGCTTCGGGGTCTTCGTGACCCGGCCGCGGAGCGTGAACTCGTCGCCCGCGGTCGTGAGCTCCGGGCCACGAATCACGACGGATCGCTTCGCCGGCTGCTTGGCCGCGGGGCTGGCCGAGTCGGAGGCGACAGCAGTGGCGCCCGCGGTGAAGGAGGCCGCGGAAGCCGCACCGGGGGAGAGTGTGAGGACCAGGGTGGCGACCAGGGAGAGGAACAGGGCCGCACGGCGGCGGTGGCTGGTGAGTGAGGTGTTCATGGCTCGATCCCACCAGGGAAACGAGGCACCGCTGCCCGGCCGCGGCCCCAGTAGTGGATCCCTGGGGTGATCGGGCCGACCCCGGACCGGCCGACCCCGGACCGGCCGACCCGGACCGGCCGAGCGACGGATCGAGCGCTGAGTAGAGTGCGGCCACGCACGAGGGGAGCGCAACGAATGCACGGCTTGGCGGCACCTGCGGCGCTCGTCGGCCGCCAGCGGGAGTGGGCGAGGTGGGCCGACGCCGCGGCGTCGGTGGCCGCGGGCCGGGCCACCGTGTTGACCGTCGCCGGCCCGGCCGGCATCGGCAAGACCGCCCTGTTGAGCGCGTTCCGCGACGATGCCCGAAGCTGCGGCTGGGTGGTCCGCAGCAGCTCCAACGACCCGAGCACCCGGATGCTGCCGGGGCACAACCTGTTCCAATGGTTCGCGCCGCTGGTGGCCGCGACACCGCGCGGCGTACCGCCCTTCGACGGCCCCGGGGAGCACCTGCACCGGCTGGTCAGCGGCGAGGCGACCAGCACCGACGTGACGGCGTTGACCTTCTCCTGCGCCTGGGTGGTGCGCAGCGAGGCCGAGGCGCAACCGGTGGCGCTCTGCGTCGATGACCTGCAGTGGTGCGACACCCTGTCGTTGCAGGTGCTGGCCGCCCTTGCGCCGCTGGTGCACGACGCCTCGATGATGCTGCTCGCCACCCTCCGGGAGTACGACGCGGAGCAGACTCCCGAGCTGGCGCGATCCCTGATGGAGCGGCCCGGAGCTGTCGCAATGAGGCTCGATCCGCTGGACCGGACGGGGGTCGAGGCCTGGCTCAGGCAGGTCCGGGGGACCGCTCCGGCGACCGTGGTCTCCTTGGTGCACGCCGCCAGCGGCGGACTGCCGTTCGCGATCGGTGAGCTGCTGGCCGACCCTGCCTGGCAGTCGGCAGGCGAGGGTGAGCCCGGAGCCAGCGCGCCGCGGGGATCGTCCACCCGCATGCACGAGGTGCTCTCGGGACGACTGGCCCGGTTGGGGCCGAGCCAATCTGCGGTGCTGGCCGCCGTCGTGCTGCTCGGCGAGCACGCCGTCGACGAGACGGTGATGGCGGCCGCGCAGGTCGACCTGCCGACCTTCGCGGGCGCGGTGGAGGAGCTGCGAGCGCAGCGACTGCTGGCCGCACAGCTCCCGTTGCGCCCGCTGCACCCGCTGATCGGCGACGCGGCACGCGCGAGCCTCCCGACCGCCGACGCCGCCCGGCTGCAGACCCGGATCGCCGACGTACTCCTCGCCGAGGAGACCGCCGCCGACGTGGTCGCCAGCCACCTGCTCGCCACGCCCCCCG
>JBDHZS010000288.1:0-3727 GCA_039812025.1 Nocardioides sp. | reverse complement strand
CGGCGCGCCCTGCCCGCGGCGTTCTCCGCCCGGGTGCGGCAGAGCGGCTCGCTGGTGATCCCGGCCGCGGACCGGGACGAGTTCGCCACGTCGTACCTGCCCAGGCTGGTGCGGCACGTGCCGGTGGTCTCCTCCGACGACACGGTGGCGATCCAGGAGCCGGCAGCGCCGCGGCTGGCGCTCTCGGTGGCGTGGGTCGGGCACGATCGCGCCGACCTGACCTGGCAGTGGCGCTATCTGATGGGGGAGGAGGACCGCGTCTACCCACTCGACTCCGGCGACGGGCTGCGCGGCGTGCGCAACCCCGAGGCCGAGCGCGCCGCGCTGGCTGCGCTCGAGCTCGACGAGTTCGCCCAGGGGCTGCTCACCGACGCCGCCGGCGCCGTGCGCGTGCGTCGCAGCCTGACCGGCTTCGAGGTCGTGGTCTTCGCAGGCACCGTGCTGCCCGACCTGCGGGAGCAGGTCGAGGTGCACGAGGACGGCGAGCCGCTCGACTACCGCGAGACCGACGAGGTCGCGACGTTGCGGTTCGACGCGGTGCATCACGGGGATCACGGGGATCACGGGGACGGCGAGGCCTACACCGACTGGCTCGACCTGGAGGTCGTGATCGAGGTCGCGGGCGAGCAGGTGCCGCTCGCGGACCTGCTGGCCGCGCTCACGCTCGGCGAGCCCTACGTGATCCTCCCCAGCGGGCTCTACCTCGCCACCGATCGGCCCGAGTTCGCGCGGCTCGCCGAGCTGGTCCAGGCCGCCGGCGAGCTCCACGAGCGCGAGCCGGGCGAGTCGCTGCGGGTCTCCGCCGGCGACCTCGGCACCTGGGCGGCGCTCGACGAGCTGGGTGTCGTCGACGCGCAGGCCGCCCAATGGGTGGCCGCCGCCCGCAAGCTGCGGGAGATGGAGTCCCTGCCCGCCGTGGAGCCAACCGGCGTGGTCAGCAGCCTGCGCGACTACCAGCTCACCGGCTTCCGGTGGCTGGCCTTCCTCTGGCAGTCCGGGCTCGGCGGCATCCTCGCCGACGACATGGGGCTCGGCAAGACCGTGCAGACCCTCGCCCTGATCGCGCACGCCAGGGCCAACGGCGCGGAGCCGTTCCTGGTGGTCGCGCCCACCAGCGTGGTGCAGGTGTGGCGGCGCGAGGCCGAGACCCACGCCCCGGGCCTCGTCGTCCGGACCGTGACCGCCTCGACCGCGCGCCGCGCCGAGAAGCTTTCCGAGCTGGCCGAGGGCGCCGACATCGTCGTCACCAGCTACACCCTCTTCCGGCTGGAGGCGGGCGACTACCACGCGCTCGGCTGGGGCGGCCTGATCCTCGACGAGGCGCAGGCGATCAAGAACCACCAGGGCAAGACCTACCAGGAGGTGCGCCGCCTCGAGACCGCCTTCCGGCTGGCGATCACCGGCACCCCCTTCGAGAACAGGCTGATGGAGCTGTGGTCGCTGCTCTCGGTCACCGCGCCCGGCCTCTACCCGCGGCCGCGGCAGTTCTCCGACCTGGTCGCCAAGCCCGTGGAGAAGCAGGGCGACCAGGGCGCGCTCGAGCGGCTGCGGACCCGGATCAAGCCGTTCCTGCTGCGGCGCACCAAGGAGCTCGTCGCCGACGACCTGCCGCCCAAGCAGGAGCAGGTCCTCGACGTGACGCTCTCGGCGCGGCACCGGCGGATCTACGACACCCACCTGCAGCGCGAACGGCAGGGCGTGCTCGGACTGGTGGAGGACTTCGACCGCAACCGGGTCGCGATCTTCGCCGCCATCACCCGGCTGCGCCAGCTCAGCCTCGATCCGGGCCTGGTCGACGAGCAGTACGACGCCATCGGCTCCGCCAAGATCGACCTCCTCGTCGAGCACCTGGTCGAGCTGGCCGCCGAGGGGCATCGGGCGCTGGTCTTCAGCCAGTTCACGACGTACCTCACCCGCGTGAAGAAGCGCCTCGACCGCGAGGGCATCGCCTGGGCCTACCTCGACGGGCGCACCCGCAACCGCGCGAAGGCCATCGCGGAGTTCAAGGACGGCGACGCACCCGTCTTCCTGATCAGCCTCAAGGCGGGCGGGGTCGGGCTGACCCTCACCGAGGCCGACTACGTCTACGTCCTCGACCCCTGGTGGAACCCGGCCGTCGAGGCGCAGGCGGTGGACCGGGCTCACCGGATCGGGCAGACCAAGTCGGTCAACGTCTACCGCATGGTCGCGACCAACACGATCGAGGAGAAGGTCATGGAGCTCAAGGCGCGCAAGGCCGCGCTCTTCGAGCAGGTCGTCGGCGGGGACGTCTCCTCTGCCACCGGCCTCACCGCCGACGACATCCGCGCCCTCTTCGACTGACGTGCCGAATGCGGGATTTGTGACGGTATGAGCCATCAGAACGACACCAATCCCGCACTCGGCGGGGATCTGCCGTACGACGACCACGCCCGCGAGCGGCTCGTCCCCGAGCCGCCGAAGCGGGTCGCCGCGCCGGAGCGGACCCCCTTCGAGAGGGACCGCGCCCGGGTGGTGCACGCGGCGAGCTCGCGCCGCCTGGGCGGCAAGACCCAGGTGGTCGGCCCCCAGACCGACGACTTCGTGCGCAACCGGCTGACCCACTCCCTCGAGGTCGCCCAGGTGTCGCGCGACCTGGCCCGGGCGCTGGGCTGCGAGCCGGACATCGCCGAGACCGCCGCGCTCGCCCACGACCTCGGCCACCCGCCGTTCGGCCACAACGGCGAGCGGGTGCTCGCCGAGCTGGCCGCGCCGTGCGGCGGCTTCGAGGGCAACGCGCAGACGCTCCGGCTGCTCACCAGGCTGGAGGCGAAGACCTTCGACGCCGACGGGCGCTCCGTCGGGCTCAACCTGACGCGGGCCACTCTGGACGCCTGCACCAAGTACCCCTGGACCCGCCCCGACGCCGACGCCGCGGCCGGCCGCTACTCCGACGGCTCGCCGAGGGTGATCGTCAAGTTCGGCGTGTACGACGACGACCGCCCCGTCTTCTCGTGGCTCCGGCAGGGCGCGACCGGGCGCAGGCAGTGCTTCGAGGCCCAGGTCATGGACCTCGCCGACGACGTGGCCTACTCCGTCCACGACGTCGAGGACGGCGTCGTCGCCGGCCGCGTCGACCTGAGCCGGTTGGACACCGCGGCGGTCTTCGCGACCGTGCGCTCGTGGTACCTGCCGGCCGTCGCCGACGACGCCCTCGCCGCGGCCCTGAGCCGGCTCCGCGCGATCCAGGGCTGGCCCCGCACGCCGTACGACGGGAGCCGGCGCGCCCAGGCCGCGCTGAAGAACCTGACCTCGGACCTGATCGGCCGGTTCTGCGGCGCGGCCCAGGAAGCTACCTTCGCCCACGGCGCAGGTCCGTGGGGGCGCTATGCCGGATCCCTCGCCGTGCCCGAGGCGACCCGGCACGAGATCGCCGTGCTCAAGGGGATCGCGGCGCACTACGTGATGCAGGCCGGCGACCGGCTGGCCGCCCAGGAGCGGCAGCGCGAGCTCGTCGAGGAGCTGGTCACGGCGCTCGTGGCGCGACCCGAGGCGATGCAGCCGGCGTTCGTCGACGATCACGCGCGGGCGGGCGACGACGCGGCGCGGCTGCGCGTGGTCATCGACCAGGTCGCCTCGCTGACCGATGCCAGCGCGGTCGCCTGGCACGGACGACTGGCCGGCAACAGGTTGGCCCGAGTCTCGGACGCCGCGCTCGCTCGGTAGTCTCCGGCGCGTGTCTGCACTGGTGTGGCTGCCGTTCTCGCCC
>JBDHZS010000287.1:0-3799 GCA_039812025.1 Nocardioides sp. | reverse complement strand
TCCTCGTTGCGGTAGACCGTGACGGCCTCCAGCACGCCGCGCTCCTTGATCGACTTGCGGAACTCCTTGTGGTCGGCGCGCAGGTCGGTTCGGACGTTGGTGCCGATGATGATCTCGGCGGGGTCGAGGTACAGGAACTCCTCAGCCGGGACGGCCTCGGAGGCCTCGTCGGTGGCGGTCGCGGCGGGGGTCTGGATGGTGTCGGTCATGCGGCTGTCCTCCATGAGTAGAATAGAAAGAACTGACAGGACTAAGTCTCCCAGCGGGGGCCGACGCCTATCGGGCCACAGGGCGGACCTGTGGAAAGGTGGGGACCCGGCGAGGGTGGGGAAAACCCAGCCTCACCGGGCGCGGACTCCGCTGCGGCGGCACGACGCGGCTGCACCTCGTAGCTGGCTGGAACGGAAGGAATCGAGCGAGGGTGGGAACGGCTGCGCAGGGCCCCGACCGGGAATGCAGCGGCGTTGGTGTTAGCCGCTGCAGCTCGACGCCGGCGGAGGAGACCAGGGGAGTGATCAGGTGACGAGCCAGACCACGATCCCGGTCGGGATCTACTGGAAACCCGGCGTGTGGGACCTCGCACGATCGGCCTACCTCGCAGACCTGGACACCGACGCCGACTCACCCGGCTCGTTCGTCGGCTGGCTCGCCCAGGCGCTCGAGCTCCACGCCCGGCGCTCACCGCAGCAGCGGGCCGAGCTCGCGGCCGCGGGCGAGAAGCATCCCGCCCTGGTCAGCGTGACCCGCAAGAGCTTCAACAAGAAGCACGACCTGCCCGCCTCGACCATCGAGGCGGTCGAAGACGCGCTCGTGGCCGACCGTCAGGAGCTCGGCCGGATGCTCGCCCGCTCGGCGTTCGCCCAGGAGGCAGTGATCGCCGCGGCCGAGGAGGCCCGCCGGCGGCTGGGCCGCGACCTGCCGCCGCCACCGCAGAAGCTCAGCAACCGACCGCCGCGGCGCCGGCCTGCCCGGTAGCCGGCGAGGACGACGCCGGCAGTTGTGTCCGCACCTCGTCCTAGCGTGCTTCCCAGCGCCCCGATCCGGTACCCGAGAGCCGGTCGGGGCGCTTCTGCGTCCCCTGGGTGATCTCCCGCTGGCCGCCCGCCGAGCTCGAGCGGTGGAAACGACTTCGGCCGATGTGATCGCTGCCGGGCCTGGATGACACCTAGGTGACTGCGGGACCGATCAACGTCTCGCAGTCACCTAGGAGGAAGCCATGTCCACCACCGTCACCTTCGCCGGCAACCTGGCCGAGGCACCGGAGCTGCACCACACCCGGGAGAACAACAAGCCGTTCGTCACCTACCGCGTCCTGGTCAACCGCCGGATCCAGAACGACCAGGGGGAGCGGGTCAGCGACGAGCCCACCGCCCACAACGTCAAGATCTTCGGCTCGGCAGCCACCCACGTATACGACAGCTGCGGATCCGGTGACCCGATCTTCGTCCATGGCCTCGAGCGCACCGAGAGCTGGCCGGACAAGGAGACCGGCGAGAAGCGCACCAAGGACGTCGTGGTCGTCGACAACCGCTTCGGCGAGGTCGGCCTCTCGCTGAAGTACGTGTCCGCGCGCATCGACCGCGCCCCGCACGCGGCGCAGGCCAGCTGAGGAGGTTCGCTCCGATGGATCTCGTCGTTCAGTCCCCGGACGAGCTGCTCGCCGCGGTGCCGCACGTCCTCGGCTTCAAGCCCGAGGAGTCGATCGTCCTGGTGCCCTTCCGGCCCGGGCTGCCGATCACCCGCGTCGACCTGCCCCGGACCGCCGCCGATCGCGAGGAGGTCTGGGACGCGCTCAGCGGCCCGTATGGCCGCCACGCCCGGCCCGGTGCCCGCCTCGCCATCGTCTGCATCACCGAGGACCGCCGCAGCGCCGAGCTGGCCAGCCAGCACCTGTCCAACCGTCTCCAGGACATCGGCATCGCCACCCACATCAGGCTGTGGTCCGACGGCGAGCGCTGGCGCGAGTTCAACACCGACCAGACCGGGCTGCAGACCCCGTCGACCGCCGAGCGGATCGCGGCCGCGACCGTGCTCACCGGCGCCGCCCAGCCGGCCGCCAGCCGCGAGTCCCTGGCCGCCTCAATGGTCGGCGACCGCGAGCCCATCGCCCAGCTGCTCCCCGTGGCTCGAGCGGCGGCCGCGGCCAGCACACCCGCTGCGGAGCGCGAGTGGGCCCTGGACCGGCTTGAGCAGTTCCACGCCGACGGCAACCGGCTCTCCGACGTCGACGGTGCGCGGATGCTCGTGGCCCTGGAGACGATCAGCACCCGGGACGCGCTCTGGGAGGACATGAGTCGGGAGAACTCCACCTCCCACATGGCCATCTGGACCGACCTCACCCGCCGCGGTCCCGACGAGGTCCGCGCGGCGCCGGCCTCCATGCTCGGCTTCGCCAGCTGGCTGCACGGCGACGGCGCCAAGGCCTGGTGCGCTCTGGACCAGGTGCCCGCCGACCGGCCCTACTCCATGGCCGCCATCGTCGCCTCGGCCTTGCAGAACGGCATCCACCCCCGCGAGTGGGAGCGATACCAGACCCAGATGCGCGACATCGCCGCCGAGCTGGACGAGTCCTTCGTCCCCAAGCCACCCGGCCAGCAGCGCGACATCCCGGGCACGCAGCCCGTCGCCGACCGCCCGGCCCCGGGCCGCTGAGAAGGGACACCGCGATGAACTACGACGACCCCGATCCGATCGACGACCTCCAGCTGAGCGCCACCGAGCGGCAGTTGCGACGCCTGGTCGTGCCCGAGCCCGCAGCCTATGCCCCCGACACGCGCCTCGACGTCATCCACGAACCCGACCTCGACCTGCTGTGGGGAGGACAGGAATGAGCAACCCGCACGCCGACGTCGACGACGCCGACAGGCTGGCCCGCGTCAAACTGAGCAGCGCCATCGAGCCCGGCGACCTGTGCGTCACCGGTCTGGTCAGCGAGCTGGGCGCCGTCAAGGTCCTGGACTACCTCGAGGACGCCGGCGAGGTAGAGAACCACTGGGGCTTCACGATCGCCACGAGCTCGCCCACGTCGATCCCGGCAAGGTCCTCGAGCAGGCCGCCGATCGGGGCATCCGGTTCGTCATCTCCGGCGATGCCGAGTGGCCCGACCAGCTCGCGGGCCGGCGTGGCGCCGGCGCACTGCACGATCGAGGCGGCGAACCCGTCGGGCTGTGGATCAGGGGAGCGGCTGACCTCGACCAGCTCGCGGCCAACGCCGTGGCCGTGGTGGGCTCGCGGGCCGCGACAAGCTACGGCACACACCAGGCGACGGAGCTGAGCCGGGACCTCGCGACCATGGGCCACACCGTCGTCAGCGGACTCGCGTACGGGGTGGACCAGGCAGCGCACCGCGGCGCCCTTCTCGCCGGCGGCCCGACCATCGCCGTCATGCCCTGCGAGGTCGACCGGCCCTACCCGACCGCGCATGGCCAGCTGCTCGAGGCGATCGCCGACCGCGGCCTGGTCGTCGCCGAAGCGCCACCGGGAGCCGCGCCACCCGCGTCCGGTTCCTCGTTCGGAACAGGATCGTCGCCGGCCTGTCCGAAGGAACCGTGGTCGTCGAGGGCGCCATCCGCAGCGGCGCCCTCAGCACAGCCGGTGGGCAGACAGGCTGCACCGGCCCGTCGTGGGCGTCCCAGGTCCCGTCACCAGCGCCGCCTCGGTCGGTGTGAACCAGCTGATCCGGCTCGGCCAGGCCAGCATGGTCACCACCGCCCAGGAGGTCATCACCGACCTCACCACCCACGCCTACTCGGCCGCCGCGGCGAGGGATCAGCTCGACGAGTCCTTCGTCCCCGGGCCG
>JBDHZS010000286.1:0-3850 GCA_039812025.1 Nocardioides sp. | reverse complement strand
GGCTGTTCTCCGAGGGCGGTGGCGACGGCAGCGGCCTGGCGCTGCTGCGGTCCCTGGTCACCGATCCGGGCGGGTTCTGCGCCGCCGTCGTCGCCCGGCTCGGCGCCGACCCCGAGGCGATTGTGAGCGCGTGCGAGGAAGGGCGTCCCGCCGACAGCGCGCCGAGGAGCGACCGGCGGGAGACGTCGTACGACGTGTTCGTCCCCGCCGCGCTGGAGGACGTGTGGGCGCTGCTCGACGATCCCGCCCGGTTGCCCGGCTGGGAGCTCGCGGTCGAGGTGACGGATCGCGTCGAGCACCGGCGTCTGGAGTGGCGGACCAATCGGCCGGGTCGCCGGCGGGCGGAGCCCCGGTTGCTGGGCGCCACGCTGACCCCGCAGCCCGGAGGCACCCGGGTCCGGCTGAGTTTGCGCCCGGGGGCGCGGACCGGGAGCCGCCGGTTGCGCGCCTTCCTCGACGTCGTCGAGCTCAGCCACCTCGGAGCAGGCATCTCCCGCGCCTTCCGGCGCTAGACGGCCGGGTCGGGGTGGACGACCGCTACTGGAGCGCCGAGGTGAGGCGCATGACGGACTCGGAGTAGCGGTGGGCGAAGGAGCGCTCCTGCCAGGTCGCCTCGTCCAGCACCGAGCACTTGGCGGCGTACTCGGCGATGACCTCCCGGAGCTGGGTGACGATGTCGCCGCCGTAGGCTAGCAGGCTGATCTCGTAGTTGAGCCCGAACGAGCGCATGTCCATGTTGGAGGAGCCCATCACCGCGCAGGTATCGTCCACCACGAAGCACTTGGTGTGGAGCACCGCGGGCGCGGGGTAGCGGTAGATGATCACGCCGGCGTCGAGGAGCGCCTGATAGTACGACGCCTGCGCCCGGTCGACCATAAACTGGTCGGCGACCTCGCTGACGTAGAGCTCGACCCGCACGCCCCGGTGCGCGGCGGTGATGATCGCCGCCATCAGCGACTCGTCGGGCACGAAGTAGGGGCTGACGATCGCCAGCCGCTCGCGCGCCATGTACATCAACGAGGTGAAGACCCGCAGGTTGGGCTCGGTGCGGAAACCCGGGCCCGACGGGATCAGCTGGACCGCGTTGACGTCGCCGCCCACCGGCGGGGACGGGGGGTGCACGGCCGGCAGCAGCGCGTCGTCGCGGTCGAGGTCGGCCGCGGAGACCAGGTAGGCGTGGATCGGGAGCCGCTCGCCGCACTCGCTGAACCAGTCGACCGCGAAGGCCGACTCCAGCGCCGAGACGACCGCCCCGCTCAGCTCGATCGAGATGTCGTTCCAGTGCCGGCCGAGCTTGCGGTTCTTCTCCGACCCGTAGGTGGAGCCGATCAGGTTCTGCGACCCCATGACGCCGACCTTGCCGTCGACCACCAGCAGCTTGCGGTGGTTGCGCAGGTCGGGCCGGCCCAGCTTCCCCTTGAAGGGCTTGAACGGCAGCATCAGGTGCCAGTCGATGCCGGCCTTGGTCATCCACGCGAGGAACTCATCGAAGCCCGCATACTTGCGCGACCCCATGTGGTCGAGCAGCAGCCGGACCTTGACCCCCCGTTGCACGGCCGCCTCGAGCGCGGCGAAGAAGCCCTCGGTCGTGTCGTCGCGCGCCATGATGTAGATCTCGACGTGGACGGACTCCTCCGCCTCCTCGACCAGCCGGGTCATCCGGTCGATCCCGGCGTCGTAGTCGGCGAGGATGCCGTGGTTGATGCCCGTCACCATCGGTAGCGCGGTGAGCGAGCGGGAGAGCTCGACGATGCCGCCGAGGTCCGCCGGCACCGTCACCGATGGCGGGACGTTGGGCAGGTCGCCGGTGCCGTTGCGGAGCAGCTGGTTGGCGCGCGCCTGGATCTCGGATCGCCGGGCGTTGACGTAGGGGCTGCCGATGATCAGGAAGAGCGGCACCCCGACGACGGGAAGGAAGAGGATCAGCAGCAGCCACGCGGTCGACGAGGACGGCCGCCGGTTCTCCGGTACGACGCCGATCGCGATGACCTTGACGACGTACTCCAGCACGATGGCGGCCCAGGCGGCCATGCCAAACCAGGTCATCGAGCCGCCGCCGTGCTCGCTGTGTTGCTCATCGGTCGGTCTCCTCGGTCGCGGGGCATTGGCCTCATGATCCCACCTCCGCCAGGTCACGGTGGCGCGCCACTCGGCACGCCGGGATTGCGCGTCAGGACGTGGGGCCGCATGGCGGAGGCGCGCTTGGGGTACGGGCGGCACGAACCCGAGCACCTACCGCGAAAGGGGCCATGCGATGGAGATCGCGATGTACGTCCTGGTCGGCGCACTGGTGGTGGCGATCTTCGCCGTCGTCTGGTGGCTGGACGCCCGCCGCTCCGACCGCCAGGCCGACGACCCCGAGCGCCTCGAGCAGGACCCCGACGCCAAGGCCCGGCGGCGATGGCGCGGCCGGAGCCGGTGACGCACCGAGGCCACACCCGTGCGCCGTCCGACATCTGGAGGTTTCACCATGACCACTGCCCGTGAGGAACTGGCCGGGGGGTTCGAGCCCGCCGTCGCGCAGGACGACCGCCGTACCGTCGGGGTCGAGGAGGAGTTGCTCCTCGTCGACGCGACCACCGGCGAGGCCCGGTCGCGCGCCTCGGAGGTGCTGGACCGGGCGGCGTACTCGCACGCGGACACCGCCGCGGCCGAGCCCGGCACGATCGGACACGAGCTGCACCAGCAGCAGGTCGAGACCGACACGCCGCCGCTGCGTGACCTCGACGACCTGGAGGCGTCGCTCACCGCGTGGCGGACGCGGGCCCGCGAGGCGGCCGCCGAGTGGGGCTGCCTGCTCCTGGCGACCGGGACGGCCCCGCTGCCGGTGAGTCCGGTGGCCACGGAGGAGGCCAGGTACCAGCGGATCGCCGCGCGCTTCGGGCGCACCGCGGGCGAGTCGCTGAGCTGCGGGCTGCACGTCCACGTCGCGGTCGACACCGACGAGGAGGCCGTGGCGGTGCTGGACCGGATCAGGTGCTGGCTGCCGGTGCTGCTGGCGCTGTCGGGCAACTCGCCGTACTGGCAGGGCGAGGACACGGGGTATGCGAGCTACCGCTCGCGGGTCCAGATCCGCTGGCCGACCTGCGGCCCGACGCCGGTGTTCGGGAGCGCGGCGGCGTACGACGACTACTGCGCCCGCCTGCTCGCGACCGGGGTCCCCGACGACCGCGGCATGCTCTACTTCGACGCGCGGAGGTCCCACCGGTATCCCACGGTGGAGGTCCGGGTGGCGGACGCCTGCCTCGGGGCGGACGAGGCGGCCATGATCGCCGCGCTCGTCCGGGCGCTGGTGGACACCGCGGCGCTGGAGTGGCAGGCCGGCCAGGAGCCGCCGGAGGTGGACGCCGCCATGATCCGCCTGGCGATGTGGCAGGCGGCACGGTACGGACTGTCCGGCGATCTCCTCGACCCGCGGCCCTTCGCGCCGGTGCCTGCCGCCCGGGTCGTCGAACTGCTCCTCGAGCACGTCGGGCCGGCGCTGGCCACCAATGGAGACCTCGCGCGCGTCACCCAGGGCGTGACCCGGATCCTCGCCCGCGGGACCGGTGCGGCGCGCCAGCGCGAGTGCCTGGAGCGCAACGGCTCGCTCCGCGACGCCGTCCTCGCTCTCGCGGAGCTGAGCTGCCCGCGCGCATGGTGAGCGCCGTAGTGGGTACCGCGCCACAGAACGCAGACGAGCAGCAGTGTCACCCCAACCACCACGAGGGAAGGAACCCAACCATGGGATTCGATGACCGCATCGAGAACAAGGAGCAGGAGCTGCGGGGCCGCGGCAAGGAGGCCCTCGGCGCCGCCACCGGAGACGCGGAGCTCGAGCGCGAGGGCAAGAGGGATCGCGCGAAGGCCG
>JBDHZS010000285.1:0-3860 GCA_039812025.1 Nocardioides sp. | reverse complement strand
AGCACGCCTGGGCCGACGCTCTGGACGAGGCCCGCGCCGAGCTCCGGGCGCACCACCTCCGCGACGGCCGCGTGCAACTCATGGGTCGCGTCTGGCTGGTCACCGCCACCGCCCCCTGAGCCACCCGGAACTGGTGTCATCTGGTGGATACCCCGCGCAACTGGTCTTGTTTGCCACGAATCTCGGCGGATTTCGCGCCAAACAAGACCAGTTGCGAAGGTGGGCTGCCAAACAAGACCAGTTGCGGTACGACGGGGCGGGGGTCAGCCCCGGAGCTTGGTCGAGCGGTCCCTGGCGGGGTGGTAGAGGTAGGACTGGGTGGCGGCGCCGGAGGCGAGCGGCGGGCCGACGAGGATCACCGCCGCCTGGCGCAGCCCGGCCGCCTCTACCTGGTCGGCGATGTCGGCGAGGGTGCCGCGGAGGAGGAGTTCGTCGGGCTGTGAGGCGCGGTAGACCACGGCGACCGGGCACGCCGGTCCGTAGTGGCCGGCAAGCTCCTCGGCCAGGACCCGGGTCCTGGTGATGGCCAGGTGCAGCACGAGGGTCGCGCCGGTGGCGGCGTATGTCGCCAGCTGCTCGCCCGGCGGCATCGCCGTCGAGCGGACCCTGGTGCGGGTGAGGACGACCGACTGGGCGACCTCGGGGACGGTGAGCTCGGCGCCGACGAGGGCGGCCGCGGCGGCGTACGACGGGACGCCCGGTGTCACGTCCCAGCCGACCCCGGCCTCGTCGAGCCGCCGGGTCTGCTCGTGGAGCGCGGAGTAGAGCGACGGGTCGCCGGAGCACAGCCGGACGACGCTCTGCTTGGTGGAGTCCGCGGCGATGAGGGCCCCGACGATCGCGTCCAGGTCCAGATCCTGCGTGTCGACCAGTTGTGCGTCCGCGCGGCAGTGGCCGAGCACCTCGGCGTCGAGGTAGGTGCCGGGGTAGAGGACGACGTCGGCGGCGTTGAGCAGCGCGACGGCGCGCAGGGTCAGCAGGTCCGCGGCCCCCGGGCCGGCGCCGACGAAGTGGATGGTCACTCGGGTGCCTCCATGATCTGGGCCTCGTGAAGCTGGGTCTCGTGAGGCTGGGCCTCGCTGGTCTGGGCAGCCTTGGTCGCCGCCCATTGGGTGACCGTCCGGGCGGGTGCCCAGCCGGTGAAGCCGCCGAGCGGGGCCGCCTGTTCCACGGCGATCCGGGTGAGCTCGCCGCCGCGGGCGGCGTACTCGCGCGCCAGCACCGCCTCCGATTCGAGGGTGACCGCGTGGGCGACGAGCCGGCCGCCGGGGGCGAGCGCGTCCCAGCAGGTCCCGAGGACACCGGAGACGGTGACGCCGCCGCCGATGAAGACCGCATCCGGCCGGTCGAGGCCGGCGAGCGCGTCGGGGGCGGGGCCGGTGACGACGCGGAGGGAGGGCACGCCGAGCGCGGCGGCGTTGCGCCCGATCCGCGCGCCCCGCTCGGGGGAGCGTTCGACGGCGATCGCGCGGCAGGTCGGGTGGGCGCGCAGCCACTCGATCCCGACCGAGCCGGCGCCGGCGCCGACGTCCCAGAGCAGCTGCCCGGGCAGGGGCGCCAGGCGGGCCAGGGCGCTGGCGCGCAGGTCGCGCTTGGTGAGCTGGCCGTCGTGCTCGAACGCCTCGTCCGGCAGCCCGCCCAGGAGTCCCAGGGGTGCCGATCCGGGCACGCGGCAGCACTGGACGGCCAGCACGTGCAGCGCCGGCGACGGGGCGCTGGCGGCCCACTCGTCGGCGGTGCCGCTCGTGATCGCCTCCTCGGCGGCGCCGAGGTCGGCCAGGGCGGTGAGCCGGGTGGCGCCGTACCCGGCCGCGACCAGCGCCCGCGCGATGACCCCGGGCGTCGAGCCGTCGGTCGAGAGCACGAGGATCCGCCGCCCCGGCGCGAGGTGCCGCGGCAGGGTCGCCGGGTCGCGGATCACCTCGCAGGACTCGGCGGGCCAGCCCAGCCGGGCCCGGGCGAGGGCGACCGAGGAGACCGCCGGCACGACGGCGACCCGATCGGCCCCGAGCAGCTCGATGAGCGTCGTACCGATCCCCGCCAGCAGCGGGTCGCCACTGGCCAGCGCGACCACGGCAGCGTTCCCGTCCAATTCCGCGAGCAGCTCTGCCAACACCTCGGGCAGCCCCTCGCGTAGCGGCGAGGGCCACGCCAGCCGGCGCTGCCCGTCGACGGCCGGCAGCAGGGAAAGTTGTCGCGGCGCGCCGAGGACCACCCCGGCCCCGGCCACCAGGGCGCGCGAGGAGTCCGGCAGCCCGCTCCAGCCGTCGGCGCCGATGCCGACCACGTGCAACTTCACGGGGGGACGGTACGCCATTGAGCGCGTGTCGGCGCGCGTGGTTACACTCCGAGCACCAACCCCCGGGGTGCCCGCGCGAGCGGGAGAATCGGGAAGCCGGTGAGAGTCCGGCACAGGGCCCGCTGCGGTGACCCGGACGCGATCCGGGAAGTCCGAAGACCGGCCTCGGGGATTGGCGGCGCGCGCAACAGTGCGCGGCGCGTCCGATGGCACAGAACGCGGGAGCCCCGAATGCCACAGCACTACCCCTTGTCCGCCGTCGTCGCGGCCGACGACCTCGTCCTGTCGTTGATCCTCGCGGCCGTGGCGCCCGAGATCGGCGGCGTGCTCGTCCGCGGCGAGAAGGGCACCGCCAAGACCACCGCGGTCCGGGCGCTGGCCCATGTGCTGCCGCCGATCGACGTGATCGCCGGCGACCGGTTCTCCTCCGACCCCGCCGACCCCGCGCCGCTCTCGCCGGACGGGCCGTTCCCGGCCGGCACCGCGGTCGAGCGCCGCGCGGTCCGGCTGGTCGAGCTGCCGGTCGGCGCGACCGAGGACCGCGTGCTCGGCTCGCTCCACCTGCAGCGCGCGCTCTCGGAAGGCCGCACCGAGTACGAGCCCGGCCTGCTCGCCCGCGCGCACCGCGGCATCCTCTACGTCGACGAGGTCAACCTGCTCCACGACCACCTCGTCGACGTGCTGCTCGACGCCGCCGCCACCGGCCAGGTCACCGTCGAGCGCGACGGCGTCTCGGTCAGCCACGCGGCCCGCTTCGTGCTGGTCGGCACCATGAACCCCGAGGAGGGCGAGCTGCGCCCGCAGCTGCTCGACCGGTTCGGGCTGACGGTCGAGGTGGCCGCGTCGCGGGAGCCCGCCGAGCGCGCCGAGGTGGTACGCCGCCGCCTGGCCTTCGACGCCGACCCCGACGGCTTCGCGGAGCGGTACGCCGCCGCCGAGCGCGAGCTGGGGGAGCGGATCGCCGCCGCGCAGGCGCTCCTGCGCGACATCGCCCCGGACGACGACACGCTGGTGCGGATCGCCGAGATCTGCGCCGCCTTCGAGGTCGACGGGATGCGCGCCGACATCGTGACCGCGCGCGCCGCCGCCGCCCACGCGGCCTGGCGGGGACGCACCGCGATCACCAGCGAGGACCTCAAGGTCGCGGCCCGGCTCGCGCTGCCGCATCGTCGCCGCCGCAACCCCTTCGACGCGCCCGGGATCGACGAGGACCTCCTCGACGAGCTCCTGGACCGCACCGAGCCCGAGCCGCCCGACGACCCGGGTCCGCCGGAGGACCCCGGCCCCCCGGAGGACCCGGGGCCGGCCGGTGGCTCCGACGGCGACGGCGCCGGTCCCGATCAGGGTGAGGCCCCGCCGCCGGTCTCCCCGGACGACCCTGACGGCCCTGACGACCGAGTGCACTCCGATCCGCCCGCACCCTCGACTCAGCCGCAGCCGACCACGGTCGCGCCGGTCGGCGATGCGTCCCGGGCCCGGCTGTTCACGGTCGACGGCGTGGGTCGCGGCGCGTCGGGCCGCAGGTCGCGGGCGCGCACCGAGGCGGGCCGCAGGGTCGGCG
>JBDHZS010000284.1:0-3879 GCA_039812025.1 Nocardioides sp. | reverse complement strand
CGGCCGCGGGTCGCGGGCGAGCTGCTCGCGCGTCTGGTCGAGGTGGTTGAGGTAGAGGTGCGCGTCGCCGATCGTGTGCACGAACTCCCCCGCCCGCAGGCCGGTCACCTGGGCGACCATGTGGGTGAGCAGCGCGTACGACGCGATGTTGAACGGGACGCCGAGGAAGACGTCCGCCGAGCGCTGGTAGAGCTGGCAGGACAGCACGCCCCGCTCCCCCGGTACGGCGCTGGGCGCGACGTAGAACTGGAAGAGCGAGTGGCACGGCGGGAGCGCCATCTCCTCGACGTCGGCGACGTTCCAGGCGCTGACGATGTGGCGCCGGCTGTCGGGGTTGGTGCGGATGCCCTCGATCAGCCGGGCGATCTGGTCGACGTGCCCGCCGTCGGGGGTCGGCCAGGAGCGCCACTGGTAGCCGTAGACCGGCCCGAGGTCGCCGTTCTCGTCGGCCCACTCGTCCCAGATCGTGATGCCGCGGTCCTGCAGCCACTTGACGTTGGTGTCGCCGCGCAGGAACCACAACAGCTCGCCGAAGACCGAACGCGTATGGATCCGCTTGGTCGTCACCAGCGGGAAGCCGTCTGCCAGGTCGAAGCGTATCTGGTGGCCGAAGACCGACCTCGTGCCGGTGCCCGTCCGGTCCTGCTTCTCCGCGCCCTCGTCGAGGATCCGCTGGAGGAGGTCGAGGTAGGCCCGCATGCCCAGACCCTACGCCCCCGCCGAGTCGGCTCTTGAGTGCACGGGAAACACCCCGAGTCGGCTCTTACGTGCACGAAAATCACGCCGAGTCGGCGCTTACGTGCACGAAGATCACGCCGAGTCGGCGCGAAGATGCACCGCCAAGAGCATGTAACGGTCTGGACTTATATAAGTAGCTCCTGATATAAAGGTTGCGTGCACGCACTCGACGTCCTGGGGGATCCGGTACGACGCCGCATCCTCGAGCTCCTCGCCGACTCCGAGCGGAGCGCGGGCGACGTCGTGCACGCGATCGGCGAGGAGTTCGGGATCAGCCAACCGGCCGTCTCCCAGCACCTGCGCGTGCTGCGCGATCACGGCTTCGCCACCGTCCGCCCGGAGGGCACCCGCCGGATCTACGCCGTCGACACCACCGCGCTGCGGGAGGCCGACGACTGGCTGCGGCCGTTTCGCGCGTTCTGGGAGCCGAAGCTCGACGCGCTCGCCACCGAGATCGCCCGCGGCAAGCGAGCACGACGACTCGCCCAGCCCGACAACCCGACCACGACCGACCAGGAGACCCGATGACCGACACCACCTTCGACCCTGCCGCCGAGGCAGAAGCAGCCAGCCGCGAGTTGGGGCGCCGTACCGAACCCGACACTGACGGCCCCGGCATGCGCGTGAGCACGATCGCGCGGACCTATCCGACCACGGTCGAGGACCTGTGGGACGCGGTAACCGTGGCCGAGCGGATCGGGCGCTGGTTCACCCCGGTGAGCGGCGACCTCGTCCTCGGCGGCCGCTACGAGCTGCAGGGCAACGCGTCGGGGACGATCGAGTCCTGCGACCCGCCGCGGTCGTACCGCGCGACCTGGGAGTACGCCGGCGCCGTCAGCTGGATCGAGGTCGCCGTCGATCCCGCGCCCGACTCCGACACCGGCGCGCGGCTCACGGTGGAACACATCGGCGACGTACCCGAGGAGTTCTGGACCCAGTTCGGACCTGGCGCGACCGGCGTCGGCTGGGACCTCGGGCTGCTCGGGCTCGCCTGGCATCTCTCGAGCCGCGCCGCGATCTCCCCGGAGGAGGCCGAGGCGTGGACCCTGTCCGAGGAGGGGGTCGCGTTCGTCAGGGCCTCCGCCAGCCGGTGGGCGGATGTCCATGTCGCCGACGGCGCCGCGCCCGAGGAAGCCGAAACCGCTTCCCAGGCCACGATCGCCTTCTACACCACGCCGCCACCCTCCTGACCGCGTACGACGCCGAGTCGGCTCGAAGGTGCACGATAATGACGCCGAGTCGGCGCAAAGATGCATGGTTCTCCACAGGCGGGGCCGGTGGCTGTGGATAACCGTGCACTTTAGAGCCGACTCAACGCGTTTCACGTGCACGTAAGAGCCGACTCAACGCGTTTCACGTGCACGTAAGAGCCGACTCGACGCGTTTCACGTGCACGTAAGAGCCGACTCGGCGATCAGGGGCGCAGGGACATGGGGCCGTAGACGAGCCGCTCGGACTCGAAGAGACTGACGGCGTCGACGCCGGCGTCGACGAGGGCGGACCAGGTCTCACCGACCCAGGACTCGGCGTCGCCCTGGCTGGGGAACCGAAGATCGCCGTACTCCGCGCCGGCCGGGAGGACCTCGCCCGAGGAGGACTCCAGCCGCCACCACCAGGAGAGCTCGGGCTCGGGCAGGGCCGCGGGCACGGGGGACGGCTGGGCGGGCAGGTTCACGACCCACGCACCGACGTCGTGACGAAGGGCGGCCGCACGGAGGCGAAGATCTCGCGCCGCCCGCGGATGTCGACGCCCAGCTCGGCCTCGGGATGGATCTGGGCGGGCACCAGCGCGAGCCCGATCCCCTTGCGCAGCGTCGGGCTGAAGGTCCCCGAGGTGATATCGCCCAACGGCACGTCCGCCGCGAGCGTCACCGAGTAGCCGGGCCGGGGGATGCCGCGGCCCTGCGCGAGGAGACCCCGCAACCGCCGCCGCGGCCCCGCCGCGCGCTCGGCCGCCAGCACGTCCTTGCCCCAGAAGCGGTCCTTGCCCCAGCCGACGGCCCACCCGAGGCCCGCCTCGTTCGGCGTCACGTCGAGGGTGATGTCCTGGCCGTGCAGCGGGTAGCCCATCTCGGTGCGCAGCGTGTCGCGCGAACCGAGCCCGCAGGGCAGGATCCCGCGCTCGGCGCCGGCCGCCAGCAGCGCGTCCCACAGCGCCCCGGCGGCCTCGTTGGCGACGATCAGCTCGTAGCCGCGCTCGCCCGTGTAACCGGAACGACAGACCACGACTGAAGCCCCGTCCCACGAAGCGGACGCGAACGACATGTAGGGGTGACCGACCGGCAGCCCGCAGGCGGCGAGCACCTCGTCTGAGCGCGGCCCCTGCACGGCGAGCACCGCATAGTTGCGGTGCTGGTCGGTGATCGTGACGTCCGACGGCGCCTGCTCGCGGAGACGGCGTACCACCTCGGCGGTGTTGGCGGCGTTCGGCACCAGGAGCACGTCGTCCTCGGCCCGGTAGTAGGCGATCAGGTCGTCGACGACGCCGCCGGTCGCGTCGTCACAACACAGCGTGTACTGCGCTTTGCCGGGCCCGATCCGGTCCAGGTCGTTGCTCAGCGTCGCATTGAGGTACGACGCGGCGCCGGGCCCCGACACGACGGCCTTCCCCAGGTGGGAGACGTCGAAGACGCCCACCGCGCTGCGGACCGCGGTGTGCTCCTTGATCACCCCGGCCGGGTACTCCACCGGCATCGACCAGCCCCCGAACTCCGCGAACTTGGCGCCCAGCTCCTGATGGCGCGAATGCAACGGCGAGGTCTCGAGAGTCATGGGGTGAAGTTACACCGGGCTGAGCGGGGCACCGTCGATGACTATCCTGCCCAGGTGACCACCTACAACCTCCGCAGCGCCAGCCCCGCCAAGACCCGCGCCGACGTCGTGGTGGTGGGCGTCCGCAAGACCGGCAAGGGCCCCGCGCTCGCGGCGGGCGCGGAGGACGTCGCCGAGGCGTGGGGCCGCCGGCTGCGGCCGATGCTGGTCGGCCTGGGCGTCAAGGGTACGGCGGGCGAGGCGGTCAAGATCCCGACCTCCGGAGCCATCAACGCGCCCGTGGTGATCTTCGCCGGCCTGGGCGCCGACGCGACGCCCGAGGCGATCCGCCGCGCGGCCGGGGTCGCCGCCCGCGCCGTGAGCAACGCC
>JBDHZS010000283.1:0-3895 GCA_039812025.1 Nocardioides sp. | reverse complement strand
GGTCGGCCCGGCCGGCCTCCTCGCGGGCCTCGGCCAGGCGCTCGTCGAGGTCGGCGAGCTCGGCCGCGGCGCGCTCGCGCTCGGCGTCCAGCCGCTCCTCGCCGGCGTCGAGGCCGGCGACCTTGGTCTCCAGCGCGGTGAAGTCGCGCTGCGCCCGGTCCGCCCGGGCGAGCGCATCGGTGCGGGCGGCGGTGAGCCGGCCCACCTCCTCGGCGGCCGCGGCGGCGCGGGACTTGAGCGCGTTGACCTGCCCGGTCAGCCGGGCCAGGCCCTCGCGGCGGTCGGCGGCGGCCCGGAGCAGCGCGGCCAGCCGGCGGTCCTCGACCAGGGAGGCGTCCTCGGCGGCCTTGCGGGCCGCGACCGCCTCGTCGAGGTGGCCCTGCGCGGAGGCGACCTCGGCGGCGATCGCCCGCTCGCGCTCGCGGGCCCGCTCGGCCTCGGCCTCCAGGGCGTCTGGGTCGCGGCCGGCGTCGAAGACCGGCTCGGCCGCGGTGTCGGCGTTGCGGACCCGCTCGGCGGCGAGCGAGCGGGTGCCGAGCATCCGGTCGCGGAGCCCGCTCAGCGCGAACCACGTCTCCTGCGCCGCCGACAGCTCCGGCAGCCCGGCGGCGAGCGCCTGCTCGAGCGCGGTCTCCTGCTCGCGGGCGCCCGCGATCACCTGCTCGACCGAGGCGCGCCGTTCGAGCAGCACCGTCTCGTCGGCGAGGTCCTGCTCCAGCGCGGCGCGGGCCTCGACGAGGTCGGCGGCGAGCAGCCGGGCGCGGGCGTCGCGCACCTCGGCCTGGATCGTGGCGGCGCGCCGCGCGACCTCGGCCTGCCTCCCGAGCGGCCGCAGTTGCCGCCGGATCTCGGTGAGCAGGTCGCCGAGCCGGGTCAGGTTGCCCTCGGTGGCGTCGAGCTTGCGGAGCGCCTTCTCCTTGCGCTTGCGGTGCTTGAGCACACCTGCGGCCTCCTCGATGAAGCCGCGCCGGTCCTCCGGCGTCGCGTGTAGGATCGAGTCGAGCTGGCCCTGCCCGACGATCACGTGCATCTCCCGGCCGATGCCGGAGTCGCTGAGGAGCTCCTGGACGTCGAGCAGCCGGCAGGTGGTGCCGTTGATCGCATACTCCGAGCCGCCGTTGCGGAACATCGTCCGCCGGATTGTGACCTCGGAGTAGGCGATCGGGAGCGCGCCGTCGGTGTTGTCGATCGTCAGCTGCACCTCGGCGCGGCCCAGGGGCGGGCGTCCCGCCGTACCGGCGAAGATGACGTCGGCCATCTTGCCGCCGCGCAGGGACTTGGCGCCCTGCTCCCCCATCACCCAGGCGAGGGCGTCGACGACGTTGGACTTGCCCGAGCCGTTGGGGCCGACGATGCAGGTGATGCCGGGCTCGAGCTGGAGAGTCGTGGACGACGCGAAGGACTTGAAGCCCTTGAGCGTCAGGCTCTTCAGGTACAACGGGTGGCTCCCGGGTCGGTCGGCGCTGAGATCTGGCGCCCGGACGGACGCCGGCTTGGGGAAGGCCAGCGGCGTTCACCCTACCCGCGCCCACCGCCCGACCCGGGCAGGCGCGGCCGGGCACGGTCGGTCAGGGCCTGTCTGGGCAGGGCGGGGCAGGGGCGGTCTGGCGCGGCATCTGGCACCATGCAGAGGTGGCCGACTCCCCCGCAGCACCGCTCCCGACGCCGCGCTGGTTCGCGCACCGCAACCCCGAGCAGCGCGACGAATACGCCTACCGGTTCGTCAAGATCGCCGAGGGCGGCGACGACATCGACGGGGAGGCCCGCTTCATCGACGCGATGGCGGACCGGGGCTCGACGATCCTCGACGCCGGCTGCGGCGTGGGCCGGGTCGCGGCGGCGCTGGCGCGGGTAGGCCACCGCGCCGCCGGGGTCGACGTCGACCCGATCCTGATCGGCAGGGGCCGCGAGTTCTATCCCGGGCTGCCGCTGGCCGAGCTGGACCTGGCCGGGCTGGACGCCGCGGCGCTCGCCCAGCGCGGCCTGCCCACGTCGTACGACGTCATCGTCAGCCCCGGCAACGTCTTCCACTTCGTCGCCGAGGGCACCCAGCCGCGGATCGTGGCCAACCTGGCCGGCGTGCTGCGGCCCGGCGGGCGGCTGGTCGTCGGCTTCCACACCGGCCGCGACTACACCCACGACCTGCTCGACGGCGACGCGGCGGCCGCGGGGCTGGTGCGGTGCTTCCGGTTCGCGACCTGGCAGCTCGACGAGGTCACGCCCGACAGCGACTGGGCGGTCTCGGTCTACCGTCGCCCCTGACCTCCCGATCCGTCCACGCCGCCCGAGCCTCAAGCGACCCGTCAGCCTACAGGCGAACCGGAGTCGGGATCGGCATCGGCGTCGTGATCGGGGTCGTCGTCGGCGGCGAGCGCCTCGGCGTCGGCGTGCGCGATCAGGTCGAGCTGACGCCAGATCACCGCCAGCGTGAGGACCGAGCCGACGAAGGCGAACCAGTACGGCGCGGTCAGCCCCCACACCTGGGCGATCGCGCCGCCGAGCAGGCTGCCGACGACGATGCCGCCGAAGACGCCGACCAGGTAGACGCTTCCGACACGGCCCTGGAACTCGGTCGGCACGACACGTTGCCGCACCGTGTTGGAGATCGTGCCCCACACGAAGGCGTAGCAGCCGAAGATGAACATGATCACGAACGCCGCCCACGCCCACCGGTTGAGCGCGAACGCCAGATGCATCGCGCACTCGAGGCTCAGGCAGGTCTTCATGATCGTCGAGACCTTGAAGCGGCGCTCGAGCCAGCCGTACGCCGCGGTGGCGCACAGCCCGCCGATCGCTCCGAACGTGGTGAGCAGACCGAACCCGACCTCCGGCATGCCGAGGTGCTCGGTCGCGTAGAGGACGAGCACCGCCCACGCGGCGCCCCAGGTGACGTTGAAGGTGACGATGACCAGCGCCAGGGTGCGGATGGCGTCGTTGCGCCACAGCCAGCGGACGCCTTCGGCGATGTCGCGCCGCACGTGGCTGCGCTCCTCGCGGGCCTTGCCGTGCGGCGGAAGGGTCATCCTGGTGATGATCAGCACCGCGAGCGCGGTCACGATGAACTGCACAGTGAAGGGCCAGACCATCCCGATCGCGAAGATCGCGGCGCCCAGCGGCGGGCCGATGAGCTGGTTGATCGTGATGAAGCCGGCCTGCAGCCGGGAGTTGGCGATCCCGATGTCGGCCTTGGCGACCAGCATCGGGGTCAGCGTCGAGGCGGTGGCGTCGGCGAAGACCTCCGAGACCCCGAGCGCGAACACCACGGCCAGGACGATCGCGATGTTGACGTAGCCCGTCGCCAGGAACGCGACGAGTACGGCGATCACCAGCGCCCGGCACACCCCGGCGATCAGGAGCATCCGCCGCCGGTCGACGCGGTCGGCGATCGCGCCCGCGTAGAGGCCGAAGATCAGCCACGGCAGCTGCTGGAGCATCGGCGCCAGCGCGACCAGGAACGGGTCGTGGGTCTGTGACGCGACCAGCAGCGGCCCGGCGGCGAGCGCGAGCCCATCGCCGATCTGCAGGGTCCACGAGACGCCCAGCAGCTTGCGGAACTCGCGCCCCAGCCGCGCTGGGACCAGGGCTTCCATGACTCTGCTCATTTGATGCGCGACCGGTCCCGGTCGCGCGGCCTGAACCGCGCGATGGGGGGTTCGGGGTTGATCAGACGGGCTGCAGCGCCTCGTCGAGCTGCTCGTGCAGCTCGGGTGTCACGAGGCTGGCGACGTGGGCGGCGAGGGCGTCGTTCTCCTCCGCCAACCGTCGTACCAGATCCTCGAGTTCGACGACCCGGGCGCGCAGGCGTGCGTTCTCGATCGAGAGCCGCCTCGTGCCGCGGAGGTCGCTGTTCAGGTGTCCGATCAGCGCCTTGGCCATGCGTGAGCCTTCCAGGTAA
>JBDHZS010000282.1:0-3947 GCA_039812025.1 Nocardioides sp. | reverse complement strand
CTGCTAGTCCGGGGGGGTCCGGGGGAAATGGCGTTTAGCACGGCGTTGCGCGAACACGCACGCCCAGTTCAGGTCGGCACAGTCGAGTCAGTGGTCCGCAGGGCGCGCGACCGCGCCCGGATCTGGCCACCGTTGCTTCGTGGTGGGATCAGACCACTGCTCGTCGCAGCCGATCTCGCGTCGTTGGCGCTGGCAGCGGTCGTCACGCAGATCCCGCTGGCCGTCGCGCTGGTGTTCACTGCGGTCCTGCTCAGCCTGTACACAATGGGTGGCCTCTATCGCTCGAGGCTGCACCTGGCGGTCCTCGATGACCTGCCAAACCTGCTCGGGCGGCTGCTTGTCGCGACCGGACTGGTGATGATCGGTTCGATGGCGGTCGGCGACGGCGCCCCACCTCAGCTCGACGTCGCCTTTGCAGCCGTGGTCGCCGCGCTCATCCCGACAGCGCGTGCGGTCGCCTACGGAGCGGTCCGGTGGCTGCGAGCCGTGCGCCTGGTCAACCACCCGACATTGATCGTCGGTGCCGGGCGGGTTGGGCGGGACCTCGCTGACGTGCTCGAAGAGCATCCGCAGTACGGGCTCCGCCCCTGGGGATTCCTCGACCCCGACCACCAAGCATCGACCCTGACCACCAGACCGGACACACCAAACATCCCCGTCTACGGGGACCTCGACGATCTTCCCGAACTACTCAGCCAGCGTCGCCTGCGGACCCTCGTGATCGCATATGGCCGACTTCCCTCCAGCGTCCTGGTCGACACGATCCGGGCCTGCCACCGGCATAGGTGCGAGGTCTTCGTGATCCCGAGGCTGTATGAGCTGCAACACGTCGCCGACGACATGGACATGGTGTGGAGCACGCCCCTGATCCGGTTGCGGCGCGCGGCACACCGCAGCGTGTCGTGGCGGTTGAAGCGCCTGATCGACATCGTCTTCGCCTCGCTCGCGTTGATCCTGGCCGCACCCGTCATGGCGGTGTGCGCCATCGCCGTGCGCATCGAGGTCGGCCGCAACGTCATCTTCCGCCAGGAGCGGGTCGGCATCGACGGCCGGGCCTTCGAGGTGCTCAAGCTGTGCTCGATGAAGCCGGCGACCAGCATCGAGTCGCAGACCACCTGGAACATCGCCAACGACGACCGGGTGGGCCCGGTCGGCAAGTTCCTGCGGTCGACCTCCCTCGACGAGTTGCCACAGCTGATCAACGTCCTGCGCGGCGAGATGAGCCTCGTCGGCCCGCGGCCCGAGCGACCCGCGTTCGTCCAGGAGTTCGCCGACCTCTACCCCGGCTACGGATCACGGCACCGGGTGCCGTGCGGACTGACCGGTCTGGCCCAGATCCACGGACTGCGCGGCGACACCTCGATCGAGGAGCGCGCGCGCTTCGACAACCTCTACATCGAGAACTGGTCGCTCTGGCTCGACCTCAAGATCATGCTGCGCACCGTCATCGCGCTCGTGAAGTCCCCGGGCGCCTGACACCCGGCCTTTGATTTCGGACGATCGCCGGATCGTCCGACCACCCATCCCATCATCCAGATTCATCTAGGGAGCAAACATGCACACCCGTTCGTTCGACCCCGCCGAGGTGCCCGTCGTCATCCTCTGCGGAGGCATGGGCACCCGCCTCCGGGAGGCCAGCGAGAAGCTGCCGAAGCCGCTCGTCGACGTCGGCGGCAAGCCGATCCTCTGGCACATCATGAAGACCTACAGCCACTACGGCTTCCGCCGGTTCGTGCTGTGCCTGGGCTACAAGAGCGACCAGATCCGCCGATACTTCCTCGACTACCGGGAACACCAGAACGACTTCACCCTGTCGCTGCGCGGAGACGGCGGGCCACGCTGGCACGACGAGGCGACCATGGAGGACTGGGAGATCACGTTCGTCGACACGGGCCTCCTGACCGGCACCGGCGCGCGCGTCCGCCGTGTGGCGCAGTACCTCGACACCGACCAGTTCCTGCTCACCTACGGTGACGGCATCGGCTCGGTGGACATCCCTCAGCTGTTCGAGACCCACCTCGCCTCGGGCCGAATCGGCACCGTCACCGGAGTTCACCCGGCGAGCCGATACGGCGAGATGAAGATCGTCGATGGCCAGGTCGCCGAGTTCAATGAGAAGCCCACCCTCGCGGCCGGCTGGGTCAGCGGCGGCTTCTTCTGTTTCGACCGGATCTTCGTCGAGAAGTACCTCGACGATGACCCGTCACTGCTGCTCGAGCACCGCCCGCTCCAGCAGCTCGCCTCCGATGGGGAGCTCACGATGTTCCCCCACGAGGGCTTCTGGATGGGCATGGACACGTTCCGCGACTGGACGGAACTCAACAGCATGTGGGACGCCGGTCAGGCGTCCTGGAAGGTCTGGGAGGACTGACACGATGAAGATCCTGGTCACCGGCACCGAGGGATACCTCGGCTGCCTGCTGGCGCCGGACCTGCTCAAGCACGGCCACGACGTGGTCGGCGTCGACACGGGGTTCTACAAGGCCGGCTGGCTCTACAACGGAGTCGGCCAGACTGCGCACACCCTGGTCAAGGACATCCGGCATCTCACGGTGGAGGACCTCGACGGCGTCGATGCCATCGTCCACATGGCCGAGTTGTCCAACGACCCGCTCGGCCAGCTCTCGCCGACGATCACCTACGAGATCAATCACGCGGGTTCGATCCGGCTCGCCGAGCTGGCGAAGCAGGCAGGCGTCACTCGCTTCGTCTACATGTCGTCGTGCAGTGTCTACGGCGTCGCCGCCGGCACCGTCGACGAGAACTCACCGGTCAACCCACAGACCGCATACGCCGAGTGCAAGGTGATGGTCGAGAACGATCTCACCAAGATGGCCGACGACAACTTCACGCCGACCTACCTGCGCAACGCGACCGCCTTCGGTGCGTCGCCGCGGATGCGTTTCGACATCGTGCTCAACAACCTCGCAGGGCTGGCGTTCACCGAACGCCGGATTGCGATGACCAGCGACGGCACACCGTGGCGTCCGCTGGTCCACGGCCTCGACATCGCCCAGGCGATCCGATGCGTCCTCGAGGCGCCCCGCGAACTCGTGCACGACGAGGCGTTCAACGTCGGCGACTCCGAGCACAACTACCGGGTGCGCGAGGTGGCTGAGGTCGTCGCGCAGGAGTTCCCCGGCTGCGAGGTGACCTTCGGCGAGAACGGCGGCGACAACCGCAGCTACCGCGTCAGCTTCGAGAAGATCGCCAACAAGCTACCGGGCTTCGCGTGCGAGTGGGACGCCGTCCGCGGCGCCAAGCAGTTGGCCGAGGTGTTCGGCGCCATCGATCTCGACGCGGCAACCTTCACGGGCCGCGGGCACACCCGCCTAGCCCAGCTCCAACACCTCATCGCCACCCAGCAGCTGGACGACAAGCTCTTCTGGAGGACCACCTCGTGATCATCAACACCACTCCGGTCGAGGGCGTGGCCGTCATCGAGCTGGAGCAACGCTCGGACGACCGCGGCTTCTTCGCCCGTACGTTCTGCCGCGAGGAGTTCATCGCGGCGGGCCTCGAGCCGCTCGTCGAGCAGTGCAATCTGTCGTACAACCACAAGGCCGGGACCCTGCGAGGCATGCACTTTCAGGTGGCACCGCACCCGGAGGCGAAGCTCGTGCGCTGCACCCGGGGGGCGATCGTCGACATCATCGTCGACATGCGGCCCGACTCCCCCACTCGGCTGGAGCACGTCGCCGTCGAACTCACGGCAGAGAACCGGCGTGCGCTCTACGTTCCGCCGTATTTCGCCCACGGCTACCAGACCCTCACCGACGGAGCCGAGGTCGTCTATCAGGTCGGCGGGGCCTATCACCCCGCTGCGGAGCGCGGGCTGCGATTCGACGACCCCCAGCTGCGGCTTCCCTGGCCGCTGCCTGTCAGCGTGATCAGCGAGAAGGACGCCTCGTGGCCGCTGCTAGCCGACCGCGACGAGCGCGAGTTGG
>JBDHZS010000281.1:0-3950 GCA_039812025.1 Nocardioides sp. | reverse complement strand
CGGACGTCCTGGAGGAGATGTCGGCTGACGACGCCGCCGACCTGATCAACGACCTGCCGCCGGAGAAGGCCGAGGAGCTCCTCGCCCTGATGGAGCGCGAGGAGGCCGAGGGCGTCAAGCGTCTGCTGTCCTACAGCGACGAGACCGCCGGCGGCATGATGACGCCCGAGCCGGTGATCCTGCCGCCTGACGCGACGGTCGCCGAGGCGCTGGCGCACGTGCGCAAGGAGGAGCTGCCGACGTCGCTGGCGGCGCAGGTCTACGTGTGCCGGCCGCCGCTGGAGACGCCCACGGGCCGACTGATCGGCCTCGCCCACATCCAGCGGCTGCTGCGGGAGCCGCCGTCCTCGCTGGTCGCGGGGATCCTGGACAAGACGACCACCGCGGTCCGCGCGGACGCGACGATCGAGGAGGTCGCCGGGCACGTGGCGTTCTACAATCTGACCGCAGCGCCGGTCGTCGACGACGAGGGCCGCCTGCTCGGGGCCGTGACCGTCGACGACCTGCTCGATCACATGCTCCCCGACGGGTGGCGAGACCAGCAGTACCGAACCACGGGAGGCTGAGCCATGTCCGACTACTTCTCGCGCGGGCCCCGGCTCGACACGCCGCGCCAGGGCCGCCGCCGGCCCTGGCGCACGAGCTACGACTCCGACGCGTTCGGGATCTTCGCCGAACAGTTCGCCCGGTTCATGGGCACGGCGCGCTTCCTCTTCTATATGACACTCTTCGTCGTCGTGTGGGTGGTGTGGAACCTGGCCGCGCCGCCGGCCTGGCGCTACGATGAGTATCCGTTCATCTTCCTGACCCTGATGCTCAGCCTGCAGGCGTCGTACGCCGCGCCGCTGATCCTGTTGGCCCAGAACCGGCAGGAGGCCCGGGACAAGGTCGTCGCCGAGCAGGACCGCCAGGCCAACGCCCGGGCGCACGCCGACATGGAGTTCCTCTCCCGCGAGGTCGCCGCCATCCGGATGTCGGTGGGCGACGTCGTCACGCGCGACTTCCTGCGCTCGGAGTTGAAGACGGTGATCACGGAGCTCGCCGAGCTCTCCGAACGTCCCAGGCCTGACGCGGAGGAGCAGCACTCGGGAGAGGGCGCCGACCAGCCGAGGTGAGGGGCCTCGCGCCACTCCCCCCGGCTGATCGCACAGTGACCTCGGCGGGAATCCTCGCCACGCGCCAACTACGCTGGCGGACGTGAGCGCACCGACCACCGAACAGATCAATGCCGCCCTGGCGACGGTCAACGACCCCGAGATCCGTCGCCCCATCACGGAGCTCGGCATGGTCGAATCGGTGGCGGTCGGCCCCGACGGCCGGGTGGCCGTCAAGGTGTTGCTGACCGTGGCGGGCTGTCCGCTCAAGGACACGATCAACCGCGATGTGACGGCGGCAGTTTCTAGGGTGCCAGGCGTGAGCGCCGTCGACCTCGCCCTCGGGGTGATGAGCGCCGAGCAGCGGGCCGGGCTGAAGGAGCAGCTCTCCGGCGGCCAGGCGCAGCGCGAGATCCCCTTCGCCCAGCCCGGGTCGCTCACCCGGGTGCTGGCGATCGCCAGCGGCAAGGGCGGCGTCGGCAAGTCCTCGGTCACCGTCAACCTCGCGCTCGCGATGGCCGGCCTCGGCCTGAAGGTGGGCGTCATCGACGCCGACATCTACGGACACTCGGTCCCGGCGATGCTGGGCATCGCCGAGCAGCGGCCCACGCAGGTCGAGGACCTGATCATGCCGGTGCCGACCCAGGCCGGGGTCTCGGTGATCTCGATCGGGATGCTCAAGCCGCGCCGCGACCAGGTGGTCGCCTGGCGCGGACCGATGCTCGACCGAGCGTTGGTGCAGATGCTCAGCGACGTCTACTGGGGCGATCTGGACGTGCTGCTGCTCGACCTGCCGCCGGGGACCGGCGACGTCGCGCTCTCGCTGGGCCAGCACCTCCCCAACGCCGAGGTGGTCGTCGTGACCACACCGCAGGCCGCGGCAGCCGAGGTCGCCGAACGTGCCGGCACGATGGCCTCGATGATGCACCAGCGGGTGGTCGGCGTGATCGAGAACATGAGCTGGCTACCGCTCCCCGGCCCCCCGGGCGAGCCCGAGCAGCGGATGGACCTCTTCGGCTCCGGAGGCGGGGACCGGGTCGCCCAGACTCTCTCGGAGCGGTTCGGCTATCAGGTGCGGGTGCTCGGCCGGATCCCGATCGACGTCGCGTTGCGGGCCGGCGGGGACGAGGGCACGCCGGTGGTCGACGCCGACCCCGTCAGCCCCGCGGCCCGCGTGCTCCGCGAGATCGCCTCCGACCTGGCCGGCCGGGGCAGGGGCCTGGCCGGGATGCAGCTCGGGCTGACCCCGACGTCCAGGTTCTGAGGCGATGTTCGGGATCGGCCTCGCCGAGCTGGGGGTCATCGCCGTCATCGCGGTGCTGATCGTCGGCCCCGAACGGCTCCCCGACCTCGCCCGGCAGGCGGGGCGCCTCCTTCGCGAGGTTCGCCGGATCGCCACGGCCGCGCGCGACGACCTGCGCGCCGAGCTCGGCCCCGAGTACGCCGACCTCGAGCTGACCGATCTCGACCCGCGGACGATCGTGCGCAAGCACATCGTCGAGGCGATGAACGAAGACGACGACTCCGACAAGTCGGCCGAGAAGCCCACCGAGAGGTCCGCTGCGGGACCCGGGCGGGGTCCGGCCGCCACCCTCGCGGCCGGCGAGCGGCCTCCGTTCGACCGCGAGGCCACCTGAAATAGGTCCGGACCGTGGTCTTCACCGCTGGCGGCGGACCCCAACAAGGCAATCAGCGGAGGGAGAAGGCGGTGGTGGCCTCGTCGGCGAGGCGGTCGGCGATGGCGAGGGAGGCGGTGGCGGCGGGCGAGGGAGCGTTGAGGACGTGGAGGGAGTCCGGGGCGTGGGCGAGGAGGAAGTCGTCGACCATGGCGCCGTCGGCGGCGACGGCCTGGGCGCGGACCCCGGAGGGCCCGAAGGTGAGCTGGTCGGCGCGGACCTCGGGCACGTACCGCTGCAGCTCGCGCACGAACGCCCTCTTGACCACGTCGCGCCACACCTCCGAGGCGCCGGTGCGCCAGTAGCTGCGCGCCAGCCGCCGGAAGCCCGGGTAGCGCAGCGTCTCGGCCAGGTCACGGGGGGAGAGCGTCGTACGACGGTAGCCCTCGCGGGCCAAGGCGAGCACCGCGTTCGGGCCCGCCCACACCGCGCCGTCGATCCGCTTGGTGAAGTGGACCCCCAGGAACGGCAGCGACGGGTCCGGCACCGGGTAGATCAGCCCCCGGCACAGGTGCCGCGCCTCGGGTTTGAGCGTGTAGTAGTCGCCCCGGAACGGCACGATCTTCACGTCCGGCCGCGAGCCAGGAGAGGAATCGGTGAGCCCGGCGACCCGGTCCGAGTGCAGCCCGGCACAGCTGATCACCCGCCGCGCCCGCACCTCCCCAGAAGGGGTCTCGATCACCGAGACCGAACCCCGCCGGGAGATCCCGACCACCTCGTGGCCGCACCGCACCGACACCCCGACCGCCCGCAACTCGGCGGCCAGCGCGGCCACCACCGCGGCGAAGTCGATGATCCCCGTCCCCGGCACGTGCAGAGCCCGGATCCCGGCCGCATGCGGCTCGATCTCACGCAACTCCTCGGGGCCGACCAGCCGCAGCCCGGGCACGCCATTCGCGGCACCCCGCCGCGCGAGCTCGTCCAGCCGGCCCAGCTCGGACTCGTCCAGCGCCACGATCAGCTTCCCGCACGTCTCATACGGGATCGAATGCTCCTCGGCGAAGCGCTCCATCCGCTCCTTCCCGGCCACGCACAGCCGCGCCTTCAACGACCCCGGCTGGTAGTAGACCCCCGCGTGCAGCACCCCGGAGTTGTGACCACTCTGGTGCCGGCCCGGCGCAGACTCCTTCTCCAGTACGACGATCCGCAACCCCGGATGCCGCCGCCGCAACTCCCGCGC
>JBDHZS010000280.1:0-3959 GCA_039812025.1 Nocardioides sp. | reverse complement strand
GCACGCGCGAGCCTCCCGACCGCCGACGCCGCCCGGCTGCAGACCCGGATCGCCGACGTACTCCTCGCCGAGGAGACCGCCGCCGACGTGGTCGCCAGCCACCTGCTCGCCACGCCCCCCGCGGGCCGCCCCGACCATCTGGCCGTGCTGAGCGAGGCGGCTCGTTCGGCGCTCGCGCTCGGGTCGCCCGCCGAGGCGGCAGCCTTCGCCGACCGGGCCCGGGCCGAGCTCGCCGCGATCCCGGCTTCGGACCAGAGCGCTCACGCCGAGAGCCAGAGCGCTCACGCCGAGCGCGCGGAGCTCGACACGCTCAGCGGCACGGCGTACCGCCTGGCCGGCAACCCCGCCGAGGCGATCTCTCGGTGGCGCCTCGGCCTCGACCAGCTCCCGCCGGCCGAGCGGATCGCCCGGCTGCTCGACCTCGGCGACACGGCGTTCGTGCTCGGCCGGGACGACGAAGCTGCCGCCACCTTCCAGCGCGCCACCGAGGCCTTCGACGCCTGGACCATCCGGGACCCGTCGACGCGCGAGATGGAGGCGCGGATCGTGCTGAGGCTCGCCAGCATCGGGCTGCTCCGCGGCAGCGGGCTGGCTCGCCAGCACCGGCTGGTGGCCGACCTCATGGAGCGCGATCCCGCGTCGGACGGCCCGGGCGAGCGTCTGCTGCTGGCGCAGGAGGCGCTGCGGCGCTGCATGCTCGGCGAGCCGATCGACGAGTGCGCGGGTCTGGCCCGGCGCAGCCTGGGCGATGGCCTGCTGATTGCCGAGGAGGGTTCGGAGGGCACGGCCGCGTCGATGCTGCTCGCCGTACTGATCAACGTCGAGGCCGACGACGAGGCGTTCGAGGTCGCCGACCACTTCCTGACCCACGCGCGCCGCAACGGCTCGGTCCTGGGCAACGCCACCTTCGTCTACCACCGGGCGCTGCTCCACTGGAACCGCGGGCGTCTCCGGCTGGCGCTGGCCGACGCCGAGACCGCGTGGTCGGCGAGGGAGTTCGGGTGGGACGTCTTCGTCGAAGTCGTGGCGCTGACGCTGGTGCGGGTGCACCTGGAGCGCGACGATCTCGCCGCAGCGGAGGCCATCGTCGCGGCCATCCCTCTGTCGGCGCCGCGAGCCCCCATGATGCAGGCGATGGCCTACTACGCCCACGGGCTCGTCGCCGCCGGGCAGGGCGACGACGAACGCGCCTGGTCGTTGCTGAGCACCGCTGCCGAGCTGGGCGAGAGCTTCCCCGGGCCCGTGTGGTCGGGCTGGTCCCGCGACCAGATCGAGGTCGGAGTCCGCCTCGGCAAGGCCTCGGCGACCAGGGCACTCGCCGACCAACTGGTGCCGGCGGCCGAGCGGTACGGCGCCCCGCGGATGCTCGGCCTGACGCTGCGGACCGCCGCACTCACCCACAGCTTCGCCACCGCGGTGCCGATGCTACGCACGGCGATCCGCCTGCTGGCCGATCACGAGGGCCGGGTCGACCACGGCTACGCCCTCGTCGACCTGGCCGGGCTGCTTGCCGATCGGGGCGCCGACGAACAGGGCGCCGACGAGCAGGGCGAGGCGCGGGTGACCGAGGCCAGGGTGCTGGCGACGCGGGCGCTGTCGCTGGCCGACCAGGCGGGCGCGACTCGGCTCGCGCGCCGGGCCGCCTCGCTGCTGGCGCGGCTGCCGTCCTCGGACGCCGCCGAGACCCCGACGGCGCCGGAGTCCTCCGCCGTCGACCGGCTCACCCCGAGCGAGCTGCGGGTCTGTCAGCTCGCCGCGCAACGGCTGACCAACCGGCAGATCGCCGAGCGGCTCTTCGTCACCGTCAAGGCGGTGGAGTGGCACCTGTCGCGGTCCTACGCCAAGCTCGGGATCCGCACCCGCGCCGAGCTGTCGGGTCACTTCGAGGACGACTGACACTCGGCGCGCGCACCCGCGGCGGCGTGCACGCAGGCGACCGCGACCCCCGACACGATCACCAGTGCACACCCGATCAGCGTCACCAGGTCGACCGCCTGCGACAGCAGTACGGCGCCCAGCAGCGTCGCGAGGACGGGATCGAAGCTGAGGAAGATCGCCACGTTGCGCGCCGACGTGAGCCGGACCGCCAGGTAGTCGAGGCTGAACGCGACCAGAACCCCCAACACCGCCGCTGCCAGCAGCACCAGCCACTGGCGCGGCTCGACATGTGGCGCCACCGGCAGCGCGAACGGGCCGGTCAGCACCGCCGCGACCACCAGCGCCAGGGACAGCTCGTGCCAGCCGCCTCCCACCGTCGCCTGCCTCGAGACGTGTTCGGCGACCAGCGTGTACGCCGCCAGCGACACCGCCGCGGCGCACCCGAACAGCACGCCCGCCAGTGATGCCGAGCCCCCGGGACGGCAGACCAGCACCACGCCGACCAGGCACAGCGCGGGCAGCGCCAGGTGGCTGTGCCTCGGCAGGCGGGTGGCGGCGACCGCCAACGGCCCCAGCAGCTCCAGCGTCACCGCGACCCCCAGCGGCAGCACCTCCAGCGCCTGGAACATGGCGACGTTCATGCCCGCGATCGTGGCGCCGTACGCCGCGATCCCGGCCCACTGCGCCGCCGTCCGGCCCCGCAAGTTCGGGCGGACGATCAGTACGCCGATCAGCGCGGCCAGCAGGAACCGCAACCCGGACACCCCGGCCGGCGTCAGCTCGGCGAAGAGGCTGTGGCCGAGCACCGCCGAGCCCTGGATCGCCACCGAGCCTGCCACCACCAGGGCCGCTCCCGACGCGCAGCGGGCTCCGGTCGAGAGCAGCGGCTTGGGCCGGGCTTCGGGCCGCGAGTCGACGTCGTACCGCTCGACGGTCAGGGCTGTCTGGGTCATGCACCCAGCCTCGGGCCGATCCGGCGTTATCCCGGTCCGTCAGCGACCCCAGCGTGGTTGTCTGGGGTGCCCGCTGGGGTGTGCCCTGCTCGGCTGCCGCCTCCGGCCCGTCTGCTCCCTTTGGAACAGTCTGCTCCCCCTACCAATGGGTGCAGACTGCTCAAAAGGGTGCAGACTGCTCAAAAGGGTGCAGACTGCTCAAAAGGGAGCAGACTCAGGTCGCGTCCTCGAGCGGTTGCCCGTAGGGGAGCATCCTGCCGTCGGGGTCGATGCGCTCCAGGAGCGAGTCGCAGATCCTGGCCAGCTCGTCGATCTGGGCCGGGTTGAGCGGATCGATGACCAGCGACCGCACCATCCGCACGTGCCCTGGGGCGGCGGCCTCGACGGTGGCGCGGCCCGCGGGGGTGAGGCGGGCTTCGATCGCGCGGCGGTCGTGCGCGGCGGCGCTGCGCTCGAGCAGGCCGCGTGCCTCGAGCTTGCGGACGACGTGGGACAGGCGCGGCAGGGTCGCGTTCGTGCGGCCGGCGAGCTCGGTCATCTGGAGGTGGCCGTAGGGCGCCTCGCTCAGCATCGCGAGCGTGAAGTACTCGAAGTGCGTGAGGTCGCTGTCGCGCCGGAGCTGGGAGTCGAGGAGGCCGGGGAGGAGCTCGACCACGGCGACGAATCTCGTCCAGGCGGCCAGTTCGGAGGTGCTCAGCCACGGTGCGTCCATGGACTGACCCTAGCAAGAACTTGAAGATACAACCTTCGCGCGCTACTATTTGGTTGTTGTTTCAACTACCTGTCTGGAGGACGCCATGACGCACGCGTACGCCGACCCACGCACGCGGGATGCCGACCGGGCCATCGACCCGCGGCACCCGTTCGCTGCGCACCTCCGGCTCGCCGAGGAGCAGGAGGCTCAGGCCCCGCACCGGAGCTGGACCGAGGCGGACGGCCCCATGCCCGCGCTCTACCTCAGCCACGGCGCGCCGATGCTCTTCGAGATGACCGACTGGATGAACCAGCTGCGCGGCTGGGCCCGCGCGCTGCCGAAGCCGCGCGGCATCGTGATCGTCTCCGCGCACTGGGAGGCCGCTCCGCTGAGCATCTCCAGCGCCTCGCCCACCGAGCTCGTCTACGACTTCG
>JBDHZS010000279.1:0-3963 GCA_039812025.1 Nocardioides sp. | reverse complement strand
GCACTTCAATGACAGCCAGGTTATCAACAGGGTATTCCACAGCTGTGGATATCCCGGTCTGCCGGGACCAGTCCTGTGGATAACCTGCAATTTAGCGCCGACTCGGCGTGTTCTGCGTGCATTTTAGCGCCGACTCGGCGGGAGGGCCGGCTAGATATCTAGCTGGAGCAACACTTTTCGGGGTGGGTACACATCGAAAAGTGCCACCCCGCCTGCATACCTTGATGAAGCAGCGGCGGGTGGGGCGAAAGAGACGGCCCGCGAGCCGACGCAGCGTGGGTGGCGGTGTACGGCGCGCGCAGGGCGTGGCCATAATGGGCAGTCGGCTGGACAAGGGAGGGCGTGCGCATGCATCAGGTGGATCAGACGGTGGAGCAGATGGTCCGGGGCGTCCTCGCCTACGCGGAGAACCGGCTCCGGATGGACCCGATCCCGTTGGACCGGGGTGAGCACAGCGCCGAGGAGCTCAGCGCGGCTCTCGACGGCGTGATCCGGGACCGCGGTCGGAGCCCCGACGAGGTGCTCGGCATCTACTCGTCGGTGATCGCTCCCAGCGTCATCTCGGCCGACAGCCCGCGGTTCCTGGGGTTCATCCCGGCGGCCCCGACGAAGGCCAGCCTGCTCTTCGACATGCTCATCTCGTGCGCTTCGATCCAGGGCATCTCCTGGCTGGAGGCCTCCGGCGCGATCGCTGCGGAGAACACCGTCCTGCGCCTGATCGCGGACGAAGCCGGCCTGCCCGAGGGCGCGGGCGGCTGCTTCGTCTCCGGGGGCTCGGCGGGCAACCTGTCCGCGCTCGCGGTGGCACGCGAGACCGCCAAGCACCGGGCGGGCCCCGACGGTCCGCGGCGGTGGCGGGTGATCGTGGGGACGGACGCGCACTCCTCGATCTCCAACACGCTGCGGCTGCTGGAGATGGACGCCCTGGTCGTGGACACCCCCGGGCACCGGCTGACGGGCGAGGCGATCGCCGCCGCGGTCGCCGCCGAGCCGGACCTGAGCGATGTGGCCGCCGTGGTGGCGACGTCCGGCACGACCAACGCGGGCATCGTTGACGACCTCGCCGGCGTCGGCGCGCTGGCCCGCGAGCGCGGCTGGTGGTTCCACGTGGACGGCGCGTACGGGGGCTCGGGCATCTTCGCCCCCTCCGTCCGGGCGAAGTATGAGGGCCTGGAGCTGGCCGACTCGTTCATTCTCGACCCGCACAAGTGGCTGTTCACCCCGTTCGACTGCTGCGCGCTGATCTACCGGGAGCCGGCGCTGGCCCGGGCCACCCACGCCCAGGACGCGTCGTACCTCGACGTCATCCACACCAACGACGGCGAGTGGAACCCGACCGACTACGCCCACCACCTGACCCGCCGGGCCCGGGGCCTGCCGCTGTGGTTCTCCCTGGCGGTCCACGGCGTCGACGCCTATCGCGAGGCGATCGAGGCGGCGCTGACCCTCGCCCGCCAGACTGCGGCGCTGATCGAGGCGGCGCCGCACCTGGAGCTGATCCGCGAGCCGGACCTGGGGATCGTCCTCTTCCGGCGACTCGGCTGGTCGGCCGCGGACTACGACGCCTGGGCGGAGGCGCTCCACGACGACGAGATCGCCTTCATCCCGCCGAGCAAGTGGGAGGGGGAGACGGTGGGCCGGTTCGCGTTCCTTCATCCCCACACCTCGATGGACATCGTCGACGAGGTCCTGGCCCGCACGGAGTAGGGCCGGACTAGCCTTCTCGCTGTGCTTCTCGCCTTCGACACCGCCACGCCGCAGGTCACGGTCGCGCTCCACGACGGTGCCGCGGTCGTGGCGGAGTCGGCGACCGTCGTCCCGATGCGGCACGGGGAGAGCCTCGTGCCGCTGATCGACGGCGTGCTGACCGAGGCGGGCGTCGCCCGCACCGACCTCGACGGGGTTGCCGTCGGCGTCGGGCCCGGGCCCTACACCGGGCTGCGGGTCGGGATCGTCACCGCCCAGTCGATCGCGCGGGCGCTGAGCATCGAGGCGTACGGCGCGTGCAGCCTCGACGTGCTGGCGGCCGAGACGGCCCCGACCCTGGGTGAACCCTTCCGCGTGGCCACCGACGCGAGGCGCCGCGAGGTCTTCCTGGCGTCGTACGACGCCGAGGGGCGCCGCCTCGACGGCCCGGTCGTGGTGCGGCCAGGCGAGGCACCCGGCTCGGGGCCGGTGGTCGGCCAGGGCGCCGTCCTCTACCCCGAAGCGCTGGGCGATCCGGTCGATCCGCAACTGCCGAGCGCGGGCTGGCTGGCCCGCGTCGTCCTCGCCCGCACCGTCCCGCTCTACCCCGTCGAACCCATCTACCTGCGCCGGCCGGACGCCACCGTGCCCGGCGCCCCGAAGGCGGTGTCATGATCCAGCGGCGCCCGGCCGCGGCCGGCGATCTGCCCGCGATCGCGGCGCTGGACCTGGTCCTCTTCGGCCCCGACGCGTGGAGCGAGGAGAGCTGGGGCGTCGAGATCGACAACCCGCGGCGCCACCTGGCGGTGGCGACCGAGGAGGACGGCGAGCTGGTCGGGTACGCCGTCACCCTGCTGCCGGCGGACGACGCCGACCCGGCCGAGCTGCTGCGGCTCGGGGTGGACCCCTCCTACCAGCGCCGGGGCGTGGGCTCGCGGCTGCTCACCGACGCCGTCACCGCCGCGCGCGGCAGCAGGATGCTGCTCGAGGTCGCCGCCGACAACGTCACCGCGATCAAGCTCTACCTGCGCCAGGGCTTCGCGGTCATCGACTGGCGGCCGCAGTACTACCGCTCCGGCGCCGACGCGGTCATCATGCAGCGCTGACGTGCCGGGCGCCTGTGGAGTCATTTGCGACCGATATGCGGTCGCAAATGACCCCATAGCGAGTCCACCGAGTTCTTACTGCCGGAGTGTGACGCGGTGGTCGGTCGGTTCGGGCCTGAAGCCGAAGTACTCCTCGCCCATCGGCTCCGTTGCGAACTCGAGCGAGCCGTCGATTCCCGCCCGCACGATCGACCAGGCATCGTCCTGCCAGGCGACGACCAGCACGTGCTCGTTGTTGTTCTCCCAGGTCTGCTCGACGTACATCGCGGAGCCCTCGGCGGCGCGCCAGGCTGCGACCGGCAGTCCGGTGCGCGCGTCGAGCAAGGCGAGTTCGGTGTCACCCAGCCCACTGCGGAACGCGGGCAGCCCGATCAGGTACCGGCCGTCGGGGGAGAACTCGCCGAGCGTCCAGTCGCAGGTCTCGAACACCACGCCGTCGTCGTCGCGGAGCTCGCTGCATGCGGTGTCATCCCCAATCGAGACATACCCACCGATGACGCCCGGGCCGGTCGTGGTGACCCGCTCGAACTCCGGCGGAATGTCCTCCAAGCTCCCGTCGACGGTCATGACGACCTGTTCTTTGTTCTCGTCCTCGAGGAAGACCCGGCAGTCGTCGCGCGTGCACCCGTCGGCGATCGCCACCGGACGATAGTCGCCGGGCCGGTCGATCGTGCCGAGCCGCAGCGTGCCGTCGTTCGGGCTCGCAACGAACACCTCGCGGTTGTCGCTGGTGACCGTGGCCGTGGCATCCACCGCGAGTACGACGAGGTTGAGGTCCCAGCACACCTCTACGGTGTCGGCAGGCTCGTTGCGCGGGGCGGCCCAGACGCTGCACTCGACGCCGTCGAGTTCGGTGCTGCTATTGATAATCGAGAACAGCGGTTCGTCCCCGGTCGGCAACCCCGACAGATCGAAGACGGACGAGCTGTCTGGCACCTCGGTGATCGGCTGGGGCGCGGCGTCGCGGCCGAGGACGCCGGTGGCGCCGAGGGCGGTGGGGATCGCGATGACCGCCGCGGCGGCGACCGCGGCGAGCGCGGTGAGGCGGCGCCGGCGGCGGATGCCGACCGCGAGGCCGATCACGTCGTCGGGCCGGAGCCCGGGCGCCGGGTCGACGCTGCCGGCCCGGTCGCGGAGGGCCCGGGCGAGAGCCTGCTCATCGGTGGATCTC
>JBDHZS010000278.1:0-3980 GCA_039812025.1 Nocardioides sp. | reverse complement strand
GAGTCGCGGGTAGGCGCCGCTGACGTCGGGTGTCTCCGGCTGGTCGGCGGGAACCCTCAGGTCAGACGAACTGCTCGTCGGCATAGCACCACCTCCAGGTCTCCCCGGGCTCGATCGACCGAACGACGACGTGCCCGGTCGACGCCGCGTGCCCCCTTGCATGTCGCATGGGGGACGAGTCGCAGCAACCCACCTGGCCGCAGGTCAAGCACTGGCGCAGGTGCACCCACGGGGTGCCGAGCGCCACACACTCCGCGCACACCCGCCGGGCGGCGGCCCGGGCCGGATGATGCCGAGGTGTGGGTCGGCGCCCGTGCGGGTCGGGAAGGCGGCCATCACGCCTTCCTTGGGAGCTTGGACTCGAGCCACGAGCGCAGCTGGGGCTCCGGCCGGGCGCCGATCTGCTTGTCGATCACCTGGCCGTGGTCGAGGATGACCAGGGTCGGGATCGACCGGACCTCGAACTGCCGGCTCACCTCCGGGTTGGCGTCGGCGTTGACCTTGACCAGCTTGAGCCTGCCGGCCAGCTCCCCGGCCAGCTTCTCCAGGGCCGGACTCACCATCCGGCACGGCCCGCACCACGGAGCCCACACGTCGACCAGCACGGGCAGGCTCGACTCGTCGACGACGGCGTGGAACTCGTCGTCGGTCGCGTCCACCACCCAGCGCAGCGGAGTGCTGCACTTCCCGCAGCGGGGGATGCCGTTGGCGACCGCCGGAACACGGTTCGTGGCTCCGCAGTTGCCGCACGCCACCTTCGTCGATTTCTGCGCGGCCGCGGTCATGCCACTGCCCGTCCCGCTGACGGGCCGCCGGCCGCGGTCACGGTGATCTCTCCGTCGACGACGTCGACCGAGATCGTGCTCCCGTCGGCCGCGTCGCCGCGCAGCAGCGCCCGGCCGACCCGGGTTTCCACCTCGCGGGAGATGTACCGCCGCAGCGGGCGGGCACCGTACGCCGGGTCGAAGCCCTGGTCCGCGATGAAGCGGCGCGCCTTGGCCGTGACGGCGAGGGTGATTCGCATGTCGGCCAGCCGCTCGCGGAGCTCCTCGAGCTGGAGGTCGACGATGCGCTCGATCTCGGCGAGGGTCAGCGGCTTGAACATCACGATCTCGTCGACGCGGTTGAGGAACTCCGGGCGGAAGTGCGACTGCAAGGTGCGCATCACCGTCGAGCGCGCTTCGTCCTTGACCTCGCCGCCCGCGGTGACTCCCTCGAGCAGGTATTCCGAGCCGATGTTGGAGGTCATGATCAGCACGGTGTTGCGGAAGTCGACGGTGCGGCCGTGGGAGTCGGTCAACCGTCCGTCGTCGAGGACCTGCAGCAGCGTGTTGAAGACGTCGACGTGGGCCTTCTCGATCTCGTCGAGCAGGACCACCGCGTAGGGCTTGCGGCGCACGGCCTCGGTGAGCTGGCCGCCCTCCTCGTATCCGACGTAGCCCGGGGGTGCCCCGACCAGCCGGCTGACGGTGTGCCGTTCCTGGTACTCGCTCATGTCGATCCGGATCATGTTCTCCGCGGTGTCGAACAGCGCGGCAGCCAGCGTCTTGGCCAGCTCCGTCTTGCCGACGCCGGTGGGGCCGAGGAAGATGAACGACCCGATGGGCCGCTGGGGGTTCTTGATGCCCGAGCGGGCGCGGACGACGGCGTCGGCCACCAATTGGACTGCCTCGTCCTGGCCGATGACCCGCTCGTGGAGCACCTCGTCGAGGCGGAGCAGCTTGTCGCGCTCGCCTTCCTGGAGTCGCGTGACGGGGATGCCGGTCCAGCGCGACACGATGTCGGCGATCTCCTCGGCGGTCACCACCTCGCGCAGCAGCCGACGGCGGCCCTGCTTTCCCGCGAGCCGGGACTCGGCCGCCTCCAGTCGCCGTTGGATCTCCGGGAGCTTGCCGTGTCGCAGGGACGCCGCCCGGTTGAGGTCGTATTCGCGCTCGGCCCGCTCGCTCTCCAGCCGTACCTGTTCCAGCTCCTGGCGTAAAGACTGCACCTCGCGCAGTGCCGACCGTTCGGCCTCCCACTGCGCGCGCAGGGCATCGGCCTCGGCCCGCGCGTCGGCCAGCTCCTTGCGTAGCTCCTCGAGGCGAGCCCGGCTCGCGGCGTCCTCCTCCTGCGCGAGCGCCGCCTCCTCGATCTCCATCCGGGTCACGCGCCTGGTGAGCTCGTCGAGCTCGGTCGGCATCGAGTCGATCTCGGTGCGCAGCATCGCGCAGGCCTCGTCGACGAGGTCGATGGCCTTGTCGGGCAGGAATCGGTCGGAGATGTAACGGTGGCTCAGGGTCACCGCGGCCACCAGGGCGCCGTCGTGGATCTTCACGCCGTGGAACACTTCGAGCCGCTCGCGGAGCCCACGCAGGATCGACAGGGCGTCCTCCTCGTCGGGCTCGTCGACGAGGACGGGCTGGAACCGGCGCTCGAGGGCAGCGTCCTTCTCGATGTGTGTGCGGTACTCGTCGAGGGTGGTCGCGCCGATCATGTGGAGCTCGCCGCGGGCGAGCAGAGGCTTGAGCATGTTGCCGGCGTCCATCGCACCCTCGGCGGCTCCGGCGCCGACGACGGTGTGCAGCTCGTCGACGAACAGCAGGATGCGGCCCTCGGCGCTCTGCACCTCGTTCAGCACGGCCTTGAGCCTTTCCTCGAACTCGCCGCGGTACTTCGCACCAGCGATGAGGGCCCCCATGTCCAGGGCGAAGACAGTCTTGTTCCGCAGACCCTCGGGCACGTCGCCGTCGGCGATGCGCTGGGCCAGACCCTCGACGATCGCGGTCTTGCCGACCCCGGGCTCGCCGATCAGGACCGGATTGTTCTTGCTCTTCCGGGAAAGGATCTGGATCGTCCGGCGGATCTCCGAATCCCGGCCGATCACCGGCTCGAGCTTGCCGGAGGCCGCTGCCGCGACGAGGTCGCGGCCGTACTTGTCCAGCGCCTCGTAGGTCCCCTCGGGGGTCGCCGACGTCACCCGCTGGTGACCGCGCACCTCGGTCAGGGCAGCCAGGAAGGTGTCGCGGGTCAGCCCGTGAGCGTGCAGGAGCCGCCCGGCCGCCGAGCCCGAGCCCTCATCCACCAGCGCGATCACGAGGTGCTCGACCGAGACGTACTCGTCCTTGAGCCGGCGGGCCTCGCGGTCGGCAGTGTCGAGCAGCCGCGAGAGCCGCTGGGTGACGTGCACCTGCCCGGGTGTCACACCGGGTCCGCTGACCCGCGGGCGGCGGCCGAGCTCGGCCTCCAGGTCCTCGCGGATCCGGTCCGGATCGGCTCCAGCCCGGGCAAGCAGCGGCGCGACCAAACCCTCCCCCTGGTCAAGCAGTGCCAAGAGCAGGTGCTCCCCGTCCACCTCGACGTGGCCGAAGCGCAGCGCCTTGGTCTGGGCGTCGTGCAGAGCCTCCTGCGACTTCTGGGTCAGTCTGTTCATGTCCATGGAACGCCTCCTCGTCGTGACATTCGCCGTTGCTCCTTCTCCAGCACCGCGATCCGGTCGAGCAGCTCGACGACCAGCCCGATGGCGGAGTAGCCGAGGTTCAGGCTCATCCGCAGCCGCTGGATCCTGGCCATCTCCCTCACCTGGGAGGGGTCGAACCACAAGCGCCCCTGGGCGTCGCGGGTGACTTCCAGCAGTCCGAGGGCAACCAGGCGGCGGACCAGCTCGGGATGGACGCCGGTGGCCCGCGCAAAGCTGTCGAGGCTGAGCCGGTACGGGCGAGCGAGGGCGAAGTGCGTGACCGCGGTCATCGTCTGCTCCTCGCGTCGAAGCTGGACACCCGCGCCAGCTCCTCGAAGAGCCGCTGCTCATCGTCGGTAAGCCTGGTCGGCACGCGGATCTGCAATTCGGCGTAGAAGTCCCCCGGCTTCCCTCGCCTATCGGGAAGCCCGCGGCCCTGGAGCCGCAAACGGCGGTGGCTGGACGAGCCGGCCGGGACCTTCACCGTGGCGGCGCCTCCGGGAGTGTCGACGGAGACCGAAGCGCCCAGGGCCGCCTCCCA
>JBDHZS010000277.1:0-3991 GCA_039812025.1 Nocardioides sp. | reverse complement strand
GCGCCGCCGTCGCCAGGTCGGCGTGGACCACGGCGGCCAGCACCAGCGCCGGCGCCTCGCTGGAGGTGGTCAGCACCGCCGCCAGTGCCCGCAGCCGCGCGGCGGAGGCGGCGTCGCGCGGCCGGCCGCCCTCGGCTCCCGCGGCGAGGAGGTGCAACCGCGCCAGCGCGGCGAGCGGCGAGCGGACGAAGACCGGCGCCTGCGCGAGCACCTCGGTGGAGACCCGCAGCGCGGCCTGGGCGATCTCGTCGCCCTCCCCGGCCCGCACCTGCTCCAGGCTGGAGATCGAGCCCTCCAGGACGGCGCTCGCGTGGGCGCCGCGCAGCAGCGACTCCGCGGTCAGCTCCGGCGCCGTACGACGCAGTCCGCGGTCGCGCAGCAGCGTGTCGATCCCGTCCCGGACCGCCGCGAAGGCGGACGGCACACCCTCCAGCCGGGCGGCCCGGGCCAGGGCGTCCGCGGCGACGTCGTCCATGGCCGGCAAGGCTATCCAGCCGCTGTCCCGCGCACGCTCCCGGGCGCGGCCCTCCGACCCGATCACGGGTATCCTGCCCGGTGATGATCGAGCACTCCCACCCCAACGCGGCGCTCTCGTTCGGCGGTGTCGCCGACGCCTACGAGCGCGGCCGGCCCGGCTACCCCCGCGAGGCGGTGCAGTGGCTGGTGGGCCGGGATGCGGCGGTGGTGCTCGAGCTCGGCGCCGGCACCGGCAAGCTCACCCGCACCCTGGTCTCGCTCGGGCACGACGTCTACGCCACCGACCCCGACGAGGCGATGCTCGAGGTCCTTCGCGACCAGCTGCCCGCCGTACGCACCTCCCAGGCGCTCGCCGAGCGGCTGCCCGCGGCCGACCAGTCGGTCGACGTCGTGATCGCGGCCCAGTCCTTCCACTGGTTCAACCCCGACGAGGCGCTGCCGGAGATCGCCCGCGTGCTGCGTCCGGGCGGCCGGATCGCGCTGGTGTGGAACGAGCGCGACGAGACGATCCCGTGGGTGCGCCGCCTCGGCCAGCTGCTCGAGGGCGGCCCGCCGGTCGCCGAGGCGGTCGACGGGCTGATCTCCAGCGGCCTCTTCGGCTGGGTGGAGGAGAAGTCCTTCGGGCACTGGCAGTGGATCAACCGGTCCTCGATCATGGATCTCGCCGCGTCGCGCGCGGCGATCGCGACGCTGTCGGCCAAGCAGCGGCAGGCCAAGCTCGCCGAGATCCTGGCGTTCTACGACGACTACGGGCGGGGCATGGACGGCATGCAGCTGCCCTACCGCGCGCGCTGCTTCCGGGCGCAGGCCGTGCCCGGGGCGCTCGGGATCCGGCGCGGGCGGCGCTCCAAGAACGCCGAGAACGACGACCAGGCCGCGAAGCCCGCCCGGGCCGAGGGCGCTGACGAGGCTGGGAGTTCCCGGTACGTCGGCGAGGACACCCAGCCGCTGCGCTACGCCTGGGAGCAGGCCGAGGCCGAGCGGCGGGCGGAGAAGCCCCCCGCCGAGCAGGCGTCTGCGCAGGAGCCCGAGCAGACGGCGGCGGACGCCTCGGCTCCCGGCGAGGTGCGCGAGGACGGCGACGGCGTGCTCCTCATCAACTTGCGCTAGTCAGGCCCGCGTGGGCCGGGTCTAGTGTGGCCCCGTGAGCGAGAACACCAGCGAGACCTTGTCCAACCTGCTGCGCGAGGACCGGACCTTCCCGCCGCCGGCCGGCCTCGCCGAGCACGCGAACGTCACCGCGGAGGCCTACCAGCGCGCCGACGCCGACCGCCTCGGGTTCTGGGCCGAGGCCGCCGGGCGCCTGGACTGGGGCCGGCCGTGGGACGAGGTGCTCGACTGGTCGGACCCGCCGTTCGCGAAGTGGTTCACCGGCGCAACGATCAACGCCGCCGTCAACTGTCTGGACCGGCACGTGGCGGCCGGACGCGGCGACAAGGTGGCGCTGCACTGGGTCGGCGAGCCCGCGGGCGACCGCCGCGACCTCAGCTACGCCGAGCTGACCGACCTGGTCTGCCAGGCCGCCAACGCGCTCACCGAGCTGGGCGTCGTCAAGGGCGACCGGGTGGCGATCTACATGCCGATGATCCCCGAGGTCGTCGTCGCGATGCTGGCCTGCGCCCGGATCGGCGCGCCCCACACCGTCGTCTTCGGCGGCTTCTCCGCCGACGCGCTGGCGTCGCGGCTCGAGGACTGCCAGGCGTCGGTCGTGATCACCTCCGACGGCGGCTACCGCCGTGGCGGCGCCTCCGCGCTCAAGCCGGCGGTCGACGAGGCGGTCGCCAAGACCGGCGAGCTGGTGCGCAACGTGCTCGTGGTGCGTCGTACCGGCCAGGACGTCGCGTGGGACGACTCGCGCGACGTGTGGTGGCACGACGCCGTGGAGAAGCAGTCGACCGAGCACGCCGCGGAGCTGCACGACTCCGAGCACCCGCTCTACGTCATGTACACCTCCGGCACCACCGGCAAGCCGAAGGGCATCCTGCACACCACCGGCGGCTACCTGGTGGGCACGTCGTACACGCACTGGGCGGTCTTCGACCTCAAGCCGGAGACCGACGTCTACTGGTGCACCGCCGACGTCGGCTGGGTCACCGGGCACTCCTACATGGTCTACGGGCCGCTGGCCAACGGCGCGACGCAGGTGATGTACGAGGGGACGCCCGACACGCCGCACAAGGGCCGCTGGTGGGAGATCATCGCCGAGTACGGCGTGACGATCTTCTACACCGCCCCAACCGCGATCCGGACCTTCATGAAGCAGGGGCGCGAGATCCCCGACGCCTTCGACATGAGCTCGCTGCGGCTGCTCGGGTCCGTGGGCGAGCCGATCAACCCGGAGGCCTACGTCTGGTACCGCGACGTGATCGGCGGCGACCGCTGTCCCGTGGTCGACACCTGGTGGCAGACCGAGACCGGGCAGATCATGATCTCGCCGCTGCCCGGCGTGACCCACGCCAAGCCGGGCTCGGCGATGAAGGCGCTGCCCGGGGTGGCGGCCGACGTCGTCGACGACGAGGCGGCCTCGGTCCCGAACGGGTCCGGCGGCTACCTGGTGCTCACCGAGCCGTGGCCGGCGATGCTGCGCACGCTGTGGGGCGACGACAAGCGGTTCAAGGACACCTACTGGTCGCGCTGGCCGGGGCTCTACTTCGCCGGCGACGGCGCCAAGAAGGACGACGACGGCGACGTGTGGCTGCTCGGCCGGGTCGACGACGTGATGAACGTGTCCGGCCACCGGCTCTCGACCACCGAGATCGAGTCGGCGCTGGTCTCGCACCCCAAGGTGGCCGAGGCGGCCGTGGTCGGAGCCGCGGACGACATCACCGGCCAGGCGGTGTGCGCGTTCGTGATCCTGCGCGAGTCCGCGACCGCCGAGGCCGACGAGACGGGTGAGGGCGTCGATCTGGTCGCCGAGCTGCGCAGCCACGTCGCGCGAGAGATCGGCGCGATCGCCAAGCCGCGGCAGATCATGATCGTCCCCGAGCTGCCCAAGACGCGCTCCGGCAAGATCATGCGGCGGCTGCTCAAGGACATCGCCGAGCACCGCGAGGTCGGTGACGTGACCACGCTCGCCGACTCCACCGTGATGGACCTGATCAAGCACCAACAGGACGCGGGCTCCTCCGACGAGTGACCCTGCCCCCGTTCCCCCCTGGCCCCCTGCCCCCTGGCCCCCTGGCCCTGGCTTGCCGAACGCGCAGTTAGGTCCCGTCTCAGGCTGAGACGAGACGTTAGTGCGCGTTCGGCGGGTTCTTGGGGCGCCTGCGGAGGGTGAGTACGACGGCGCCGAGCACCGCCGAGACCAGCGACCCGGTCAGCACCCCGGTCTTGGCGAGCGCCTGGGCGGGGTCGCCGAAGGACAGCTCGGCGACCAGCAGCGAGACCGTGAAGCCGATCCCGGCGAGCATCGCGATCCCGAGCACGTCGCGGCGGGTGAGGTCGTCGTTGAGCTCGGCATGGGTGAAGCGGGTGATCGCCCAGGTCCCGAGCAGCACCCCGACGGGCTTGCCGA
>JBDHZS010000276.1:0-4071 GCA_039812025.1 Nocardioides sp. | reverse complement strand
GGCCGCTTCCGCGGGGAGGACGACCCCGACTGGCCGCGGCACTGGCGCACCGAGGGCGTGCCGATCGAGACCGAGCCCGAGCCCGCGCTGCTGGCGCGCGAGTTTCGTGATGTGCTGGCGGCGGCGCTCGGCGAGCTGCCCGAGCGGCAACGGGCCGTCGTCGAGCTGCGCGACGTCCACGGCCTCGACGCGCAGGAGGTGTGCGAGCTGCTCGACCTCACCCCAGCCAATCAGCGCGTGCTGCTGCACCGCGGCCGGGCCCGGCTGCGCGCCGCATGGGAGGCGGCCGCCTCATGAGCCCCCGCGACGTCGCCTGCAAGGAGCTCGTCGAGCTCGTCACGGAGTACCTGGAGGGTGCCCTGCCCCCGGCTGAGGTCGCCGCGGTCGACCAGCACCTCGCCGACTGCGACCCCTGCCGGCGCTACCTCCACCAGATGCGCGCGACCACCGCCGCGCTGGGCCTGGTGCCCACCGAGCGGGTCACGGACACGCTGTCCGACCAGACGATCGACACCCTGCTCGACGCGTTCCGGCGACGGCGCTGACCAGCATGCGGGCCGCCGCGATTCCCTACGGGTGCTTGACCAGCGTCGCGCGGGTGTAGAGCAGGTCGAATCCGCGGCGTTGCGCGTTCTGCTGGGACCTCGAACCCGGCTGGGTGACGATGACGGCGACGTCGCAGCCCGCGGCGTGCGCGTCGGCGAGCCGGGCGGCGACCAGCGCGGACTGGATGCCGTGCCGGCGATGCGCCGGGGCGGTGCCGGCACCCGCGAGCTGGGCGACGCCGTCGGTGCTGCGGAAGTCGGCGCCGCCGGCGAGGACGCCGTCGCGATAGGCGGAGTAGCGGGTGCCGCCCGCCGCGGCGAAGTCGCGTTCGGCGTTCTCGATGGCCTCGCGGGGGAACTCGTCGTGCCAGGGCAGGCCCTGGGTGTCGGGGTGCGTGCTGGCGTCGGCGACGACCGCGATCCAGTCGTCGAGCTCGTCGTCGGTGCTGAGGCGCACCTCGATGCCCGGCGGCGTGATCAGCTCCGGTGCGGTCTCGAGGGCGAGGCCGAGGACGTTCTCGAACGACTCGAGGCGGTAGCCGCGGTCGCTGAGCAGCTCGCCGATCGCGGACTCGGCGAGGTGCGCGAGCTCGACCTGGGTCGGTGCGCCCCGTGCCGCGAAGGCCTTCTCGATCACGTCCAGCTCGTCGGCGCGCGGGACGCCGGCGAAACCGAGGCCGACGACCTTGTTGAACGGCGAGTCCGGCTCGGCGAAGCTCGCCATCCCGCCCGCGATCGGGATCAGGAACCCGTCGGTGCCCGTGCGGGCCTGGGCGGCGCGGCTGGTGTCGGCGATGAGCCGGGTCTCGGCTCCTTCGATGCGACGGGCGAGGGCGGTGTCGCAGAACAGGGGCGAGCGGGTGGCCATCGTTGCCTCATCTCGTGGTGCTGACCGACTTCCACTGTTTTGCCGGTCATCACAGTAGGAGCAGGAACTAACTAGTCAACCTAGTTTGTTGGTTACGAGATTCTGACGGTCGCGCCAGGCCCGGTTCTTGGCCCGGTTGCCGCATCCGGCCATGTCGCACCAGCGGCGGGAGCGGTTGCGGGTGGCGTCCACGAACGCCCACCGGCAGTCGGGGGAGCCGCAGACCTTCAGCCGACGCCACTCGCCGCGCGCCCGGACCGCGAGGTAGGCGTCCATCGCCACCGCAGCGGCGAGCAGGGCCGCGCCGGCGCCGTCGTCGAGGGGGCGGGCATGGTCGCCGGCCGCGGTCAGCCGCGGCGCACCCCCTCCCGCAAGGTCGACGAGCAGCGGGGCCCGCCGCAGCACGGCCTCGGCGGCGGCCACGACCGTCAGGTCCGCCTGCGCCCCGCAGTTGACGGCGGCGAGCTCGCGCAGGCCCTCGCGCAGCGCCATCAGCTCGACCGGCGGCGGGGTCGCGGTGCCCAGCCCGGCGGCGGGCGCCAGCTCGCCCGCCTCGGTCAGCCACTGCGCCAGCCAGGCCCCGGCGCGGTCGTCCGCCAACTGGTCGTCGCCGTCGGGCAGGTGGGTGGAGTTGAGGAGGGCCACGAGCCGGTGCGCGTGCGGGCTGCCCGCGACCTGGGCATTTCGCCCTGCGGTCGGGGACCGGTCCCGCGCTGCGGGGGTGACCCGCGCGGCGGCCAGGAGTGCCTCCGCTGCCGTCCTGGCCGTCCGAGCCGCTCGGCCTGCCTGCGCCGAGGCTGCGTCGTGGAGCAGTAGGAGCTGTGCGGCCAGCGCGTCCGGATCGGCCGCGGCAGCTTCGGCAGCCAACCTGGTGAACGTGGCGAGCAGCCACTGCCGGTGCTCGCGCGCGACGCCCGCGGCCGGGTGGTTGTCGCCGAGCTCGACGCAGGCGTTGGCGAAGGGGGAGCCGCGATATCCGAGCTCGGCGAGCTCGGTGGCGAGCAGGTCGTACAGGTGCAGGATCTGCTCGCCCGGAGATCCGCGGTGCGACGTGAGCGCCCGCGTGAGCCGCTCCTCCTGCCGTGCCGCTCGCCGTTGCAGGTAGGCGACGACCAGGCCGTCCTTCGATCCGAAGTGGGCGTAGAGCGTGGTCTTGGCTGTGTCGGCCGCGGCGACGATCGCGTCGACCCCGACCGCCCTGATGCCGTGCTCGGTGAACATCCGGTCGGCGGCGTCGAGTACTCGGGCCTTGGCGGACGGGCGGCGGGCGGGTGGCACGAGAAATCAGAATACTACCGAACGGTTTGGTTCGTACGGTGCGGCGACCTGGATGCGGTCGCGTTCGTCAAGGGCGGGCGGCGGAGGCGGTAGGGGGCGGTGGACATGATGCGTCTCTTCATCGGTCGCCTGGCCGAGTTCGTGTGCAGCGTGCGACCGAGCCGGCTCAGCTGTTGGCCGGACGGATGGCGTGGGTGCAGGCCAGCGGGGACCTGGTGAGCGGCAGGTCTGCTTCGGGTATGCCGTCGCCTGCGTTCGCCGCCATCGTCGTGGTCAGGCGATCGAGAACTGCAGAGTCGAGCAGGTCGAGACAGATCAGGAAGCTGCGGTCCTTGGGTTGCGGGATCGGGTTGCCGACGCCGACCTGGCCGGACCAGACGCCGTGGTCGGGCACGACGCTGGACCCCACATACCACCGTTTGGTGCTGTCGACCTGGATGAGCAGCACCGCGGCGCGACCGACGGGCACGGCGCCGCCGACCCGGCCGAGCACGGCCAGCCGAGGACCCTCGGAAGCGCAGCTTATCGGCTCACAGGAGATCGTGCCGGTCAGCGCTGGGGCCTGCGAGCCGGCGAGCAGTGCGCCGGAGCCGATCAGACCACAGGCCAACACAGCTCCGGCGGCTAGCGCGAGCCCGGGAGAGACGTGTTGTCGTGGAGGCCGGTGCGGCGAGGTGTCGGTGCTGGCGGGCTCGGTGGCAGCGGGCTCGGTGGCATCGGGCTCCGCGATGGTGGCCGCCGGGTCCGGGAGGTCCGGTAACGACCCGGCGATCCGCCGGTCGTTGGCCTGGCGCGCCGCCGCGACGCGCGTCCATGACGCCAGGTAGCGGGCCTGCTCTGGCCCCGGTACGCCCAGAGCCTCCAGGAACGACACCAGGAACGAGTTGGTGGGAAAGCGTCGAGCACCGAGCACCTCGGAGAGCGTGGTACGGCTCAGCGAGATATTTTGGTGCCCGTTCTCGCGTTTTGTCGGCGACCATCTAGCCAGGTCGCGAAGTGACGGGTTGCCGCGTTGCAGACGTATCCAGCCGAGCAGCTCGGCCAGTTCCTCCACGGTCTGCACGTGGTCTGGATCAAGAAATGTGTCACAGTCGCGCTGGTCCATCGTTCCTCCTGTCCCGAATCGTCCCAGCAGCTGGCGGGACACCCGGACGGGGGTGTGCGATCGGCCCGCTTCGCCGCCGGCGAAGGGAACACATCGCAGCGCAATGGAAGGCGCAACAGCGCATGCACTTCTATCGACATCGACCGCCCCGGCACGGTGGTGAGAACCCCGAGCTGTTGGCTCGGCTCGGACCGGTCCTGGACCGCTTCGGTCGGGACTTGGACGACCGCGCCACCAAGCAGACCGCCGACCTGATCGAGCGGGTCACTCGGCAG
>JBDHZS010000275.1:0-4083 GCA_039812025.1 Nocardioides sp. | reverse complement strand
TGGCCAACGTGATCGCCCCCGTTCCTCCATGTCGCGGCCCCCTTGTCGCGCCGGGACAATTCTACGACTCCTCGCCCGCGCCCCGAAATCCTCGAGTCGGCGCAAACGTGCACCCAAATCACGCCGAGTCGGCGCATCTTTGCATGCTCAGGACGCCGAGTCGGCGCAAAAGTACAGGTTATCCACAGGACTGGTCCCGGCAGGCCGGGATATCCACAGCTGTGGATTAGTCTGTTGATAACTTGGCTGACACGGAGGTGCAAAAAGACCGAAACTCGCTCGCAGATATTCTTGTGTATCGGGCAGTCGTTCGATAAACTAGGTCCATGACCACCACCCCCACGCGCGACACCCACGACGGCGGACAGCCCACTGCCCCGTCCGCGTCGTCGTGGGAGGGCATGTCGCCGCGGGAGCTCCTAGAGGCCGCCGCGGATGCGGTGCGGGTACGGCGGCTGGCCGAGGTCGCCGAACTCGAGCTCGCCGCCGGGTGGGCGGGGATGCACAGCACACCCCGTGACACGTCTCCTGGTGGGCGGGCTGATCCGATGGTGACCCCGGGCGGGGACGGCACCCCGGAGGTGCGGGAGTACGCCCTGCCCGAGCTGGGGATCGCCCGCAGCACCCACCACTCCACCACCCGGTCCCTGGTCGCCGACGTGCTCGACCTGCAGCACCGGCTCCCGAAGACCTGGCAGATCGTCCAGGCCGGTGGCTGTGAGGTGTGGGTCGCCCGCAAAGCAGCCGTGCTCTCCCGCCACCTCCCCCACGAGAAGGTCGCCGTCGTGGATACGGCCGTTGCCAGCGTGATCGGCGGGCATCCCCCCTCCAGCGTCCTGGAGACCGCGCAGGCCGCGATCATCAAAGCCGACCCCGAAGCCCACGCCGCCCGCAAAGAGGCCGAACGGCGGGAGCGGTACGTGAAACTCTCCCGCACCGACGAACTCGGCTACCGCCACGTCATCGCCCGCATCACCGCCGGCGACGCCGCCTGGATCGACGCCATGGTCCAGAGAGTCGCCGACATCCTCGCCCAAACCCATGGGGCCGACCACCACATCAACGAGCTCCGCTCCATGGCGTTCGGGTGGCTCGCCCGGCCCGCGGACCTCCTCAAACTCCTCCTCGACCACACCCACCCCAACGATGAAGAAGACGAGGTGGAAGAAGAGGAGGGGAACGGGCAGCCCGGCGGCGGCCCCTACCGATACGGACCCGTCCGCACCACCTGGGACGCCGACGACCCCTCGCCGCGCGACGGGCTCGACGCCGAGGGGTACTGGCCCCGGGAATCTGGCGGCGCGGGCGACCCCGTGGCTCCCGGACCCGACAGCTACCGCAGCCCCACCCAGGCCGACGACGACCAGGTCCGCATCGACGCCGACATCGCCTCCCGCGAGACCACCATCCCCGACCCCCTCTACCCCGACACCCCCAACCACGACGAGCACGACGCCGAGGACGAGGACGAGCAGGGCAGGACCGACGGGGGCGCGCCGGGCCGGGACGCAATGCCCGACGACACCGGGCACGACGCTGCCGCTGCCGGTGCCGAGAGCGAGAGCGAGCCGGACCGCCCGCGGCGGCCGGTGTGGCTACCCGGACACGCACCCGCCACCGCCGAACGACTCGCCCGCATGTCCACCCGCCAACTCGCCGCACTCCGCGGCCAAGGCACCATCTTCGTCCACCTCACCGACCAAGGCCTCACCCACGCCGCCGCCGGGAACCCCCGACCCGGCGGAACAGACGGCCCCTGGCAACCACCCCACCGACCGGAAGAGTCCGACAGAACAGGTAGACCCGGGGGCACGTCCGACCCCGGAAGTCCGGTCAGACCCGACGTACCGGACCCCCGACTCAACACCACCCCCAACCTCGCACGGGTCGAAGGACTCGGCGCCCCCCTCAGGGTCGCGGACCTCGCCGACCTCCTCGGCCACGCAGACATCCGCCTCGTACCCGTCCACGACCTCAACACCCCGCGCCGTGCCGACGCCTACGAACACGACAACACCACCAAAGACCACGTCTGGCTCACCACCGGCGGAGACATCTGGCCCTACACCACCCCGGGCACGCGGGACACCGTCGACTTCGACCACACCATCCCCTACGACCCCCACGGACCCGAAGGGCAAACCGGCACCCACAACTCAGCACCACTCCGACGGCGCCACCACAGATGGAAAACCCACGCCGGCTACACCTACAAGCCAACCGACGACGGCCAGGGCTACCTCTGGACCACCCCCCACGGACTACAAGCACGCACCGACCACACCGGCACCCACCGCGCGTGAACATGCCTCCCGCCTAGGATCGACGGCGTGGGAGTCAAGATCACGCCGAGCATCCTGAACGCCGACTTCGCCGAGTTGGGCGCGGAGGTCGCGCGGATCCCGCACGCAGACTGGATCCACGTCGACGTGATGGACAACCACTTCGTCCCCAATCTGACCTTCGGGCCGATGATGATCGACGCGCTGGCGCGCCGTACCAGCACTCCGCTGGACGCCCACCTGATGATCGAGAACCCCGACCGTGAGGCGGCGGCGTACGTCGAGGCGGGCGCCCAGAGCGTGACCTTCCACGTCGAGGCGGCCCGCGCCCCGATCCGGCTCGCCAGGGAGATCCGCGCGAAGGGCGCGCGGGCGAGCATGGCGCTCAAGCCGGCGACGCCGATCGAGCCCTACGAGGACATGCTGCGCGAGCTCGACATGCTGCTGATCATGACAGTCGAGCCCGGCTTCGGCGGCCAGTCCTTCCTCGACCTGTGCCTGCCGAAGATCCGCAGGGCCCGGGCCATGCTGGACCGGCACGGCATCGAGACCTGGGTGCAGGTCGACGGCGGGGTCTCGCTGGACACGATCGGCCGGTGCGCCGAGGCCGGCGCGGACGTCTTCGTCGCAGGCTCCGCGGTCTTCTCCGCCGACGACCCCGACACGATGGTGGAGAAGCTCCGCGCCGCCGCCCTCAGCGAAGAGGCCTAGTCCAGGCGGTCCCAGACGAACACGTCGTCCCTCTTGTTGGTGTCGCCGGGGACGAGGTTCGACGCGGGAGACACGTACGCGACGTAGCGCCCGTCAGCGCTGACGGCTGGCCCGCGCGACCCCGTGTCCGTGACGGACCCCTTGAGCCAGGTCCCGTCGATGGGTACGGCGATGCGCTCGGTGCGGCCCTCGAGCGGGGCCGGGTCCTCGCCCGGCTGCTCGGCGGCCGCCGCTTCTTGGCCACCGTCCCCCTGGGCGAACCTCACCGCGACCACGGCCAGGATCAGCGCGCACGCCACCAGTCATCACTCGGCGCCGAGACATCGTGGTCCCCCCTGGGATCGCGGCCGCACGCCAGGCCGGTGCGACCATTAGCAGTGTAGGCAGAGGCAGCAGGTAGGCTGTCCCGCGTACGTGCACTGGGGGCGGTGGGATTCCGCACCGGCGGTGAAAGTCCGCGACCCGGCCGCCGCCAGCGGTCGGCTGACCAGGCGAAACTCCTGGACCGACGGTCAAAGTCCGGATGGGAAGCGCACGTGACGCGAGGCCGCCTGCCGCGGCCGCGCGGGTGACCCCGGTGCGACCTGCGACGAACACCGGAGCCCGCGATGACGACCACGACCGCCGAGCGCGACGCCATGCGCCGCGCGCTCGAGCTGGCGGTCGCCGAGGGCGTCCCGAGCCCCAACCCGCGGGTCGGCTGCGTCATCCTGAGCCCCGACGGCGAGGTCGTCGCTGAGGGCGCCCACCGCGGAGCCGGTACGGCGCACGCCGAGGCCGACGCGCTCGCCAACGCGGGAGCCGACGCCCGGGGCGCCACCGTCGTCGTCACCCTGGAGCCCTGCAGCCACACCGGTCGCACCGGCCCGTGCGCCGACGCCCTGCTGCAGGCCGGGGTACGACGTGTGGTCTATGCCCAGACCGACCCCACCCCCGTCGCGGGCGGGGGAGCCGAGCGGCTCCGGCGCGCCGGCGTCGAGGTGGAGAGCGGACTCCTGGCCGACGAGGCCGCGCGGGTCAACCGCGCCTGGACCCACGCCGTGACAACGGGCCGGCCCTTCGTCACCTGGAAGTTCGCGACGACCCTCGA
>JBDHZS010000274.1:0-4111 GCA_039812025.1 Nocardioides sp. | reverse complement strand
TCTGAGAGGTTTTTTCTCAGGATTTTCTCAGGGGTACGACGATCCTCCGGCGGCGTCATCGATCGGCCGCAGATCCGACGGATTCAGTCTAGATCCGACGAAGGTCGTCCGGTCGATCGGGGCGTTCGCCGCGGGACCTTGCCGACGGCCTCGGCGACCATCGCCGCGGACAGGCCGACGAAGTGCAGGCCGGCGCCGGGCGTCGCATGCGCCCCGACCAGGTAGGCGCCCGGCACAGGCGTGGCCGGGCCCAGCCTGCGCCGCACGGTGGCCCGCCCCCGCCATGCGACCCCCATCGGCGAGGACGCGGGACCGGCGGACAACTCGTCCTCCTCGAGCCGGGTGACGATGCGGTCGCGCACGTCGAGGCCGCGCGCCGCCAACGCCTCACCGACGTCGAGGGGCGATCCGGCCGGGGCGAGCACCGTGAGCGCCCGATGCCCGGGCGGCGCCTCGACCCCGGCTCGGACGATCAGGGTGGGGGAGCCGTGGAGCACGATCTCCGCGGGCTCCGGACCGTCCTCACCCGCGAGGCCCAGGTGGACCACGCGCGGCGGTGCCACCACGGAGGTACGGCGCACGTACGGCGCCAGCGCGGGCACCAGCCGGGGGTCGATCCCGCAGACGACCACCTCGGCGTCGTACTCGCCCGACGACGTGGCCACCCCCACGGCGCGGCCGCCGCGCACCGTGATGTCGTGCACCCGCGTGGCCGTGTGAACGGCGACACGTCGCGTGGCCAGCCGCCGCGTCATCGCGTTTGCCAGCGTTCCCATGCCTCCGGTGATCCCCCAGGCGCCGAACCGCTGCTCCAGGTAGGAGGCGACACCGAGCCACTCCGGCACCCGCCGGGGATCCTGGCCGCCCGCGAGGAGCGGGTACGCCGCGACGTCGCGCAGCCGCTGGTCGGCGAAGGCGGTCCGCAGGCGGGCGGCGAGCGTGCGCCGGGTCCGCAGCCGGCGGGCCGCGTCGGCCGGGACCTGAGCCGGGTCGGGCGCGGCCTCGAAGTGGACCCGCCGCAGCAGGTCCCAGTCGCGGCCGGCGGCGTCGACGTACGCCGCCCACGGGTCTCCCGCGCCGGGCGACAGCGCATCGAAGGCCGCCATCTGCGCGCTCCGGGAGCCCCCGGGCAGCCCCAGCGCGCTGCCGTCGGGCCAGCGGTGCTCGCGGATGGGAGCACGCGGCACCAGCTCGAACTCGCGCTCCGCGGGCAGCCCCGACTTGCGGAAGAGGTCCCGGATCACGGCCGGCAGCAGGGTGTGCGTGGGCCCGGCGTCCCAGGTGAACCCGTCCGCGGCCATCAGGCCCACCGCACCGCCGAGGGTCTCGGCGGCCTCGAAGAGGCTCACCTCGTGCCCCTGCTTGGCCAGCCGGGCGGCCGCGGCCAGCGACCCGAAGCCGCCGCCGATCACCGCCACCCGTGCCACGGGAGAGCACCCTATCCGGGCGCGGGTGGAGCAGGTGGGGTGCTGGGACGGTCCCGCGGAGCGTCAGAACGGCCCTCAACGGTCTCGATCCGGTCTCGAACGGGGTTGACGGGCCGGTGAGTCGGTAGCGCGTCCGGGCAAAGGGGGCCAGTATGAGCCCGTTGAAGCCCCCACCCCTGTCAGGGAGGAACCTGATGTCAGGAATGAAGGAGCAGCTGCTCCGACGCAAGCCGACCGCCATGCGCGGCTCGCACTCGGGACCCGATCTCAAGCCGTCGTTCGGGACGTTCCAGCTGATGATGTTCGGCGTCGGCGCGACCGTCGGCACCGGTATCTTCTTCGTGCTCCCCGAGTCGGTGCCGGAGGCGGGCCCGGCTGTCGTGCTCTCCTTCCTGATCGCCGGCATCGGCGCGGGTCTCTCGGCGATCTGCTATGCCGAGATGGCCGCCGCGATCCCGGTCAGCGGGTCGACGTACTCCTACGCCTACCACGGGCTCGGCGAGTTCGCGGCGGTCTTCGTGGCCGCCTGTGTGCTGCTCGAGTACGGCATATCCTGCGCCGCCGTCGCGGTGGGCTGGAGCGGCTACCTCAACAACCTGATCGACGCGCTCTTCGGCGTCCATCTCCCGGCCGCGCTGTCCCACGCGCCGATCGCCCACGACGTGGGCGACCCGACGGGCCTGATCAACCTCCCGGCCGTGGTGCTGGTGTGGCTGTGCACCCTGCTGCTGCTGCGCGGCGCCTCGGAGTCGGCCAAGGCCAACACGATCATGGTGCTGATCAAGGTCGGCGTGCTGCTGATGTTCGCGATCATCGCGCTGACCGCGTTCCAGGCCGACCGGTTCCAGGGCTTCTTCGACGCCGGCCCCAAGGGCATCGGCGCGGCGGCCGCGGTGATCTTCTTCTCCTTCATCGGCCTGGATGCCATCTCCACCGCGGGTGAAGAGGTCAAGGATCCGCAGAAGGCCCTGCCGCGGGCGATCATGGGCGCGCTGGCGATCGTCGTCGGCATCTACCTGCTGGTCGCCATCGCCGGCATCGGCGCCCAGCCGCTCTCGCGGTTCGAGGACGCGGACCAGCAGGAGGCAGGCCTCTCGGTGATGCTCTTCGACATCACAGGCTCCGCGATCCCCGGCACGATCCTCGCCGCCGGCGCCGTGATCTCGATCTTCTCCGTCACCCTGGTCAGCCTCTACGGCCAGACCCGCATCCTCTTCGCGATGGGTCGCGACCGGATGATGTCGGAGAAGTTCGCCGAGGTGAACCCGCGCACGATGGTCCCGAGCTTCAACACGATCGTCGTCGCCATCGTCGTCAGCTGCATCGCCGGCTTCGTGCCCTCCGGCTACCTGTGGGATGTCGTCTCGATCGGCACCCTGATCGCCTTCAGCGCGGTCGCGCTCGCGGTGATGGTGCTGCGCAAGACCGACCCGGACATGCCGCGGCCGTTCAAGGTCCCCGGCTACCCGGTCACGCCGATCCTCACCGTGATCGTCTGCGCCTACATCCTCTACGGCCTGCCGCCCTTCACCTGGCTCGTCTTCTTCGTCTGGCTCGCGGTCGTCGTGGCGTTCTACTTCCTGTGGGGCATGAAGAACTCCAAGCTCAACGCGATCGCCACCGGCCGCGAGGTCGACCCGACGGTGTCCAGCGTCGTGCACGACCTGGGGACCGAGTTCCACGGCGAGCCCGGGACGGACGACAAGGACGGGGAGGGACGCTGAGATGACGCTGGTCGTCGGTTTCTCACCGGGCCGCGCCGACAAGTCGAGCCTTCAGTTCGGCGCGATGATCGCCCGCTCGGTCGGGACGGACCTGCGCCTGGTCGCGGTCGTCCCGACCCCCTGGCCGACCCCGGTCGCCCGGGCGGCGGACCGGGAGTACGAGCAGTACCTCGCCCACCGCGGCGAGCAGGCCGTCGCCATGGCCGAGGAGTGGGCGGAGTCGGAGTGCCCGGACCTCACGGTCCAGGTGGTCTGGGTCTCCGGGAAGTCCCCGGCGTCGGCGCTGCTCGCGGAGGCGGAGAAGGTCGGCGCCGGCATGATCGTCGTCGGCTCCGCCCAGCACGGCGCCTGGGGCCACATCGTGGTCGGCTCCACCGCGGACCGGCTGCTGCACTCCTCGCCGATCCCGGTCGGCGTCGCGCCGCGCGGCTTCCGGACGTCGTCCGACGACGCCACGGTCGCCCGGGCCACCTGCGCCTTCCGCGGTGACGAGCGATCGCGGGAGACCGCACGGCTGAGCGCGGAGATGTGCGCGCAGGCCGGGGCGTCGCTCCGGTTGGCGACGTTCGCGATCCGGCAGCCCACGATGTACCCGGCCGGGGTCTCCGGCGCCGAGGAGATGGTGCTCGAGGAGTTCATCAAGCAGTCGGACGCCACCCAGCAGCAGATGGTCGCCGACCTCGAGGGCACCGGGCTCGACCCGGCGTCGGTCGAGACGGAGATCGGGGTCGGCGCCGACCTGTGGGACGCGATCGAGCAACTGGAGTGGGACGACGGCGACGTGCTCGTCATCGGCTCGTCGGCCGAGCGGATCGTCGCCCGGCTCTTCCTGGGCTCGTCTGCGACCAAGATCATCCGGCACTCGCCGGTCCCGGTCATCGTCGTCCACTGACGCTCCCACCCCCTAGCGACCCCGAGCGCCCCGAGAGCCGATCCGGCTCCCGGGGCGCTCGTGTCTAC
>JBDHZS010000273.1:0-4146 GCA_039812025.1 Nocardioides sp. | reverse complement strand
CCACGCGGCCTGCGCGTCCGCGCCGAGGCCGACGACGCCGCCGACCACGGGGACGCGTCGCGCCGCCTGGACGGCGAGGCGCTTGCCGGCGACCGAGGACACCAGGCCGCGGGCGACCTCGGCGCAGATCGCGACCTGCACGCCGGGGTCGCGGGCGGGCGCGGTGGCGAGCGCCATCGGCGGCGCCGGGAGGGCGCGGGACTCGATCAGCTTGGTGATCTCGGACTCCCCGAGCAGGCACGCCAGCACCGCGTCGTGGGTGCGAGGGTCGTCGAGGTCGTAGCCGCGCAGGTGGGCGATCGCCGCGACCATCCGGCACTTGATCACGGCCAGGCCCGCCAGGTTGGCGGGGATCGTGATCGCGGCGGTCAGGATCCCGCCGATGTTGGTCGCGAACCCCTGGGCGCCCGCCAGCCGGACGTGGTGCTCGACCACCTCGTGGATCGCCCGGTCGCGGTCGCCGTCCTGAGCGGCCAGATGCGCCTCGGCCGTCGCGGCCGCGCCCTGCAGCGGGCCGAAGCCCTCGATCGCGCGGTGCAGGGCCTCCCGGATCGCGTTCGCCGTGAGCTCCGGCGCGACATCGCCGAGCCGCGGCGCCAGCCGGCTGCCCACGGTGCTCACGAAGCTCATGGCACCGATCGTAACCGTGCCTGCCAATCTCGCCGAGTACGGTTTGCGCGACTCGCGGGCCCCGGGACCCGAGCACAGCGCGTGTCGAGCACAATGCACTCCTGAGGAGTGCCCGTGAGACCGATCGAACCCCCGCCCACTCGCTGGCGGCTGCCCGTGCCGGAGCCGGACCACCCGCACGACCTGATCAGGATCGGTGCCGACCTGGCGCCGGGGACCATCCTCGCCGCCTACCGGCAGGGCCTCTTCCCGATGCCGATTGGAGAGGGGTACGGCGCGCCGATCGGCTGGTGGTCCCCGCGCCGCCGCGGCATCCTGCCGCTCGACGGGCTGCGAGTCTCCAGGTCGCTGCGGCGCTCCTGCCGGCGTTACCGGGTGACGGTCGACCAGGCGCACGACAGCGTCCTCGCCGCCTGCGCCGACCCGAGCCGGCCGGGCGCCTGGATCACTGACGAGATCGCGGTGGCGTACAGCGAACTGCACCGGCTCGGCTGGGTCCACTCCGTCGAGGTGTGGGATGGCCCGGAGCCAACGGGTGAGCTGGTCGGGGGGCTGTACGGCGTCGCGATGGGCGGCGTCTTCGCGGGCGAGTCGATGTTCCATCGCCGTACCGATGCCTCCAAGGTCGCCCTCGTCGCCCTGGTGTCGGCGCTGCGGGCCGCGGGCGGGGCGCGGCTGATCGACGTGCAGTGGCGCACCGACCATCTGGCATCGCTCGGGGTGGTCGAGGTCGGGCGCTCGCGGTATCGCGCGCTGCTGGACGAGGCGCTGCGGCTGCCCGACGTGGAGTGGCCCGGCACACTGGAGGCGTCGTACCCGACCTCCTTCGACCTCCAGTGAGTCCAGCATGACGAAGCCCCTCGCCGCACTGGCCGGCCTCGCGCTCGCCGCGTCGCTGCTCGTCGCATGCAGCGGTGACCCCGAGCCGGCGGACGCGTCGGGCGATGTCGACGGCGAGGCGTTCTGCGCGCCGATCGACGACTTCCTCGCCGAGATGTACGCCCACGTCGACGACGTGCCGACCGAGGACGAGATGGTCGACGCGCTGCACGCCTTGGCCGAGCGGATGGAGGAGGTCGGTACGCCGTCCGACATCCCGCAGCGGGCCCAGCGCGGCTTCGAGATCTTCGTCGAGCAGATCCAGGAGGTCACGGTCGAGGACATCTCCGGCGATCTGCAGGACCTGACCGCAGGGCTGAGCAAGGCCGATCAGAAGGCCGGGGATGCGTTCCTCACCTGGCGCAACGAGCAGTGCCCCTGACGCCGAGTCGGCGCAAACGTGCACCAAAATCACGCCGACTCGGCGCAAACGTGCACAGAAAACACGCCGAGTCGGCGCAAACGTGCATGGCTGTCCACAGGGCGGAGAGCCAAGCTGTGGATGAGCGTGCACCTTAGCGCCGACTCGGCGCCCTGAGCGTGCACGTTAGCGCCGACTCGGCGCCCTGAGCGTGCACGTTTGAGCCGACTCGGCGGGGTCAGCGGAGGAGCCGGGACATCCGCCGATCGGCGAGCGGCTTGCCGCCGGTCTGGCAGGTAGCGCAGTACTGCAGGCTGGAGTCGGCGAAGCTGACCTCGCGCACGACGTCCCCGCAGACGGGGCACTTCTGCCCGGTCCGGCCGTGCACGCTCAGTTTGGACTTCTTCTCGCTCTTGAGCTCGCTGGCGGCCAGGCCGCTGCTGCGGGCCACCGCGTCGCCGAGCTCGGACTTGATCGCGTCGAAGAGCGTGGTCAGCTCGTCGTCGGTCAGGCTGTTGGCGGGCTTGAACGGCGACATCCGCGCGGCGTGCAGGATCTCGTCGGAGTAGGCGTTGCCGATCCCGGCGATCGTGCCCTGGTGCCGGAGCACGCCCTTGAGCTGGCTGCGTCCGGCGCCGGCGAGGATGCCCGCCAGGACGTCGCGCGTGAACTCCTCCGCCAGCGGGTCGGGGCCCAGCCGGGTGATGCCCTCGACGTCGGAGGGGCGTCGTACGACGTAGATCGCGAGCGACTTCTTGGTGCCCGCCTCGGTGATGTCGAGGGCGCCGGAGTCGAGGACGACGCGCGCGGCGAGCGGTGACCGCGAGTTGGGCCGCGCCGGGAGCGCGGGCGCCTCGTCGCGCCACCGGATCCATCCGGCGCGGGCCAGATGCAGCACGAGGTGGCCGCCGGAGGTGGTGATGTCCAGGAACTTGCCGTGGCGCGACACGTCCTCGACGAAGGCGCCGTCGAGCGCGGAGAGCGGCGGGTCGAAGGTCTTCAGCGCGCTGAACGCCGTCAGGTCGACCCGCACGATCACCCGGTCCGCGAGCCGGGAGCGCAGATCCTGGGCGAGGGCCTCGACCTCGGGTAGTTCGGGCATGGCCCCAGGTTAGCCGCGACGACGGGTCTGGTGGAGCCTTCGGTTCGGGGGCATCATGGAAGGGTGCATGCCGTCCGAGCTCTTCCGCGCCAGGGGTCGTACTTCCTCGACGCGCGCGGCGGCGGGCGCTCGCTGCGGGTCTCCTGGCACCAGGAGGCCGGCCTGGTGGTGCTGTCGCTGTGGCGCGACAACGCCTGCGCCGGCAGCTTCCGGCTGGCCGCCGAGGAGGTGCCGGACCTGATCGACCTGCTGCGTTCCGGCCTCGATCGGGCGTACGACGCGGCGCCGCGCCCCGGCGACGTACCCGCGCCCCGGCACGCCTGAGCGCGACCGGCGTGGCGTTGTCCACACCTCTTGCCTCCTCGGAGCGTCTCTAGGGAATCGGCTAGACGGCCGGATACGGTCTCATCGTGGATCCGATTCGCAACCCGTATGCGCCCGGCGCCGGGCAGCGGCCGCCCGAGCTGGCCGGCCGCGACGAGCAGCTCGACGCCTTCACCGTGGTGCTGGAGCGGGTGGCGCGCGGCCGCCCGGAGCGCTCGCTGGTGCTGACCGGGCTGCGGGGCGTCGGTAAGACCGTGCTGCTCAACACGCTGCGGTCGGCGGCGGTACGACGGCGCTGGGGCACCGGGAAGCTGGAGGCCCGCCCGGACCTGTCGCTGCGGCGGCCGCTCTCGAGCGCCGTCCACCAGGCGGTGCGCGAGCTCGGCCACCGCGACGAGGAGTCCGTGGAGCACGTGCTCGGCGTGGTCAAGGCGTTCGCGCAGCGCGACGCCGGCGCCGGGGCGAAGCTGCGCGACCAGTGGAGCCCGGGCATCGACGCGCCCGCCGTCCGGGGGAGGGCCGACTCCGGGGACATCGAGATCGACCTGGTCGAGCTCTTCACAGACCTCGGTGGTCTGGCCGCCGACCTGGGTCGCGGCATCGGGATCTTCATCGACGAGATGCAGGACCTCAACGCCGAGGACGTCTCGGCGCTGTGCGCCTCCTGCCACGAGATCAGCCAGTCCGGGCTGCCCGTGATCGTGGTCGGTGCGGGGCTGCCGCACCTGCCCGCCGTACTCAGCGCCAGCAAGTCCTACTCCGAGCGGCTCTTCTCCTACCAGCGCATCGACCGGCTCACCCGCGAGGCCGCCGACGACGCGCTCGCGGTGCCGGCGAAGGAGGAGGGCGC
>JBDHZS010000272.1:0-4151 GCA_039812025.1 Nocardioides sp. | reverse complement strand
GGGACGGCGGGCACGGCGGCGTCTCGTTGGCAGCAGGTTTCTCACAAATCCCACTGGTAACAGGCTCCGTGCCCGTGCCGCTGTTACGCCACGCCGTCACCTACCCGCGCGATCTCTTAGCAGCTCTCTGCCTGGTGCCAGGCTTTCTTGACCCTGATCCCGTCTCGCGTCGAGCGCGGATCGCGCATCACGACCGTCGGGGCGCTGATGGCCTTCGTCGGGGCGATGGCGTCGGTCGGCCACGCGGCCGCCTTCTACTCTCCGTACGCGCTGTTCGCCAAAGCGCACACGCCGACCACCGAGCTGACGGCGCTCGACAAGGCGTCTGAGTCGTACCCGCTATTGGTCGCGCTGATCGTGCTGTTCATCGTCGGCATGATGCTCGGCACGATCGTCCTCTTCGTCGGGCTCCGCCGAGCCCGCCGCGTCCCGATCTGGGCCGTGGTCGCCGCAGTCGTGTTCGTGGCGTGCGGAAGCACCGGTGGAGTGGTGCCCGGGGTGCTGGGTATCGTCGCGGCACTCGCTGCCTTCGTACCCGCTGCTCGGTCGATCGGCGAGCAGTCGGTCACTCCGGTCCCGGCGGCTCGTCCCGTCCAGGCTGGATGAACCCACTCTCGTAAGAGCGCACGACCACCTGAACCCGGTCACGGACGCCGAGCTTCTGCAAGACGGCCGTGACATGGGTCTTCACCGTCGGCTCCGAGATATACATGCGGGCGGCGATCTCCGCGTTCGACAGTCCCTGCGCGATCCACCGGGCCGTGTCGAGCTCTCGCTCCGAGAGCGCAGCGAAGTCGCGGGGCAACTCCTGCTCCGGATGCGGTCGCCGGGCGAAGTCGGCGAGCAGTCGGCGGGTGACCACCGGGTCGAGGATCGCCTCGCCGGCGGCCACCGTCCGTACTGCCTCCGCCAGCTGGCCCGGGCTGACCGTCTTGAGCAGGAAGCCGCTGGCCCCCGCACGCACCGCGTCGTACACGTGGCTGTCCCCGTCGAAGGTCGTCAACACCAGGACCCGCGCACGAACCGCAGGGTCAGCTAAGAGCGTGTGCGTCGCGGTGATGCCGTCCATCACCGGCATCCGGACATCCATCAGCACCACGTCCGGGCGCAGCTCCCGAGCCAGGTCGACCGCGTCGCGCCCGTCTGCCGCCTCACCGATCACCTCGAGATCAGGCTGGGTGTCCAGGATCATCCGGAACCCGGAGCGTACGAGCGCCTGATCATCGGCGATCAGGATCCGAGTGCCGGAGGTCATGTCGGGTACGGCAGGGTCGCATGCATCAAGAACCCGCCGTTCGGAGTCGGCTCCGCCGTCAGCGTCCCGCCGTACACCCGGACTCGCTCGCGCATTCCAACCAGGCCGTGTCCGGGCCCGGTGGCAGCAATCTGGGAAGTCGTGCCGGGACCACTGGTGACGGTCAGGTCGAGTTGGATCGAGTCGTAGCGCACCACCACGGTCGTCGGTGCGCCGCCAGCGTGCTTGAGACTGTTCGTCAGCGCCTCCTGCACGATCCGGTACGCACACAGCTCGAGTCCCTGCGGCAGGTCCGGTGGGTCACCGGTGACCTCCAGCCTGACGGCCATGCCGTTGTCCCGAAGAGCGGCCACCAGAGCGGGGAGACGGGTGAGCCCCGGCTGTGGTTCTGCAGACTCGTCGGCACCGTCTCGCAGGAGGCCGAGCAGCAGCCGCATCTCGACAAGGGCGCCTTGCCCGGTCCGGCGTACGTTGGCCAGCGGTCCGCGCGCAGCCGCCGGATCGACATCCAGCAGTTGCTCCGCGGCCGCCGCCTGCACGACCATCACCCCCATCCCATGGGCCACCACGTCATGGAGCTCACGGGCGATCCGGGATCGTTCGTCCGCAACGGCGGCCTCGAGCGCCCTCGCGGAGGCCTCCTGCTGCGTGCGTAGCTCGGCGGCGGCGCGGTGTCGCTCCTCTTCCCGGCGGCGCATCGTGCGGCCGCCCAGCCAGGCGGCCGCGGAGAAGATCACCGCGAAGGCCAGGTCCCCGACCTCACTGCCGGGAAGCCGGACCATGTGCAGACCCAGTGCCAGCCCGAGAACGCAGGTGATCGCTGCCAGCCGGGTGCCTACCACCAACCGGCCGGCGGTGAAAATCAGCACCAGACCGGCCAGCAGCCCGCACAACGTGTTCGTCGGCGTCGTCACGATCGCCTCGAGCGCAAGCGACGCCGCACCAACAGCTGCGGCTCCGACAGGGGCGATCCTGCGCACCGCGACCGGAGCGGTCTGGCCGACCAAGAGCAGGGCATGCGCCAGACCATGCCAGCCCGAGGCTCCGGAGAACGCCAGCTCCAGCTGGCCTCCGGCTGTCAGCAGCACGGCCAGTCCGAGGTCCGGCCAGAGCCCCGTGCGCGCCACGGTCAGCTGCAACCCCGCCATAGGCTCAGGGTAGGCCCGAGCCCAGGTGTTGGTCTCCCGACTCCGGGAGGGGTGGCCTCATCCGTTGGTAGCAGATGCACGCCCGAGGAACCTGACCAGCGGCGACAGCCGTGCCGCTTCTCGCCCGATGCTGCCGACCGCTCGGCCCTCGTAGCGTGCCCGGAGTGCAAGGGGCAAAGTGCTCACTTCAACACCCGAGGAGATGCGAGATGGCTACCCAACCGAGCACCCAATCGAACACTGGAACCGAACCGACGATGTTTCCCTCCGCGGGCAGGGCACCGTTCTTCGCCGTCAGCGGCGTCATCCTGGCCACCGCGCTGAGCGCGCTGGCCATCTTCTGGGACGTCACCAGCAACGACCCGGAGCCCGAGGAGCACCCCGTCGGTCAGTTCCTCGTCGCGGTCGCCGTCATCGTCGTCGCCACCGCGATCCTGTACGCGGTCGTCGTGCGGACCGCAGACCGCGGGAACCCCGGTCGCCGCAGCCTCATCCTCGGCATCGTCGCGGTAGCGACCGTGGTTGTGTTCTGGCTCGGCGTACCCGTCGTAGTCGCCTCGGCCGCCGCCGCGACTGCCTTCGTCGAGCGGGACCTGCTCGGCCGGCTCAGCAGGACGGGCACGGCCGGGCTCGTCCTGGCCACCATCGCGACGGTGGTCACGGTCGGGCTCGCGATCGCCGGCTGAGCCGGCTCTCGCCGCAGCCCGCTCAGTGCTCGTCTTCGACGAAGGTCACCTCGAGGCCGCCGAGGAGTGAGGCGGCCAGGTTGTAGAGGAAGGCACCTAGGGTGGCGACCGCGGTGATGAGGACGACGTCGAGCACGGCCACGAGCATCGTGAAGCCGAGGACGCGGGTGCCGCCGAGGTAGTCGCGGATGTCGAAGGCAGAGCCTGAGTCGTTGCCGACGACATCGACGACCATCTTGTTGATCGAGTCCCAGACGCCCGCGATGCTGAGCACGCCCCACACGATCGCCACCGCGACCACGGTAACCACGCCGATCGCGACGGCGAGAAGGAACGCGGTCTTCATCACCGACCAGGGATCGACGTGTACGAGGCGGAGCCGGGCCCTGCGCTGCCGGGCGGCCGGGCGGCTCGGAGTGGGTGCCGTTGCCGTCGGTAGGGCGGGTGCGGTCGCTGCCACCGGTGCCGCCTTCGCCGTCTTCGGTGCCGCCTTCGGCTTGCGGGTCCTCGGCTGTTTCGCCGGCTTCGTAGGCGCGGCTGGGGAATCACCGGGCGCGGGGCCGCGGCCTGTTTCGCAGTCTCTGGAGCCGCAGTCTCCGGCACCGTGGCCTGTTCGGGGGTCGCGGCCTTCGCCGGCTTGGGCTGGCGGATCGCGGCAGCGACTCGCTCCGACAGCGGCTGGCGCGGGGCCGGGGCTTCGACCGGCGGCGCCGCCGGCTTCACCGCTGCAGGAGAGAGAGACCGGCGAGGAGCCACGGGACCTTGCTCGGGCTTGCGGGCGTCGCTCACCGGCCGACCACCTCGGTGCAGGACTCCCCGATGCCCTGTGGCGCGCTCCGCTCGCTGCTCATCAACTCTCCTCGTCGCCCTCATCCGTCGCGGACGGGCTGGTGCTCGCAGTCGTGTCGTCGATCTGGGTCGTGTCGGCGCCCGGATCGTCCCAATGTCCGTGACTTTGGTGCTGATGGGGTCTAGGGTCCGGGTGTGGCTGGAGCGACTCGTGAGGCAAGAGCGGCTGGGGAACGGCTGCCGGACCGGATCTCGATCGGGGTGCTGGCGCGC
>JBDHZS010000271.1:0-4161 GCA_039812025.1 Nocardioides sp. | reverse complement strand
CGCCGCCGGAGCCGAGGCCTGCCGGGGAGCACTAGCCTGTCTCCATGATCGATCCGCGACTGCTCCGAGAAGACCCCGACCGACTCCGGGCCGCCCAGGCCAAGCGCGGGCTCTCCTCCGACGTGGTGGACGAGGCCCTGGCGGCGGACCGGGCCCGCCGCGACGCCATCGCGTCGTTCGAATCCCAGCGCGCCGAGCAGAAGCAGATCGGCAAGCTCGTCGCCCAGGCGGCCGGCCCCGAGAAGCAGGCGCTCGTCGCCCAGGTGCGGGAGCTCTCCGCCGCGGTGAAGGCCGCCGAGGCAGCGCAGACCGAGGCCGAGCAGAGGTGGCACGACGCGCTCTACGCCATCCCCAACCCGGCCGCCGAGGAGGCGCCCGCGGGCGGCGAGGAGGACTTCGTCGTCCTGGAGACCATCGGCACGCCGCGCGACTTTGCCGCCGACGGCTTCGAGCCGCGCGACCACATCGAGCTCGGCCGGCTGCTGGGCGCGATCGACCTCGACCGCGGCGCGAAGGTCAGCGGCTCCCGGTTCTACTTCCTCACCGGCATCGGCGCCCAGCTCGAGATCGCGCTGCTCAACCTGGCGATGGAGCAGGCGCGTGAGGCCGGCTTCACCCAGGTGATCGCGCCGTCGCTGGTCAAGCCGCGTGCGATGGAAGGCACCGGCTTCCTCGGCCAGGCCGCGGACGACGTCTACCGGATCGAGGGCGAGGACCTCTACCTGGTCGGCACCTCGGAGGTCCCGATGGCGGCGTACCACAGCGAGGAGATCCTCGACGCCGCCTCGCTGCCGCTGCGCTACGCGTCGTTCAGCCCGTGCTTCCGCAAGGAGGCCGGCTCGCACGGCAAGGACACCAGGGGCATCATCCGGGTGCACTGGTTCGACAAGGTCGAGATGTTCGTCTACTCGACGTTGGAGGAGTCGTACGACGAGCACAAGCGGCTGCTGGCCTGGGAGAAGGAGTTCCTCACCAAGCTCGGGCTCGCCTTCCGGGTGATCGACGTCGCGGCCGGCGACCTGGGCAGCTCGGCGCAGCGCAAGTTCGACTGCGAGGCGTGGATCCCGACGCAGGGCAAATACCGCGAGCTCACCTCCACCTCGAACTGCACCGACTTCCAGAGCCGCCGCCTCAACACCCGCGGCCGGTTCGGAGTCGAGGGCGGCGGCAGCGAGGTGCGGCCGATCGCGACCCTCAACGGCACTCTGTGCGCGATGACCCGCACCATCGTCGCGATCCTCGAGACCCACCAGCAGGCGGACGGCTCCGTGCGCGTGCCCGAGGCGCTGCGGCCCTACCTCGGCGGGCGCGAGGTGCTCGAGCCGGTGGGGGTCCGGGCTTGACCCAGTCTGTGAGTTGGCGGCCCCGGATCATCGCGCTCGACATCGACGGCACCCTGCTGTCCTGGGCCGACGCGACGGGCCGCCGGCCGCCGCGGATCTCGCGGCCGGTGCGCGAGGCGGTCCGGGACGCCTACGACGCGGGCACCCACATCGTGCTCGCCAGCGGCCGCGCCGGCCACGGCATGACGCACGTCGCCGACCTGCTCGGGCTGCCCCGCAACGGCTCGGACCGGCTCTGGGCGGTCGCCTCCAACGGCGCCGTCGTGCTGCGCTACCCGCCGCTCGACGTGGTCCACGAGGACGTCTTCGACGCCTCCGAGGCGGTGCGCGAGGTGCTGCGGCACCGGCCTGCGGCGCTGGTCGCGGTCGAGGAACCGGGGGTGGGCTACCGGGTGAACCGGCCCTTCCCGACCGGCGAGCTGTCCGGCGCGATGATCCCCACGGCGGTGGCCGAGATGGTGGCCCGGCCCGTCAGCCGCGTCATCATCCGCGACCCGGACGCGACCGAGGCGGACTTCATGGCGCTGGCCGCGGGCATCGGCCTGCACCAGACGTCGTACTTCGTCGGCTGGACCGCCTGGCTGGACATCTCCCCGGTCGGCGTCGACAAGTCCTCCGGCCTGGCCCGGGTCGCCGGTGAGCTCGGCGTCGCCGCGCACGACGTGCTCTCGATCGGCGACGGCCGCAACGACCTGGAGATGCTCGCCTGGTCCGGCCGCGGCGTCGCGATGGGGCAGGCGATCGAGCAGGTCCGCGCGGCGGCCGACGCCGTCACCGCACCGGTCACCGAGGACGGGGTCGCCCTGGAGCTGCGGCGCTGGTTCCCGCGATGACCCCTGCTGTCCCGGCCTTGGTCGCCACCGACCTCGACGGCACGCTGCTGCGGTCGGACGGGACGGTGTCGGCGCTCACCCGCTCGGTGCTCCTGTCGTTGGCCGACCGCGGCGTCCCGGTCGTCTTCGTCACCGCGCGCCCCCTGCGCTGGCTCGACGACCTGCGCCCGCTCGCCGGCGTCACCGGGCTCGCGGTCGTCTCCAACGGGGCGCTCACCTACGACCTGCGTGCCCGGCGCCCGGTCCGCGTGGCCGGGCTCCCGCCCGACCCCGGGCTGGCGCTGACGGGGCGGATCTCGCGGCGCCTCCCCGCGGCGGCCTTCGCGATCGAGACGCTGGACGGCATCGCGCTGACGCCCGAGTACGACGAGCCCAACCCCGTGCCGCCCGGCAGCCCCGTCGGGCCGCTGGCGCGGGTGTGGACCGGGCCCGCGCTCAAGCTGTTGGTGCGGGCGCCCGGGGTCTCCCCGGAGACGCTCCGTTCCGGGGTGGCCGACGCGGTCGCCGAGCGGGCCGTCGCGACCTGGTCCATCCCGGAGCTGGTGGAGATCAGCGCGCGCGGGGTGGACAAGGCCAGCGGGCTGGCCGCGCTCTGCGCCGACCTCGGCGTGCCGGCGTCCCGGGTCGCCGCGTTCGGGGACATGCCCAACGACCTGCCGATGCTGGCGTGGGCCGGGGCGTCGTACGCGATGGGCAACGCTCACCCGGAGGTCCGTGCGGCCGCGCGCCACGTCGTACCGAGCAATGACGGGGACGGCGTCGCGAGGACGCTCGCGCGGATCTTCGGGCTGGACGCCGCCAGGCCGTAGGGTGGGGCCTATGCGACACGTCCTCGCCGCGCTGGCCGCCCTGGTCATCGCGCTGCTCGGGGTGGCGGGTCTCGCGGCGCCGGCCAGCGCGTGCAGCTGCGCGTCGGACCTCACCCCGCGCCAGGCGCTGAAGAACGCCGACGCCGCCTTCCTCGGCACCGTCGTCGAGCGCACCGGGACCGGCCAGCTCGCCTACACGATCGACGTCGACGCCGTCTACCAGGGCACGGTCGACGCCCCCGAGGTGACGGTGAGTACGTCGGCCAGCGAGGCCGCCTGCGGCCTGACCGAGCCGCAGCCGGGCTCGCAGTGGATCTTCTTCGTCAACGGGTCGGGCCAGGAGTTCCGGACCCACCTGTGCAAGGGCAACGACATCGCCACCGAGGACCTCATCGCCACCGTCGAACGCGTCTCCGGCCGCTCCGCGCCGCCGCCCGAGCCCGAGGCGCTGGCCTACCAGGACCGGGGCCTCCCCGAGACCGAGCCGCTCGCCCGGCTCCTCGCGCCCGGCGCCGGCATCATGATCCTCGGGCTGCTGGGCCTGATCGGCGTACGACGCCTCGGCCGCCACTGAGCCGGTTCCCCGCGCTCCGGCACGTTTGCTCCCTTTTGGATAGTCTGCGCCCCTTGGTAGGGGGAGCAGACTATCCAAAAGGGAGCAGACTCCTCGAGCGTTTGAGGTAGAGCGTTAGAGGTAGAGCCCGCCCGTGGGGTCGGGCCGCCCGTCCTGGGCGCCGTGGTCGGGGTGCTCCTGCGCGCCGGGCGGCATGCCCATCCCGGGCGGCAGCTGCCGCCGCATCTGCTCGAGCTGTGCGCGAGCGGCGACCTGCTGGGCGTAGATGGCGGTCTGGATCCCGTGGAAGAGCCCCTCGAGCCAGCCGACGAGCTGGGCCTGCGCGATCCGCAGCTCGCTCTCGGTGGGCGTCTCCTCGGTGAAGGGCAGCGAGAGGCGCTCGAGCTCGTCGACCAGCTCGGGCGCGAGACCGTCCTCGAGCTCTTTGATCGACGCCCGGTGGATCTGCTTGAGCCGGTTGCGGCTGGCCTCGTCGAGCGGCGCGGACTTCACCTCCTCGAGGAGCTGCCGGATCATCGAACCGATCCGCATCACCTTCGCCGGCTGCTGCACCAGGTCCATGACGCCGCGCCCGTGGTCCTCGTCGCCGTCGACCCCGTCGG
>JBDHZS010000270.1:0-4184 GCA_039812025.1 Nocardioides sp. | reverse complement strand
TACAAGGGCAAGCGACTCCAAGTGACCGGTGTGGTGGAGAAGATCGACACCGACCTCTTCGACGATTCGAAGTACATCCTGCAGATCGGTAGCGGGGGCGACTTCGAGATCACGTTCGTCAACTGCCACGACATCGACACCGACTCCCTCTCCACCGTGAACAAGGGAGACGACGTCACCGTTGTCGGTGACTTCGATGACGGTGGCGACCTCGGCGTCGAGCTCATGAATTGCGAGCTCCAGTGATCGGGTGAGGCGAGAACGCCGATTCATCTGCGGGGTCACGGCGCAAACAGCCGGTCAACCCGCAGACAAATCGGAGTTCAGCGTGGTCCCGGTGCCCGTCGCTCGCGTCGAGCGTGACGACGACGTCGGGGCGGATCTCCTCCAGGTGCGCTGCGACCAGAGAACGCACGCGGGCCGGATCGGCGTCGGCCAGCGAGCCCGGCGCGGGCGCCCCCTCAACCCCCGAGTCGGTGAAGTCGAGCAGGTCGACCCGACCGACCCCCAGCAGCGAGCCCGCGGCGCGCAGCTCCGCCTCGCGGACCCGCCCGAGGTCGGCGCGGGAGACCCCGCTGCCCGGCGCCGGCTCCCCGAGCTCGCCCCGGGTGGCGCACAGGACCGCCGTCCGCATGCCCGACCGGGCGGCGCGCGCCAGCACCGAGCCGCACCCGAACGCCTCGTCGTCGGGATGCGCGACCACGACCAGGAGGGACTTCACAGCCGCGCTCATCGCCAGGCCTCCTCGTCGTACGACGTGACCGTGTGGTTGGCGACCAGGCGACCCTGCGGGTCGACCCGGCGCCGGACGGCGACGATCCGGGCCCGCGACTCGGCGTCGAACGCGGCGCCCGCGTCGGTCGGCCCCTCGCAGAAGTTGAGGTACTCGCGGCCGGAGGACCAGGGCTCCAGCGCGCGCACGAACCGCCGCGCGTCCGCAGCTCCCGCGGCGGCCATCTCGGGCACGGGCGCCATCGCCAATCCGAAGGCCAGGAACGCGCCGGACAACCCGGGCAGCGCCCCGTCGGCCGGCCGCGCGAGCGCCCCGCCCAGCTGCCGCAACTCGGCGACCAGCAAGGACGTCGGCACACCCGGCCCGACCTGGGACAAGAAGGCGTCGATCGCGTCCTCGTCGAGACCGGTGAGCATCGCCGTCTCGGAGACCGTCGGCGTCGGCGTCTCGGGGTCGCCGTGGATCCGCATCACCGCGACGGCGGGCACCCGGCCGAAGAGGTCGAGCTCAGGGCCGAGGGCACGCAGCGGCGCGAGCAACTGGGCGGCTCGTTCGTCGGTGTCGTTGACCGCGCCGTCGATCATGACGACGTTGCGCCCGCGCAGCATCTCCGGGATCTCCTCGATCGGCGGGAACCGCATCACGCGGAAAGACGTGGTGACCTCCTCGGGTGCCGTCGCCGCCCACGGCGCCCAGGCGCGGAGCACCTCGGGGGCACGCTCGATGTCCCACAGCAGCATCCCGGCGTACGCCGTCTCGATCGGCTGCAGCGCCAGGGTCAGCTCGGTGACGATGCCGACGTTGCCGCCGGCGCCGCGCAGCACCCAGAGCAGCTCGGGGTCGCTCGCGTCGTCGACGCGCACCAGGCGGCCGTCGGGAAGCACGACCTCGGCGGCCACGATCGTGTGGCAGGCCAGGCCGTGCTCCCGCGCGTACCAGCCGATGCCTCCGCCCAGGGTGTAGCCGGAGACGCCGACGTCCGGGGACGACCCGTGCAGCGCGGTGAGCCCGTGGGGCACCGCGGCCTCGACGACGTCCGACCACAGGGCGCCGCCCGCCACGTGGGCGACCCGGCGCGCGGGGTCAACCCGGACCTCGCGCATCGCGGACAGGTTGACGACGACCACGTCGTCCAGGCCGCGGGCCGCCAGGGGGGCGGCGTTGTGGCCGGTCGACTGCGGCGCGAACCTCAGGCCCGCCTCCACCGCGGCGCGGACGATGCGTACGACGTCGGTCGCGCACGTCGGGTGGGCGATCGCGGCGGGCCGCTGGTCGACGGCGGCGTTCCACGGGACCCGCAGGTCGTCGTAGCGGGCCTCGCCCGGCAACGAGATCAGGCCGGGGCAGGCGGCGGCGAGGGCGGCCGCGCGCTCGGCGGGGGCGGCGGCCAGGGTGGTGACTGGCGTGGTGGTTGACATGGTCGGCTCCTCAAGAGGCGTTGGTGTGGATCGGTGCGAGGAGCGTCGCGCGAGCCGCTTGGCGCGGACTTGAAACCGACTTGGAGGGTGGTGGCGCCGGACTTGCAGGAGTCGAACCGGACCCGGTCCGGCGCCCCTAGACTCCCTGTCGTGGAGGTCAGCACGCTCGGACCGGTGGCGGTCACGGTCGGCGGCGAGCCGGCACATCTCGGCACGCCGAAGCAGCGCGCCGTGATCGCCGCGTTGGCGCTCGGCCGGGGGCGGGTCGTCTCGGTGGACGCGTTGATCGACCTGCTCTGGGGCGACGACGCCCCGGCCACCGTCACCACGGCGCCACGTCTACATCTCGGGACTGCGCCGCCTGCTCGAGCCCGATCGCAAGAGCCGCGGCGCCGCGAAGGTCCTCATCACCCGCGTCCCGGGCTATGCGCTGGCGCTCCCTCCGAGCGCCTTCGACGTCGTGCGCTTCGAGCAGGGGGCCGGCGCCGCGAGCTCGCTGCTGGCCGGTCAGCGGTTGTGGCGTCCGCCGTCGTACGACGAGGCCACGCTCTCCGGCGCGCTCGACGACGTCGAGTCGGTGCTGGGGCTGTGGCAGGGGACGCCGTACGCCGAGCTCGGTGATGCGGCTCCGGCCGTCGCCGAGCGCGCCCGCCTCGACGGCCTGCGGTTGACGGCGCTGGAGTGCCGCGCGGCGCTCGCGATGGCGCTGGGACGGCACGCCGCCGTCGTCCCCGACCTGGAGCGGCTCACCACCGAGCACCCGTTGCGCGAGAGCCTGTGGGGGCTGCTCGCCACGGCGCTGGTCCGGGCCGGACGGCAGGCCGACGCGCTGGAGGCCCTGCGCGGGTTGCGCACCGTGCTGGGTGAGGAGCTCGGGATCGATCCCGGGCCGGAGATCCGGGAGCTCCAGGCCGCGATCCTGCAGCAGGATCCGGCCCTGGAGTGGGTGCCGCCGACGAGCAGCATCATCCCGGTCGAGGTCGCGCCGGCGAGGCCCGAGGCTCAACCTCAACCTCAACCTGAGGCTGAAGCTGAGGTTGAGCCTTCGGCCGAGGTGATCGGGCGCGCGGACGAACTCGCGCGGGCACGAGCGCTCTTCGACGAGGTCGCCGCCGGTACGACGCGCTACCTGGTGATCTCGGGGGACCCCGGATCGGGCAAGACCCACGTGGCGACCAGCCTGCTCGGCGAGGCCCGCCGCCGCGGATGGCGGGTGGCCGCCGCGCAGTGCTCCTCCGACGACGGCGCGCCGTCGTTGTGGCCCTGGAGCCGGGTGCTGCGCGAGCTGGGCAGCGAACTGCCCGTCGACCAGGACGCGGGGGCGCAGGACGAGGGCGCCGCGTTCCGGCTGTGGGAGCGGGTCGTGGGCCTGGTGCAGCAGGCCGCGGGCGGCCAGGACGCGCCGCCGCTGATGGTCTTCCTCGACGATCTGCATTGGGCGGACGGGCCGAGCCTACGGGTGCTGCGACTGCTCACGGAGCTGAGCACGCGCGATCGGCTCCTGGTCGTCGCGACGTGGCGGGAGGACCAGGCCGGCCCCTGGAACGGTCCGCCCCTGCTCGCGGACGCCTCCGCGGCGCTGACCCGCCGCCAGGCCGCCCGCATCGAGCTGGCCGGCCTCGACACCGGCGCCGTGGGCCGGCTTGCCGAGTCCGTCTCCGGGCTCCAGGTCTCCTCGCTGCACGCCGAGCGGCTCCGGGAACGCACCGACTGCAACGCGTTCTTCGTCGTCGAGTACGCCCGGCTGGCCGCCCAGCGCCGCGGCTTCACCGAGCTGCTCCGCGAGCCGCGCCCGCCCGGCGAGGTCGGCGAGGTGGTCCACCGCAGGCTGGCCCGGCTCTCGCAGGACACCGTGGCGATCCTCCGCACCGCCTCGGTGGTCGGCCGCCGGTTCGACCTGGAGGTGCTCGCCCGGGTGAGCGGCGTCGATGCGGATGAGCTGCTCGACCTGATCGAGCCCGCGGTGGCGATCGGCCTGGTCCGCGAGACCGCGCCCGAGGAATACCAGTTTGCGCACGCCCTGGTGCGCGACG
>JBDHZS010000269.1:0-4233 GCA_039812025.1 Nocardioides sp. | reverse complement strand
GATGCCCGACACCACCGCCATCCCCTCAACAGCACGGCCCGGCACCGGGATCGCACCGGTCCGGACGCTCGCGGGAGAACCGTCGACGGGAGTTGCCGTTCGGTCGCTGAATCGGCGGGGCACTGTCCCGCCCTGAGGCTACAGGATGCCGACCGCCCCTGCAACACGCGGGGGCAGGACCGAAGGACGGGGGGCAGTACTGGGCGACCCGGCTGGGGCCGAACACGCAACTGGGCGTCATGGTGTGTCCGCCGCGACCGACCTCGGTCTCCGGCATCGCGGCCGGGCGAATCCTGCCGGCGGAGGTGCGGCTACTGCGGGTCGAAGGCGGCCGGTGGAACCCGAGCAATCCGGAATTCGAACTGGGCCGGTGGGCGACGGCGACCCTGCCGGACGCCGTGGCGCTGGCGGAGCACGTCGTGCGGAATCTGCCGTCGCACGCGTTGTCTCACGTGCTCTGACCGCCCAGCCAACCCCGGCACGACTCGAGGCCCGCTCGCCGGTCCCGGATGCTCCCGCCTAGCAGGCGTTGCCGAGCACCGCGAGCACCGCCGCGATGTGCCCGTCGCCCCGCTCGCCCACGTCCTTCTCGTCGAGGAACGTCAACTGTCGCTGCACCGCTTGGGCGTGGGCGGCCAGCGCCGCGAACAGCGCCGCCGCGGTCGGCTCCCGCACCGGCCCCACCAGACTCACCCGCAGCTCGAGCCGCTCCTCCTCACCGTGGGGGGCGGCCGGCGGCGGCACGAGCGCGTCGAACGCCGCACCCATCTCGGCGAGGGCGTCGCGCAGCCGCGCCCCCTCCTCCTCCAGCCGGGCCAGCCGCGCCCCGGCTCCCTCGACGTCGCGGCCGACCTCCCCCGCTAGCCGCTCGACCTCCCGTCTGTTGCGCTCGAGGTCCTCCTCAACGGCCAGCAGGGCATCGGCGACGCGGTCGCGGGCAAGCATCGGCGTCCTCCTCCTCAGGCGATGCCGGTCGGCGCGCCCGACCCGGCCGAATCGGCGTCGGCATCGGCGGCGAGCCCGTCGGCGAGGGCGCCGTCGTAGGCCTCGCCGCTCGCCCGCAGGGCGCGGCCGAGCCGGCCGCCCAGCGCCCGGTCGGCGGCGGCGAGGGCGGCCAGCCCGTCCTCCCCGAAGTCCTCCCGCACCGTCGCCCCCGGGTCGGCCCCGAACCGCGGGTCGTCGACGCGCCCGCCGCCGTAGACCACCACGCTCCCGTCCCGCCCGATCTCCAGCATCGTCTCGCCCTGTCGGAAGCGGACCGAGTCGGCTCCCGCCTCGACCGAGAAGGTGCCGGCGGCCAGCCGCCCGGCCGCCGCCCGCCCGAGCGCCTCGGCGACCTCCCCCGGGTCGAAGCCGATGCCGAGCGCGGCCCGCAGGTCGTCCCGCGCGTCGTAGAGGTCCGCGAGGTCCCGGTCGATCCGCTCGAGGTCGTCGCGGGCACCGTAGGCGTCCGGCCCGCCCCGCGCCAACACGTTCTGCACGAAATCGTGCTCGTCTTCCAGCCGCGCGATCTCCCCCTCGACGTGGCCGAGGTCGAACTCCGTCGCGAGGCGCTCGGCCTCGCGGGCGATGTCGGTCACGATCGCACCTCCTTCGGCGAATGGCCGCCGTCCTCGCCGGCAGCCCCGGTCGCGACGGTCGCCCGCCGCCGCTCGAACGCCTCGACGTCCTCCGGCCGGATCCGGTACCCCGCCCGCCCCCCGAGCCGCAGCGCCGCCAGCTCTCCCGCCGCGATCCAACGCCGCACGGTGACGTCGCTGACACCCAGCCGGCCGGCCACCTGGGCGACCGTGAGACGGGCGACGGAATGATCGGACATCGATGCAACCCCCTTTGGCAAAACTTGATGATCGTTAGTCTATCACAGCGCGGTCTTCGACCAACCAGTTGCGGGCCATCTGTTTCGGGAGGTAGATGGCGACGGTAGGGATATCGAAGTGGATCGGGGCTGACGACGGGCCCTCCCGCAGGTCGGTCCGATAAATCTGGATCGTCACGTCGTGCAGATGAGTGTCGCTGCGCGGACCGGAGCCACGACCCGACGTCTCCGAGTTGACCCGCGGCGGGCAAGCCTCCGGTCGGCGACCGGTCGCCTCGCCACCGGCCCCGGTCGGCACGGAAGCCCCGTGGCCGAGGGGAGGCGGGCGGCAGAATCAGGACACCTGGCCACCATCTCCGGATTCGGGACTGCCAACGAGTTCACCGGGGAGACAACACCGCCGGTCCGGCCGTAGGATGGAGTGGGAATCCTCGCGCCTGCGAGCGCGGGACGAAACAGCCGTCGAGCGGCCCACGGAACCATCGGCTCGACCGAGCCGCGACCGAGCAGGCCGCGCGGGGCGCGGCCTGCCGGGAAGGGAGTCGTTGTGACGTTTGGCGGGGCGCGGGAGTTCGCGCGGGCATTCCTCGGCGCGCTCGGGAACGACGAGGCGATCCAGCGCGAGATCGTCGCCGCCATCGAGGAGACGCTGGCGCGGTACGACACCGGGCCGTGGGAGAACCGGTTCGTGGTCGGCGGCGTGGTCGAGCAGGTGGTCGGCTCGGCCGCCCGGGCGCTCGGGCTCCCCGTCAACAACGCGGGGGCCCGCCGGCAGCGGTACGACCTGGAGATCCGACCGGGTTACGGGGTCAGCGTCAAGGCTCAGTTCGGGCCGTACTCCCGTTCGTCGCGCATCCGCTTGACCAACTCGCAGGGTGGCGCGGGCGAGTGGGCGACAGGAACCCTGTTCGTCCACACCGGGCTCGGCATCGGATACGCCGATCGGGGGCTCGCGCCCGAGGCGACGCTGGTGAGCGGCGACGGGAAGAGCCTGGACGTGGCGTTGATCCCTTTGCTCCATCTATGGGGGGTCGAACCGCGCTTGCAGAAGGGCCCGCCGCCGAAGTGGCTGGCCGCACTTGGCACGCCCGACCCGCAGCCCGGATACTTCGTGTCCCTGCCGATTCCCGATCGGCCCGCGCAGGCCGCTCCGCGCCTGTTCAGCGACCCGACGTCGATGGACATCTTTTCTGGCGCACGGACCCCTCGGCTGCGGGAGCACTTCCAATGGTCGATCTGATCGAGCGCCCGACCGCGTCGATATCGGGCGAAGGAATGGGCCTCGCGGGTCCGGCGTTCACGTTCGTCGACCTCTTCGCGGGCATCGGCGGGTTCCACGGGGCGCTGTCCGGGCTGGGCGGCCGTTGCGTCTGGGCGTCAGAGATCGACACGGCGTGCCAAGCGGTCTACGCCCGCAACTGGGGCATGGCGGCCGCGGGCGACATCGTGCCGCTGACCGACCCGACCGTGAGCCCGGAGGTGCCGGAGCATCAAGTCCTCACCGCCGGCTTCCCGTGCCAGCCGTTCAGCAAGTCGGGCCGGCAGGAGGGCTTCCGGGACACCACCCGGGGCACACTCTTCTTCAACATCTGCCAGATCCTTGAGGCCCGGCGGCCGGCCGTGATCCTGCTGGAGAACGTCCGGAACCTCGCCGGGCCGCGGCAGACCGAGACCTGGGCGACGATCGTGCGGACCCTGCGCGACCTCGGCTACCGAGTCTCGGGGGCCCCGACCGTCTTCTCCCCGCACCTCCTGCCGTGGGAACTGGGCGGGCGGCCGCAGGTGCGCGACCGGGTGTTCGTCACGGGGACGCGCGTCGGGCCTGAGCGGGCGTGGGCGGAGGCGATCGACGCCCCGCTCCTGCCGCTCAAGCCGGTCGGGACGTGGCACCCACGGGACTGGGACATCACGCGCATCCTGGACGACGACGCCACGATCCCGGACCTCGACCGCTACCGCCTGACCGAGAAGGAGACGCGCTGGGTCGCGGCGTGGGACGACTTCGTGCGGACCCTGTTGGAAGAGCGCGAGGGCGTTCGGCTGCCGGGCTTCCCGATCTGGGCCGACGCCTTCGCCGCCGAGCCAACGGTCGAGCCGGGCACGCCGCGCTGGAAGGCGGACTTCCTGGCGAAGAACTCAGCCTTCTATCTGGAGCACCGGGCAGCCATCGACGCCTGGCTTGAGCGCTGGGACCGGCTCGCCGGCTTCCCGCCGTCGCGGCAAAAACTCGAGTGGCAGGCGCAGGACGAGACCAGCCTCTGGGACTGCGTGCTGCACCTGCGGCCGTCGGGGATCCGGGCCAAGCGGGCGACCTACCTGCCGGCACTGGTCGCGATCACGCAGACGTCGGTCTACGGGCCGCGCCGGCGGCGGATCACCCCGCGGGAGGCGGCGCGGCTGCAGGGGCTCCCGGA
>JBDHZS010000268.1:0-4247 GCA_039812025.1 Nocardioides sp. | reverse complement strand
CTGTCCGATCTGGCGGCGCAGTTGAAAGCCCTCGGATCCACCGACCCCCTCCGCGTCCGCCGTGCCCAAGCCCTCGGCCACCTCGCCCGCGGCGAATACCTCCTCACCCCCACAGGCGACGCCGACGACGACACGACCGCCGAAGGCGAGTCCGAGACCGCCGCCGGCACCGAAGGCGGCGCTCCTGAGGGCACCATGTCTGACCCGGTCGGTGACACCGACCGCGACCCTGAGGCCGACGCAGCGAGCGAGCCCGCCCGGGAGACCAACACCGGCGACGATGCGACCACGGACACGGGCAGCCCCGACCAGGACACCAGCACAGCAGACAACGAGTGCGGAGAGCCCGACCACGGCGGCGCGGGTACCGCGAAGCTCGACACCGGCGGCCAGGCCCTCCGGGCACGCCAGACCGGGCGGCGGGTCCGGGAACTCGTCCTCAACCTCCGCATCAACCACGCCGCCATCTGGGGCTGCGGCGACGGCTTCAGCACGTTGATGACCCCGGGCGGGCGCCCGATCGGGCAGGTCATGGTCGAACAGATCCAAGCCTGGTGCGCACAAGCCGACACCAAGATCACCATCAAACCCATCCTCGACCTCGACGAACGGCTCACCAGCCACGGCTACCAGCCGAGTGATCGACTCCGGGACCAGGCGGCCATGCTCCACCCCCGATGTGTGTTCCCGTCGTGCACCAGGTCGTCGGCGACCGCCGACCTCGACCACATCGAACCCTGGAAGGCAGACGGCACCGGCGGCGCCACCGATTCGGACAACATCGCCCCGTTGTGTCGGCTCCACCACAGAGTGAAGACCCACGGTGGCTGGACCTACACGAGACTCACCATCGGCGAGTACCTCTGGACCAGCCCCCACGGCTACCGATTCCACGTCACCACCCAAGGCACCACCGACATCACCCACACCACACGCCCGAAGACCCGCGACCCCGACCGCGAGCACGAGGGCGCGTGCAAGTGCGCGGACCACCACGACAACAACAGCGCCGACCCGCCAGAGCGACCTACACCCCGCCCCTGACCCCGCCGGACACGCACCGACGGGGCCATAGCTCTGCGAGCACGACAAGATTGCGAGACCTCGGCGCGCCACACGTGCGCGAGACCCTGGTCTCGCAGCCGCCAGGCGAGACCAAGCCCATGCGCGGACGCTTGATGTGTCGGTTACGACCACCAGGCGGTCGCAAAAGACACGGTTCGCGCCGCTCCGTCAGGGTCAGGCCGAGATGCCGCTGACAAGACCCGCTGAGGTCATCGCGCAGGTACGACGGGCGGCCGCTCCCGGAGACTACTCGAGGACGTTGAGCGTGAGGGCGAGCTCGCGTGACTGGAGGACAGCGAGGCGCTGCGCCTCGTCGTACAGGCCGGAGTGCGGCGCCGCCCCAGCCTCGGCGAACCACGACACCGCCACGTCGTGGCCGCTCACGCGCCAGGTGCCGGAGACGACACCCCGCCAGATCACAAGGTTGGCGCCGCGGCTCGCGAGGGCACGGCGATGGGGCGCGATCAGGCGCGCATCGGCGGTCCCAGGCCCCATGATCCACGGGTCGAAACCGGGCAGCAGCCAGACGGCATCGGTGGGCTCAGCAGCCAGGATCGCATCGAGATCCGCGCTGAGCACATACGCATCGAGCCCACCCACGCTGACCTCGGTCACCTCGTCGCCCAGGTCCGTGAGCCAGCCGAGCACCCGGCGCCGGGGCACGCTCAGCCCCTCGGTGAGCCAGTAGGCGAGGTTGTCGAGGGTCACGGGTCCGTACGCGGCGAGGTACTGCGCGATCGCTCGCTGCCCCGCCTCCTCCAGGTCAGGCAGCCCGGGCCAGCGGGGATCGTCGCGCAGGACCCGGAACGTCGCCTGCCCGTCGCGCGTCGGCCCGAAGCAGATGTCGCCCCACCAGTGCAACGGCTTGTAGAGACTGTCCGCGCCGCTCCCCTCGGCCGCGACCGGGGCGAGGTCGCGCAGGGCGAGGATGCGCGCCAGGTGCGCGCCGATCTCCGAGCGCGTCAGCGGCCCGGCGGCGAGCGCCTCGAGTACGGCGGCGCGCAGCGGCTCCCAGTCCCCGATGGCGAAGCCGCCCTGCTTCTGGTACCTGCTCGTCTCCCACACCCGGGTCGTGCCACGCACGCGGAGCAGGGCGGCCGCGACCGGGTGCGTGAACACATACGACCCGCCCCGGAACGCATAGCTGCGGATGACCTCGCCAGCTTCCAACGCGCTCGCGAGCGCACCCGGCACATGGTCGGCCTGCCGCACCCCGACCGCGAGCTCGGCGAGGTCAGCGGGCCATCCCCGGAAAGCGACGACCCGATCCGCGATCTCGGCGACCGAGCCGCCCGCCGCCGGATCCAGCGCGTGCCGCCCCAACCGCCACGCCAGCGATCGCGCCCCGTCGATCATCATCGCCCCAGCCTAGGCTCCGCGGCGAGCCGCTCGGGGTGGCAAGTGTGTCGTTTGCGACCGGTATGCGGTCGCGGATGACACGGTAAGCGTTCGCCGGAGCGGCATCAGGGGGTGAGCGCGCGGATGCGGGCGTCGAGGGCGCGGCGGTTGTCCCGGCGTACGACGGCCTCAATGACCTCGATGCCGCCGTTGGGGGAGCTGAGGGCGTGCTCGAGCTCGGGAACTGAGCGCACGCGCAGGTGCGGCACGCGGGCGGCGGCGCAGGCGCTCGCGAGGTCCGCGTGGTGGGGCAGCCCGAAGAGCCGGTCGTAGCGGTCGGCGTAGGCGGGCGCGCCCTGCTCGAGGACGGCGAAGATCGAGCCGCCGTCGTCGTTGACGACCACGAGCGTCAGGTCGGGGCGCGGCTCCTCCGGCCCGAGCACCAGCCCCGTCAGGTCGTGCAGGAACGTGACGTCGCCGAGCAGCGCCAGCGAGCGGGTCGACGAGGGCCGACCGAGGGCGACGCCGATCGCCGTCGAGATGGTGCCGTCGATGCCGGCGAGGCCGCGGTTGGCGATCAGCTTGCGCCGCGCGCCGGGCCGGTACCGCGGCAGCATCAGGTCCAGGTCCCGGATCGGGCTGGACGCCCCGACGTGGAGCAGCCCGCCCGGAGGCAGCGCGCGGCCGACCACCGCGGCCACCTGGTACGGCGTGAGGTCCGGCTCCGCGGCCACCAACTCGTCCAACTGCCGCGACACCGACCGGTCCGCGGCCTGCCACGCCGCGAGCCACGAAGGATCGTCCGAGCCGGGAGCCGTCACCGCGTCGAAGGCGCGCGCCACCGCGAACGGCCGTGCCGAGGCGACCCCCGGCTCGCGCCGCGCCCACACCTCGACGCCCTCGCGCGCCAGCAGCCGGTTGACCGGCCGGGACAGGGTGGGCCGCCCGAACAGCACCACCCGCTCGACCTGGCCGCCGAGCCCCTGCTCGAGCAGCAGCCGATAGCAGCGGATCGCGGCTTCGCCGGTCCTGGCGCCGCTGGTCGGCTCGGCGAGCAGCGGCCAGCCGGCGGCCTCCGCGAGCAGCCGGGCCGCCGGGCCGGAGTCGTCGCCCGCGACCACCACTGTCGCCGGCCCCAGCGGGATCTCCTCGGCCGGCACGTCCATCAGGGCCTTGGGCGAGGACCGGCGGCGCCCGATACCGGACGGCGAGCCAGAAGGTAAAGGCGTCCACCGGTCCGCCGGCACCAGCGGGTCGTCGAACTGCAGGTTCAGGTGCACGGGCGCACCGGCCCGCGCTAGAGCGAGCAGGGGCCCCAGGTCGCCGGGGGCCGCGAGGTCCACCCCGGCGACCCCGGGCCCGAAGATCCCGGGCTGCTCGGTGGTCTGGTTGGCGCTGGTGCCCCGCAGCGCGGCGGGCCGGTCGGCGGTGACGACGACGAGCGGCACGGCGGAGTGCGCGGCCTCGAGTACGGCGGGGTGCAGGTTGGCGACCGCCGTACCCGACGTGCAGATCACCGCCGCGGGCGGGCCGGTGCGCCCCAACCCGAGCGCGAGGAACCCCGCGGTCCGCTCGTCGAGCCGGGTGTGGAGCCGGGCCGCGCCAGCAGAGGCGGCGTCGTACGCCGCGAACGCCAGCGGCGCGTTGCGCGACCCCGGCGAGACGACGATCTCCCGCACGCCCCCGTCGAGGAGCTGCTGCAGGGCGCTGCGGGCGAGGTCGGTCGCGGGGCTGCTCATCGGGCCCGATCATGCCTCAGGGCGCGCCGCCGGCGCAGGCGGTCGGCCCACCACCGGGCCCGCGCCGGGTCGGCGGCGCAGCGGGTCAGCGCCGCGGGGTCGGGC
>JBDHZS010000267.1:0-4249 GCA_039812025.1 Nocardioides sp. | reverse complement strand
CCGGACCCTGCTCTACAACTACCCGGAGCCACAGCTCCGGACCTTGTCCTGGCTGGCCGCGCACGTGGTGCACGAGGTCGTCCACCACCGCCTCGACATCGAGCGGCTGACGTCGCCGGGGTGACCTGACCCCGGCGGTGTCCGGAATGTGGAGCACAGTTCACCGCCGCCGACCAGGGGTTATCCACAGGCTGGAAATCGGTACTGGAAATGTGCGGACGTCCTCGCCTACGGTGCGCAGACCGGAGCTTGGGACCTCCGGGGCAAGGGGAAATCCGCATGAGCGTGGTGCAGATCGAGGACGCCGCCGGGCTGGTCGACGAGCTCGATTCGCACCTGCGCGAGCGGGTGCGCCGCGAGGGTGTGGACCCGCAGCGAGAGGCGGCCCAGGTCCGGCGGATGGCCGAGGACGTCGTCCGCGCGCACGACGATCGGAGCTTGACCGGCGCGGTCGCCCCGATCCAGAACGCCCCCGAACTCGTGACCGAGTTGGTCGCCCGGCTCGCGGGATTCGGCCCCTTGCAGCCCTTCCTCGATGACCCGGAAATCGAGGAAATCTGGGTGAACGATCCAAGCAGGGTCTTCGTCGCACGCAACGGCCGCCACGAACTGACCAACCTGATGCTCGATCAGGCCCAGGTGACCGAGCTCGTGGAGCGGATGCTCAAGTCCAGCGGGCGGCGACTCGACGTGAGCACGCCGTTCGTCGACGCGATGCTCCCCGACGGGCACCGACTGCACGTCGTACTGCAGGGGATCAGCCGCGCGTTCACGGCCGTCAACGTGCGGAAGTTCGTGCTCAGAGCGGCCGGGCTGGCTGATCTCGTCGAGCTCGGGAGCCTGACGCCGCAGGCGGCGTCGTTCCTCGACGCCTCGGTGAAGGCGGGCCTCAACATCCTGGTCAGCGGGGGAACTCAGAGTGGCAAGACGACCTTCCTGAACGGCCTGGCGGCCGCGATCCCCGGCGGGGAGCGCGTGGTCAGCTGCGAGGAGGTCTTCGAGCTCCGGTTCCCACATCCCGATTGGGTGCCGATGCAGACCCGGCAGGCCGGGCTGGAGGGCACGGGCGAGGTCACCCTGCGCAACCTGGTCAAGGAGAGCCTACGGATGCGGCCGAGCCGGATCATCGTCGGCGAGGTCCGGGCGCAGGAGTGCCTCGACCTGCTCCTCGCGCTCAACGCGGGGCTCCCAGGGATGTGCACCCTGCACGCCAACTCCGCCCGCGAGGCCCTGGTGAAGATGTGCACGCTCCCGCTCCTGGCGGGGGAGAACATCTCGGCACGGTTCGTGGTGCCGACCGTCTCGGCGTCGGTCGACATGGTGGTCCACCTCGGCCGCGACGAGGGCGGCGTGCGCCGGGTCGAAGAGATCGTCGGCGTCCCCGGCCGCGTGGAGAACGACGTGATCGAGACCGAGCCGATCTTCACCCGTCGCGGCGGCGAGTTGCGCCGCGCCGGCGGGATGCCCCCGCGCCTCGAGCGCTACGAGCGGCTCGGGATCGACCCCGGCGTCCTGTTGGGGGCTGACTGAGCATGGGCGCGATCGTCGGCTTCGGGTTCGGCCTCGGGCTCCTCCTGATCTGGTCGGCGTTCTACCTGCCCCGCCGCGAGTCGCGTCGTACCGACTCCCGCGTCGGGCGGCTGCTCACCCGGGCGGGCCTCGGCACGGTGAGCGGGACCAGCTTCATCGCGCTGTGCGGGATGCTCGCCCTCTTCACGTTGGTCATCATGCAGCTGATCTCCGGGACCCTGCCCGTGTCGGTGGCGTTCGCGAGCATGGCGGCGTACTTGCCAGTGGCGATGGTGCAGGCCCGCGCCCGGCGTCGTCAGGCGGAGTTCGCCGAGGTCTGGCCCGAGGCGGTCGACAATCTCGCGTCCGCGGTCCGGGCCGGCCTCTCGCTCCCCGACGCGCTCGCCGGGCTGGCGGTGCGGGGACCGGCCCCGTTGCGCGCGAACTTCGACGCGTTCGCGCTGGACTACCAGGTCAGCGGCCGCTTCTCCGAGTGCCTGGACCGGCTCAAGGAGCGGCTGGCCGACCCGGTCGGCGACCGGGTGATCGAGGGCCTGCGGGTCGCCCGCGAGGTCGGCGGTGGCGAGCTCGGCCGCCTGCTCAGGAACCTGTCCGGCTATCTCCGCGACGACCTGCGCACCCGCTCGGAGATGGAGGCCCGCCAAGCCTGGACGGTGAACGGCGCCCGGCTGGCCGTCGCCGCGCCGTGGATCGTGCTGCTGTTGCTGTCCTTCCAAGGCGACGTGATCCGCCACTACGCGTCGGCAACCGGCGCGCTCGTCCTCGGCACCGGCGCGGTGCTGTGCCTGGTCGCCTACCGGCTGATGATGCGGATCGGACGGCTGCCCACAGAACGGCGGATCCTGTCATGACGATCGCCTGGGCGGGCGCGGCGCTGGGGGCGCTGGCCGGCCTCGGGCTGCTCGTGATCGGCGCCCGGGTGGCCGCGATCCGCCGTACCCAACTCGCCGTCCGCGTCCTGCCCTACATCCAGGACCTGCCGCAGGTCGCGCAGAGCCCCGAGCTGCGCGCCGCGCTCGACCAGCAGACCGGCGCCGCGGTGGGCGTCTTCGGGCCGGTGCTGCGCGCCGCCGCCGGAGCGGTTGAGCGCGTGATGGGCGGCGCCGCATCGGTACGCCGGCGCCTGCAGCGCGCGAACCTCCCGCTGAGTGTCTACGAGTTCCGGATAGAGCAGGTCACGTGGGGGCTCGCCGGCTTCGGGGCGATGGCGGTGCTCGGCACCGTCCGGGCGCTGGCGGACCCCACGACCGCGGTGGCGTCGCTGATCCTGTGCCTCGTCGGCTTCGTCGTCGGCGTGATGGCGCGCGACTACCACCTGTCCTCGCAGGCGACCCGGCGCGAGCGGGAGATCCTGGTCGAGTTCCCGGTCATCGCCGAGCTGTTGGCGCTGTCGGTCGCGGCCGGCGAGAGCCCCGTGTCGGCGCTGGACCGCGTCGTACGACGCTCCGGCGGCGAGCTGTCCGTCGACCTGGCGCGGGTGCTCGCCGCGATCAGGACCGGCGAACCCGTCGCGCACGCCTTCGACGGGCTCGCGGCCACGAGCGGGCTGCCGCTGGTGTCGCGGTTCGCCCAAGGCGTCGCCGTCGCCGTCGAACGAGGCACCCCGCTGGCCGACATCCTGCACGCCCAGGCCGCCGACGTCCGCGAGGCCAGCCGCCGCGCGCTCATCGAGACCGCCGCCCGCAAGGAGGTGATGATGATGGTCCCCGTGATCTTCATCGTCATGCCGATCACCGTGGTGTTCGCCTTCTTCCCCGGCGTGATCGGGCTGTCCCTGACGACCCCCTGAGCCGTCTGCCATGAATGCTTCCCCGCCGTGAAGGAAAGAGGAAACCGATGGAGATCCCAGAACCCCTTATCCGGGCCTGGCTGAGCATGGTCCACGCGCTCGATCCGGGCGGCGGACGCGACCGCGACGAGCGCGGAGACGTGCCCGGGTGGGTGATGATCACGGTCATGACCGCGGCGCTCGTGGCGGCGATCCTCACCTTCGCCCAGGCCGAGCTGGTCAGCATGGTCAAGGCGGCGCTCAACCGCGTCTCGCCCTGAGCGATGCGTGTTTGTCGCACGGACAGGACGGACAGGGGCGAGCGCGGAGCCGCCGTCGTCGACTTCGTGCTGGTCCTGCTCGTGCTGTTGCCGCTGGTCCTGGGCTTGCTGCAGGTGTCGCTGACGCTGCACGTGCGCAACACGCTCGCGTCCGCCGCGTCGGAGGGTGCCCGCTATGCGGCGACGGCGGACCGCGGCCCCGGCGACGGGGTGGCGCGGGCGCGGAGCCAGATCGCCGGGGCGATCTCGGGGCGGTACGCGCGCAACATCCACGCCTATCCGGCGGCGGTCGGCGGGGCGCCCGGGGTCGCCGTACGCATCGACGCCGAGGTCCCCGCACTCGGCCTGATGGGGCCCGGGGTCCGGCTCAGCGTCGTCGGGCACGCGGTGGAGGAGGAACCGTGAGCGAAGCGAGAGAGCGCGGCGATCCGCACCCGTGCGCCGACCGTGAGGCTGCGCTCGAACTGCGAGCTCACCAGGAAGAACCGTGAGGCGGGCGCAGCCTTGCAAGGACGAGGCTGGTACGGCGCTGATCGAGCTGACCTGGCTGGGGATCCTGCTGCTGATCCCGACGATGTGGATCGTGCTGGCGGTCTTCGAGGTGCAGCGCGGGGCGTACGGCGTGTCCGGAGCCGCCCGCGCCGCGGCGAGGGCCTTCGCGCTCGCGCCC
>JBDHZS010000266.1:0-4268 GCA_039812025.1 Nocardioides sp. | reverse complement strand
GCCGACTCGGCGTGATTCTCGTGCACGGATGCGCCGACTCGGCGTGATTTTTGTGCACAGATGCGCCGACTCGGCGTCGTACTCGGCGTTAGGCGGGGCCGGCGAGGGCGAGGAGCTCGCGCTGGCCGAAGAGCTCGGCGGCGAGGGCGTGGACGTCGTCGAGGGTGACTGCGTCGATCCGGGCGATCACCTCGTCGATGCCGAGCAGCTCGCCGGTGAGCAGCTCGGCCTTGCCGATCCGGGACATCCGGGACGCCGAATCCTCCAGCCCCAGCACCAACCCGCCGCGCAGCTGCCCCTTGGCGCGGGCCAACTCGTCGGCGGAGAGCCCGGATGAGGCGAGCAGAGCAAGCTCCGAGCGCACCACCCCGAGCACCTCGTCGAGCCTGTCGGGCAGGCAGCCGACCCCGACCCCGACCAGCCCGGCATCGCGCTGGTGATCGGTGAAGGAGTAGACCGAGTAGGCCAGGCCGCGGCGCTCCCGGACCTCCTGGAAGAGCCGCGACGACGTGCCGCCACCGAGCGCCGTGCTCAGCACGCCCAGCGCGAACCGCCGGTCGTCGCCACGGGTCAGGCCCCGCACCGCGAGCAGCGCGGTGACCTGCTCGAACGGCCGCGGCGCGTGGCTCAGCCCGGTCCGGACCCGGCGGGCACGAGCCACGGGCGACACGGGCGCCGGCTCACCGACAGCGGACTCGAAGGCGCCGAACGCGCGCCGGACCAGCTTGACCAACGCGGCGTGGTCGACGGAGCCCGCGGCGGAGACCACCATGGCCGACGGCAGGTAGCGCCGCCGGTAGAACCGCGCGATCTGGTCGCGCCCGAGCCCCTCGATCGAGGCCGCCGTGCCGGCGATCGGACGGCCCAGCGGCGTGTCGCCGTACGCCTGCGCGGCCAGCAGGTTGTGGACGACGTCGTCGGGGTCGTCCTCGTGCATCGCGATCTCGTCGAGGATGATCTCGCGCTCGGCCTCGACGTCCTCGGGCGTCAGCAGCGAGGCCGTCAGCATGTCGCCGAGCACGTCGATCGCCAGCGGCACGTCGTCAGAGAGCACCCGTGCGTGGAAGCAGGTGTACTCCTTGGTGGTGAAGGCGTTGAACTCCCCGCCCACCGCGTCCAGGCTCGCCGAGATGTCCAGCGACGTGCGCGACGGCGTGCCCTTGAAGAGCAGATGCTCCAGGAAGTGGGAGCAGCCGTGCAGCCGCGGCGCCTCGTCGCGGCTGCCGACCCCCACCCAGACGCCGATGCTGGCCGAGCGGGCGCCCGCGATCTGCTCGCTGACGATCCGCAGGCCCGACGGCAGGACGGTACGCCGCACCCTGCTCGTCACCCGACCGCCGGCGTCGCGGTCGGTGAGCAGGGTGCGGGTGCCCCCAGAACTCACTGGGACTTACTCCGCCGAGGCTGCCGCGGTCTCCTCGCCGGCCTCGTCGGTCTCCTCGACGACGGCCACCAGCGACAGCTTGCCGCGGTCGTCGATCTCGGCGATCTGGACCTGGAGCTTCTGGCCGACCGAGACGACGTCCTCGACCGACTCCACGCGCCGGCCGCCGGCGAGCGCGCGCAGCTTGCTGATGTGCAGCAGCCCGTCCTTGCCCGGCAGCAGCGAGATGAACGCGCCGAAGTTGGTGGTCTTGACGACCGTGCCCAGGTAGCGCTCGCCCACCTCGGGCATCGTCGGGTTGGCGATCGCGTTCACCGCGGAGCGGGCGGCCTCGGCCGCCTCGCCGTTGGTGGCGCCGATGTAGATGGTGCCGTCGTCCTCGATCGTCAGCTGGGCGCCGGTGTCGTCCTGGATCTGGTTGATCACCTTGCCCTTCGGGCCGATGACCTCGCCGATCTTGTCGACCGGGATGTTGATCGTGATGATGCGCGGCGCGTGGATCGACATCTCGTCGGGGGTGTCGATCGCCTCGCCCATCACGTCCAAGATGGTCGCGCGCGCGTCACGAGCCTGAGCCAGCGCCTTGGCGAGGACCTCTGCCGGGATGCCGTCGAGCTTGGTGTCCAGCTGCAGGGCGGTGACGAACTCCGAGGTGCCCGCGACCTTGAAGTCCATGTCGCCGAAGGCGTCCTCGGCGCCGAGGATGTCGGTGAGCGCGACGTACTCGGTCGACCCGTCGATCTCGCCGGAGATCAGCCCCATCGCGATGCCCGCGACGGGGGCGCGCAGCGGCACGCCGGCCTGGAGCAGCGCCAGCGTCGAGGCGCAGACCGAGCCCATCGAGGTCGAGCCGTTGGAGCCCATCGCCTCGGAGACCTGGCGGATCGCGTAGGGGAACTCCTCGCGCGTCGGCAGCACCGGCAGCAGCGCCCGGCCCGCGAGCGCGCCGTGGCCGATCTCGCGGCGCTTCGGCGAGCCGACGCGGCCGGTCTCGCCGGTGGAGTACGGCGGGAAGTTGTAGTTGTGCAGGTAGCGGCGCTCGGTCTCCGGGGAGAGCGTGTCGAGCTTCTGGGCCATCGTCAGCATGTTGAGCGTGGTGACGCCCAGGATCTGGGTCTCGCCGCGCTCGAAGAGGGCCGAGCCGTGCACCCGCGGGATCACGCCGACCTCGGCGTGCAGCGGGCGGATGTCGGCCGGGCCGCGGCCGTCGATGCGGACCTTGTCGCGCAGCACGCGCTCGCGGACCAGGGACTTGGTCAGCGAGCGGTACGCCGCGCCGACCTCCTTCTCGCGGCCGGCGAACTCCTGGCCGTCGCCGCACAGCTTCGCGAGCAGCTCGGCCTTGAGCTCGTCGAGGCGCTCCTCGCGCTCGAGCTTGCCGGCGATCCTGAGCGCGTCGGCGCTGGGCGCGGCGACGGCGGCCTCGACCGCGGCGTAGGCCTCCTCGCTGTAGTCGAGGAAGACCGGGAACTCGGCGACCGGCTTCGCGGCCACCTGGGCCAGCTCGGACTGCGCCTGGCACAGCTGCTTGATGAAGACCTTGGCGGCCTCGAGACCGCCGGCGACGACCTCCTCGGTCGGCGCCTGCTTGCCGGAGCGGACCAGGTCCCAGGTGGACTCGGTCGACTCGGCCTCGACCATCATGATCGCGACGTCGCCGGTCTCGGTGACGCGGCCGGCGATCACCATGTCGAAGACGGCGTCCTCGAGCTGGCTGTGGGTCGGGAAGGCCACCCACTGGCCGTCGATCAGGGCGACCCGGGTGGCGCCGATGGGGCCGGAGAAGGGCAGCCCGGAGAGCTGGGTGGACAGCGACGCGGCGTTGATCGCGAGCACGTCGTACGGCGTGTCGGGCTCGAGGGAGAGCACGGTGATGACGACCTGGACCTCGTTGCGCAGGCCCTTGATGAAGGTCGGGCGCAGCGGGCGGTCGATCAGCCGGCAGGTGAGGATCGCGTCCTCGCTCGGGCGGCCCTCGCGGCGGAAGAACGAGCCGGGGATCCGCCCGGCGGCGTACATCCGCTCCTCGACGTCGATGGTGAGCGGGAAGAAGTCGAAGTGGTCCTTCGGCTGCTTGCCGGCGGTGGTGGCGGACAGCAGCATGGTCTCGTCGTCGAGGTAGGCGGTCACCGAGCCGGCGGCCTGCCGGGCCAGCAGCCCGGTCTCGAACTTGACGGTACGCGTGCCGTGCTTGCCGTTGTCGATGATCGTCTCGACGGCGGAGACGGTGGGTTCAGAGCTCATGGGCTCGACTTTCTCTTCGCGGAGCGCGCCCGCGGCGTCCGCCGTGACCTGGCGGATCTTCGATGGTTGCCCGCCTGGGAACCCGCGCTCAGACGTCTGCTGGCGCGGGGGCCGGTCTTCGATCGAGGCCCGCAGCGCTCTCGTTGTCTCGAGCTGAGGGCCACTACCGAGGACCGGGCCGGACGTGCGGGTCGCTCCTGGTGGTGTCGTGTTCAGTTGGATGGTGCTGCGGGCGGGGCCCGCACGTAGCAGGAGCGGCTCCCCTAATGCGGGGAACCGCTCCAAGCTGGTCTAGCGACGCAGACCGAGGCGCTCGACGATCGAGCGGTAGCGCTCGATGTCCGTCTTCTGCAGGTAGTTCAGCAGACGACGGCGCTGGCCGACGAGGAGCAGCAGGCCACGACGGCTGTGGTGGTCGTGCTTGTGCTGCTTGAGGTGGTCGGTGAGGTGGCTGATGCGGTGGCTGAGCAGCGCGATCTGCACCTCGGGCGAGCCGGTGTCACCCTCGGTCGTGGCGTACTCGGCGATGATCTTCTGCTTGGTCTCCGGGTCTGTTCCAACCGCCATGGAGGGTTCCTTCCTGCTCGTTGCGCGGCGCGCCCGGGCCTGTCCACCGGGGCACTCGAATCCGCGGCCGTTC
>JBDHZS010000265.1:0-4317 GCA_039812025.1 Nocardioides sp. | reverse complement strand
GCGGAGCCCGTCACGTTGAGGTTGCCGCTCGCGGCCACCCCGAGCCCGCCCTGCACCGTCGCGCCGAGGTCGCTGATGATGTCGCCGAAGAGGTTGTCGGTGACCACGACGTCGAATCGCTCGGGGGTCGTCGGCAGGTGCTGGCACATCGCGTCGACGTGCACGTAGTCGAGCTCCACGCCCGGGTGGCGTGCGCTGAGCCGGTCGACGACGTCCTCCCAGAGCGCGCCCGCCTCGACGAGGATGTTGGTCTTGTGGCACAGGGTGAGCCGGTGGCGCCGCTGCTCGGCGAGCCGGAAGCCGTACTCGACGATCTCCTCGGTGGCCGCCACCGTGGTCACCGAATGCTGGAGGGCCACCGCCTGCCGGGTGCCGCCGTGGACGGTCGAGCCGCCGCCGGCATACAGGCCCTCGGTGTTCTCGCGCAGGATCACCAGGTCGCAGCGCTCGGGGGTCAGGCCGGCGATCGGGGAGCGGACCCCGGGATAGAGGCGGACCGGCCGCAGGTTGACCCCCTGCCGGAAGAGGACCCGCAGCGCGACCACCAGGCCCCGCTCGAGGATCCCGGGGCGCACCCGCGGGTCGCCGAGGGCCCCGAGGAACAGGGCGTCGTGCCCGCGCAGCGCCTCGACGACGTCCTCGGTGAGGACCTCGCCGGTGCGCAGGTAGAGGTCGGCCCCGAGGCGGTAGTCGGTGAGCTCGGTCGCGAAGCCGAAGCGGCGCGCCGCGGCCGCGACGCCGAGCAACGCGGCGTCGGTGACGTCGGGTCCGATGCCGTCGCCGCCGATGACGGCGATCGAGTGGGTGCGGGACATGGTGCCTCCTCGGGGTGGCGTACCGGTTGCATCTAGGCTTCTCGGGGCTGATACTACGATCACTGGTTAGACCGGGTTAGGAGCGCGATGACCGCCGCAAGCATGGACGTCTCGGGTGTCGGCGCGCCTGCGGGCCTTCCGATCGGGGAGGGCTGGCGGACAGACTGCCCGAGCGAGTCGGTCGTCTTCCCGTACGACGGCTCCGTGATCGCGCAGGCGCCGGTCGGCACGGTCGACCTGGCCCGGGAGGCGCTGGCGGCGGGGCTGGCCGCGCAGCGCGAGTTCCGCCGGGCCGCAGCCCACCAGAGGCGCGCCGTCCTCCTGCAGGTCGGCGCCGAGCTCGCTGCCCGCCGCCAGGAGCTGGTCGACCTCCTGATCCTGGAGACCGGCAAGCCCCGGGTGGACTGCGAGACCGAGGTGGCGCGCACGGTCTTCACCTGGGAGGCGTCGGCCGAAGCGGTCTCGCAGGTGCACGGCGAGACGGTCCCGCTCGACCTCCACCCCTCCGGCGAGGGGCTGCGCGGCTTCTGGGTACGACGCCCGATCGGCCTCGTCATCGGCGTCGCCGGCTTCAACTACCCGCTGCTGCTCGCCTCGCACAAGATCGCGCCGGCGATCGCGGCCGGCTGCGCCGTGATCTGCAAGCCCGCGCCCGCCACGCCGCTCACCGCGCTGATCCTGGCCGACGTCACCCGCCGGGCCGCCGAGGCGGCGGGGCTCGAGCCGCAGGTCGTCCAGGTGGTCACCGGGGACGCCGAGGTCGGCCGGACCCTCGTCGAGGACCCGCGGATCGGGGCCGTCTCCTTCACCGGATCCGCCGCGGTCGGCCACGAGATCGCGCGGCAGGCCGCGCCGGTGAAGGTGGTGCTGGAGCTCGGCTCCAACGCGGCGCTCGTCGTGGCGGAGGACGCCGACCTCGAGGCCGCCGCCGACGCGGTCTGCCGGGGCGGGTTCTACGCCAACGGCCAGGCCTGCATCTCGGTGCAGCGCGTGATCGTGGTGGACGAGGTGCGGGAGCCGCTGCTCGCGCTGCTCGCGGACCGGCTGCCGTCCCTGAAGGTCGGTGACCCGCGCGACCCCGACACCCGGGTGGCGCCGCTGATCGACCGCCGCTCGACCGAGCGGGTGCTGGCCTGGGTGGCGATGGCCCGCGAGGCCGGAGCGCGGGTGCTCGGCGGCGCCGCGGACCCGAGCTCCGAGGGGGACCCAGCGTCCGGGGCGGTGCGGCCGACGATCCTGGTGGACCCGCCCGAGGACACGCCCGCCTGGTGCGAGGAGATCTTCGGCCCCGTCGTCGCCGTCCGCTCCGTGGCGAGCGTCGACGAGGCGTTCGAGGTCGCGAACCGGTCCCGCTACGGGCTGCAGGCCGCCGTCTACACCCGGTCGCTCCGGACCGCGATGCGGGCGATCGACGAGCTGGAGGTCGGCGGGGTCGTGGTCAATGAGATGCCCGGGTTCCGCTCCGACGTGCAGCCCTACGGCGGCGTCAAGGACTCGGGGACCGGTCGCGAGGGACCCCGGTTCGCGATTGAGGAACTGACCGTCACCCGGATGGCGACGATCCGAGCATGACGCGCGTGACGAGTGTGAAGGGAAGGCCCGTGACCGACTACACCAATCTGTTCCGGCTGGACGGCCGGCAAGCGCTGGTCGTCGGCGCGGGCGGCATCGGCGGCGAGCTGGCGCTCGCTCTGGCGAGCCAGGGCGCGGTCGTGCACTGCGCCGATCGAGACCCCGACACCGCGGCCGCGGCCAGCGAGCGGGTCGGCCAGGGCCGCGACCCGGTGCTGCTGGACGTGACCGATCCGGCGCAGGTGGCCGCGGTGGCGGCCGCGCTCCCCGACCTCGACGTCGTCGTCCTGACCGCGGCGACGAACGTGCGCAAGCGGATCATGGACTACCTGCCCGAGGACTTCGAGCGCGTGGTGCGGCTGAACCTGTCCGGGACCTTCAACGTGCTCCAGGCGTTCGGCCGGCCGATGCTCGCCCGCGGCGGGGGGAGCATCATCGCCTTCTCCTCGATCCGCTCGGAGGTCGTGGAGCCCGGCCAGTCCGTCTACGCGGCGACCAAGGCCGGGGTCAACCAGCTCGTCAAGACCGCCGCGGCAGAGTTCGGCCCGAGCGGCGTGCGGGTGAACGCGATCGCCCCCGGCGTCGTGGAGACCGCGCTCGCCTCTCAGATCAACGCCAACCAGGCCTGGCACGACGCGTACGCCGAGAAGGCCGCGCTCGGCCGGTGGGCCCGGCCCGACGAGATCGCCGGCGCGGTGGTCTACCTCGCCAGCGACGCCTCGTCGTTCGTGACCGGTTCGGTCCTGTACGTCGACGGCGGGTGGACCGCCATCGACGGCCGGTTCGTGCCTCCGACCTGAGCCCCGGGAGGGATCGTGTACTGGAACTACGCCGACATCTACGAGGCGATCGCGGCGGCGATCCCCGAGCTGCCCTGCCAGGTGCAGGGCAGCCGGACGGTGACCTGGGCCGAGTTCGACCGTCGCAGCGACGCGCTCGCCCGGGCGCTCGAGGACGAGGGCCTCGAGCCCGGCGCGAAGGTCGCGGTCTACCTGCGCAACTGCCCGGAGTTCCTCGAGACCTATGTCGCCTGTTTCAAGGCGCGGCTGTCCCCGGTGAACATCAACTACCGCTACGGACACGACGAGCTGGTCCACGTCCTCGCCAACTCCGACACCGAGGCGATCGTCTTCCACGCGCGCTACGGACCGACCCTGGCGCGCTGCCGCGCGGAGCTGCCGAGACTCGGGCGCTGCCTGGCCGTCGACGACGGCAGTCCGCTGCCGGACTGGGCCGAGGCGTACGACGAGGTCGTCGCGGCCCACGCCGGCGCGCGGCCGGCGGCGCGGCGCTCCGGCGACGACTCGCTGCTGCTCTACACCGGAGGGACCACGGGGCTGCCCAAGGGCGTGATGTGGCGCCAGCATGAGGCGATCAAGGCGCTGGGCACGGCGGCCAACTTCTACCTGGGCCGGCCGCCGGCCGCCGACCTCGACGACGTCGTACGCCGCCTGGACCGCTCCGGCAAACGTCTCTACGTCGCGTGCCCGCTGATGCACGGCACCGGGCTCTTCACCAGCCTCTCGCTGATGAACGAGGGCTGGGCGGTGGAGACGTCGGCCGCCGAGCACTTCGACGCGGCGGCGCTGTGGCGGCTGGTGTCCGACCACCACGTCAACGCGCTGGTGATCGTCGGCGACGCGTTCGCGCGGCCGCTGCTCGCCGAGCTAGAGGCCGACCCCGGCGGCTACGACCTGAGCGGACTGGAGCTGATCGTCTCCTCGGGCTCGAGGTGGTCCCGCACCGTGCGGGCGGCGCTGCTCCGGCACCTGCCGTGGGCGACGCTGTCGGACAACTACGGCTCGTCCGAGGCGCTGCGCGGGGTGGCCACCAACAGCACGGCGGACTCCGTGCCGCCCGACGGCGCGATCGCGTCGAGCAACCGGCTCCAGATGGTCGACAAGGCGGGCCGGCTCCTGGACACGAGCGT
>JBDHZS010000264.1:0-4437 GCA_039812025.1 Nocardioides sp. | reverse complement strand
CGATCGGCATGTATCTTGTGACGCATGGTACCTGGCGACGACGCCATCCTCACGCACCTCAGGCGAGGGGCGTTGGAGTACTGCGTGCTCTCCATGCTGCGGGGTGGCAGCCTCTACGGGCTGGACATCGCCCGCCGGCTGACGGCCGACCGAGTGCTGCTCGCGAGCGAGGGCACCCTCTATCCGCTGCTGGCGAGGCTGCGGAAGGCCGGGCTGGTGGAGACCACCTGGCAGGAGTCGGCCGAGGGGCCGCCGCGTCGGTACTACCGGCTGACCGACGCCGGGCACGAGGCACTGGCCGCCTTCGCGAGGACCTGGCCGCTGTTCCGGGACGCGGTGGACGCGGCCCTTGACGAGGGAGGGGCCCCATGAACGGCACGCACCCGCTGATGACCGACTACCTGGACCGGCTGTCGACCCTGCTGGACGACCTCGATCCCGGCGACCGGGCGGAGATCCTCGACGGCGTACGCGAGCATCTCGACGCGGCGCTCGCCTCCCACGCGGCCGGGGACGACGGCGTGCGCGCCGTCCTCGACGAGCTTGGCACGCCGGACGACGTGGCTCGCGAGGCGCACGCGGACCTGCCAGCCCGGACGGAGGGTGCCACCCCGGATGTCACATTGGGCGCCGCGCCCCGGCGGCGCGGCCGGTGGCTGGTCTCGGCGCTCGCGGCGCTCGGGCTGTTCGCGATGCTGGTGATCGTGCCGTGGCAGCGGCCGGCACCCGGGCCGGTCGAGCCGCCGGTGTTCCCGAGCGCGCTGTATCCCTACTCGTGGTGGAACGGGCCGCTGTCGACGGCGCGGATCGACGCCGCCACGGCGCTCTTCGACGTGTCCCAGGACGACATCCTGCTCGACGCGCAGGCGGTGCTGCTCGGGACGGACGGCACGTCGTACCGCAAGCTCGACCTCGCCCAGCGCCTCGGCTCGTCGCCGGACCGCGGCCACCCGGCGCCGAGCGCGCTCTCGCCGGACGGCACCTTCGTCGTGACCGGGAACAGCGCCGGGACCGGGACCATCCGGGTGCTCACCCTCCGCGACGGCGCCCGTCGGACGGTCGAGGTCGGGGAGGACCGGACGGCGCATCCGCTCGCGATTGGCGACGACGGCCGAACGGTCCTGCTCGGCATCCGCAGCGGGCCCCACGTCGACCCGTCGACCACCGACCTGAGGTTGACCCGGCTCGACCTGGAGACCGGCGAGATGACCGAGTATCCGAACCTCACCGTCAGGGCCGCCGCGCTGTCGCCCGACGGCAGCCGGATAGTCGTCCGGACCGCCGGCCCGACCCACCTGCGCCTGGTCGATGCCGACGGCGGCGCGGAGACGGTCATCCCCGGCCTCGGCTTCAACACGCGCGTCTCCTCCGGCGCGTGGGCGCCGGACGGTTCGCGGTTCGCGGTCGTGTCCGGCGGCGAGCTCGCGATCGTCGATCCGGAGCGGCCGTCGTCCCCGCGGCGGCTCGGGCTGGGGGATTCGTTGCGCGCCACGGCGATCGGCTGGCGGGACGAATCGACGGTCCTCCTCCACGTCGATCGGCCCGGGGGGTCGTACCTCGCGTGGGCCGACGCCGCCACGGGAGCGGTCGAGCCGTTCTCCCACTACCGGGCGAGCACGAACGACACCTCCATCTATGCCGTGGAGGTCGCCCGGGACCTGATCCCGAGTTGGAATGTCGAGCACGGTCTCGAGGCAGACCGGGGCGGGCTGCCGATCGCCGTCGCCGCGGGGATCAGCCTGGCCGTCGGGCTCCTGATCTGGCTCCTCTATCCCCGGCGCCGTACCGCCTCCCCGCCGCCTCCACCCCTGCCGAACGCGCAGAAAGGTCCGTTCTCAGCCTGAGACGGGACATAAGTGCGCGTTCGGCCAGATCGGGGGGTACGGCGTCAGCAGGTGTCGGCGAGGCGGCGGAGGAAGAGGCTGTTGGCCTCGAGCAGCTCGCGGGAGGTGGCCTCGGGGGAGGCCCCGAACTTGGCGATCACCACGCGCCGTACCGGATCGACCCAGAGGTACTGCCCGTGGATGCCGGCGCCGTAGATCGCTTGGACGTCGTCGCCGGTGGCCCACCACTGGTTGAGGTAGCTGCCACCGGGGTGCACCGACTGGAAGATGCTGCCCGCCGCCGCGTCGGTGCTGCCGCCCGCGAAGGTCGCGGCCACGAAGGACTCCGGGACCACCTGCTCGCCCGCGACCGCGCCGCCGTCGAGCATCAGCTGCCCGACCCGGGCCAGGTCGCGCGTCGTGCACGCGATGCCGCCGTTGGCGAAGGCGAAGCCGCCGGTGTCGACCGTGACCACGGCGTCGTGCTCGGTGCCGAGGCGCGACCAGATCTCGGCCGACATCGCCTCGTGGTAGCGCGTCCCGGTCACCTGCTCGACCACCCAGGCGAGGGCGTCGGTGGTGGCGGAGCAGTACTGCAGGTGCACCCCGTGGTGACCCGCCGGCCGCAGCGTGGTGAGGAACTCGTACGTGTCCGCCGGGTCGCCGCTCATCGGCGGCCGCCAGCCCGCGACCCGGTCCTGCTGGGCGACGTGCGCGGCCGGGTCGTGGTAGGTCTCGTCGTAGTGGACCGCGACCTGCATGTCGAGCGCCTGCTGGACGGTGGCCCCGCCGTACGCCGTGTCCTTCAGCCGCGGCACGATCGCGCCGATCGGGTCGCCGGGCCGCAGCAGCCCCTGCCCGATCAGCCGCGCGACGAGCAGGCCGCACAGGCTCTTCGAGACCGACATCAGCGTGTGCCGGGTCGAGGGCCGGAAGCCCTCGCCGTACCACTCGCCGGCCAGCCGGCCGTCCTTGAGTACGACGAGTGACCGGGCCCACGTGGCCGCGACGCGCTCGCCGCACTCCTCGGCCGGCAGCCCCTCGAGGGGGCGCAGGATGCTTGCGTCGCGGGTCGCCGCGGTGCCGATGATCGCCGTCGGGACCAGCTCGGTGAGGTGGTCGAGGCCCCAGATGTTCCAGGGCGGGTCCTGCCAGTTGTGCAGCGTGACCTCGCCCGGCGCCGGGTGCGGGCGGGGGGTGTCGAGGGGGATCTCGGCCGGTCCGAGGGCGGGCTCGTCGGGGGTGCTCGGGATGACGTCGTACACGCCGGTGATCGTACGTCGGGAGTGCCCTGCGCGCGGCGGATCGGGCGTGGTTAGGTGGGCGTCGTGACCGACTTGATATCGGCGATGTCGCCGGCTGAGATCCGGCTCCTGGAGGCCCTCGACGAGCAGGCGCTCGTGGACGACCTGGTGCGGCTCGTGCGGGTGCCGAGCATCACCGGCAGCGACGCCGAGTCCGAGCTGATGGGGTCCTCGGCCGACGACGCGGCCCGCCAGGACCTCGAGGTCGACCACTGGAAGATCGACCTGGACGCCCTCGCCGCCCACCCGGACTACCCCGGCACCGAGGCGCCGCGGACCGAGGCCTACGGGCTGGTCGCCACCACGCCCGGCGAGGGACCGCCGGCGCTCGTGCTGCAGGGCCACGTCGACGTCGTACCGATCGGGGACCCGGCGCGCTGGGGCGCTCTCGACCCCTTCGGCGCGCGCATCGAGGGCGGAATCCTCCACGGCCGCGGCGCGTGCGACATGAAGGCCGGCGTCGCCGCGAACGCCGCCGTGCTGCGGACCCTGTTGGCCTCGGGCGTCTCGCTGGAACGGCGGCTCGCCCTGCACTGGGTCGTCAGCGAGGAGGACGGCGGGATCGGCGCGCTGGCGACCGTGCTGCGCGGCCACGGCGGCGAGGCGGCGGTGATCACCGAGCCGACGAGCGGCCGGATCGTGGTCGCGAATGCCGGCGCGTTGACCTTCCGGATCGAGATCGAGGGCCTCGCCGCCCACGGCAGCACCCGCAACGAGGGGGTGAGCGCGTTCGAGGCGTTCCTGCCGGTCTATCGCGCGATCGCCGAGCTCGAGGCCGCCCGGAACGCCGCGCCGCCGGCCCTGTTCGGCGGCAACGAGCTGCCGTACCCGATCTCGGTCGGCATGGTCTCGACCGGCGACTGGGCCTCCAGCGTGCCCGACCGGCTGGTGGCCGACGGCCGGCTCGGCGTGATCTTGGACGAGGACCCCGCTGGCGCGCGGCGGGCGCTCGAGGAGTGCGTCGCCGCCGCGGCGGCCAAGGACCGCTGGCTGCGGTCGCACCCGCCGGTGGTGACGTGGCCAGGCGGCCAGTTCGCCAGCGGCCGGACGCCCGAGGGGCACCCGCTGATCGCCGAGATGGCCTCGGCGGTGGCGGATGTCACGGGTGGCGTCTCGCCGGGCCTGGCTGCCGCGCCGTACGGGAGCGACCTGCGGCTCTACACCGGCGTCGGCAAGATCCCGGCGCTGCACTTCGGGCCCGGCGACGTCCGGATGGCGCACGCGCCCCGCGAGCAGGTGCCTCTCGACGAGCTGATCGCGGTCACCCGGGCGCTCCTCCTGCTCACCGCCCGGCGCTGCGGCGCCCACCT
>JBDHZS010000263.1:0-4444 GCA_039812025.1 Nocardioides sp. | reverse complement strand
CCGTCGGTTGCTGGCGGGTCCTGTCGCGGTCCCTGCTGCGGCGGCGCCTGTTGCGGCGGCTCGTGCCGTCGTCGTCCTGGGCCTGCTGCTGTTGCTGTTGTTGCTGCTTGTCCTGCTGCTTTTCCGGGGCCTTGCTCTGTTGTTTGCCGGGCTGCTTGTCCTGCTGCTTCGCCTGCTGGCTCTTGGCCTGGCTCTTGGTCTGGCCCTTGGTCTGCTGGGCCTTGTCGGGCTGCTGCTTGTCTTGCTGCTTGTCCTGCTGTTGCTGGCCCTTGCTCTTCTGCTTGCGCTGCTTCTGCTGCTTCGCGGGCTTCTGCTGCTGGCTTTGGGCCTGCTTGTCCTGGGCCTGCTGCTCCTCGGCCGGCTTCTCTGGTGCCTGCTTCTCTTCAGCCGGCTTGTCCGCGGCCTTCGTCGCGGGCCTCTCCGCCGGCTGGTCGGCGGACTTCTGGGCCGGCTGCTGTGCCGACTCCTGGGCCTGCTTCTGGGCCGGCTGCTCGACCGGTTCTTGGGCGCCCTTCTCGGGCGTGGTCTGCTTGGCCTCGGTCGCCGCAGGGCGGCGGGTCCGGGTGCGCTGGGTGACCTTGATCTGCGGCGCCTGGCTGGCCTGCGCGGCGGCGGGCGGGCCCTGGGCCTTGATGGCTTCGACGAGCTGGGCCTTCTTCATCGTGCTGGCGCCCTTGATGCCCATGGACCGGGCCAGCTTCTTCAGGTCGACCGACAGCATCGAGTCGATGGATGCACTCACGTAGATGACGTCCTTCTCGGACTGGTGGGGCTGGATCTTGGGGGGCACCGCGGAGAGATCCGCGATGGTGCCGACGCCGACTGGCGTGAGGCCAGGCTACCACGCGCTCCGGCCCGCACCCTCAGGACGCCGAGTCGGCGCAAACATGCACGGAAAACACGCCGAGTCGGCGCATCTGTGCACGCGTACGACGCCGAGTCGGCGCATCTGTGCACGGTTATCCACAACCGGGGCTGTCGATCTGTGGACGGGCGTGCACGTTAGCGCCGACTCGGCGTGTTTTCCGTGCATCTTTGAGCCGACTCGGCGTGATTTGGGTGCACTTTTGAGCCGACTCGGCGTTCAAGTCCGGGTCAGTCAGGGGGTGACGAGGAGGCCGTCGGAGGCCTGGGCGAGTCTGCGGAGCTGCCAGCCGAGGGGACACCAGGCGCTCAGGTCCTCGCCCTCGTGGGTGAAGGCGAGCACAGTCGGCCCGGCGCCGGAGATGACGGCCGCGACCTGCTTGGCCCGCAACGCGGCGACCAGCGCGACCGACTCCGGCATCGCCGGCTCCCGGTAGCGCTGGTGGAGGAAGTCCTCGGTGGCGCGCAGCAGGAACTCCGGGTGATGCCCCAGGGCCTTGATCAGCAGCGCGGCGCGGCCGGCGTTCGCGGCCGCGTCGGCGTGGGGCACGCTCGCGGGCAGCAGCCCGCGCGCGGCGGTCGTCGCCAGCGGCGTCGGCGGGATGAAGACCACCGGGCACACGCGGGGGTCGACCCCCGAGCGCAGCGCGTGGAACCGGCCCTCGTCGTCCTCCCAGGCGATCGTGAAGCCGCCGTAGAAGGCGGGCGCGACGTTGTCGGGGTGCCCTTCGAGCCGGGCGGCCAGGTCGAAGGCGGCGCCGTCGTCCATCAGCAGCATGCCCCCGGCGACCAGCGCCCGCGCCAGCCCGACGCCGGCGACGATCGCGGCCGAGGACGACCCGAGTCCGCGGCCGTGCGGGATCCGGTTGGTGCACACCAGGCGCAGCCCCGCGGGCTGCTCCCCCATCTCGGCGAAGGCGGCGCGCATGGACCGTACGACGAGGTGATCCTCGCCCAGCGGTACGTCGTCCGCGCCGGAGCCGGTCACCTCGATCGCCAGCCCGGAGCCGGTCACCTCCGCGGTCAGCTCGTCGCGCAGGTCCAGCGCCAGCCCGAGCGAGTCGAAGCCCGGCCCGAGGTTGGCCGCGGTCGCGGGGACCGAGACCGAGACCGGCCCGGTGACGAACCCCATCAGACGAGCCCCGCGGCGCGCGCGGCCTGCTCGATGTCAGCGTCGATGACGGTGTCGACGGCGTCGCCGGCGCGCTCCAGCGCGGTCGCGGTGTCCTTCAGGCCGTGGCCGGTCACCGTGATCGCGAGCGTGGCACCCGCGTAGTCCTCCCCCGCGGCCAGCTCGGCCAGCAGCCCCGCGACACCCGCGGCGGACGCCGGCTCGACGAAGACGCCGTCGCGGCGGGCGAGCTCGGCCTGCGCGGCCAGGATCTGGTCGTCGTCCACCGCGGCGAACCGGCCGCCGGACTCCTCGGCGGCCGCGACCGCGAGCTGCCACGAGGCGGGGTTGCCGATCCGGATCGCGGTCGCCTTGGTCTCAGGGTCGGGCACCGGTGAGCCGGAGACCAGGGGCGCCGCGCCGGCGGCCTGGAAGCCCCGGATCACCGGGCGGCGCGTGGCGCGCCCGGCGGCGGCGTACTGGGTGAATCCCAGCCAGTAGGCGGAGATGTTCCCGGCGTTGCCGACCGGGAGCAGGTGGAAGTCCGGCGCGTCGCCGAGGAAGTCCACGATCTCGAAGGCCGCGGTCTTCTGGCCCTGCAGGCGCACCGGGTTGACTGAGTTGACGAGCGCGACGGAGTAGCCGGCCGCGAGCCCCCGGGCCATCTCCAGGCAGTGGTCGAAGTTGCCCCGGACCATGATGATCTGGGCGCCGTGCACGATCGCCTGCGCCATCTTGCCGGCGGCGATCTTGCCCTCGGGGACGAGCACCAGCGGCTTGAGCCCAGCCTTCGCGGCGTACGCCGCCATCGACGCCGAGGTGTTGCCGGTCGAGGCGCAGACCACCGCCTGCGCGCCCTCGTGGCGGGCGACCGAGATCGCGGCGGTCATGCCGCGGTCCTTGAACGAGCCGGTCGGGTTGTTGCCCTCGACCTTGAGCCACACCTGACCGCCGGTCAGGCCCGAGAGCCACTCCGAATGCACCAGCGGCGTGCCGCCCTCGCGGAGCGTCACCGGCTCCAGTCCGGCGGGCAGCAGGTCGAGCAGGTCGCCGTACTCGGTCAGGATCCCCCGCCACTGGCCGTTGGCCCCTGTGGTGGTGAGACCGGGTACGGCGCCGATCATTTCGCCAATGTCGCTGACGCTCATCACTCCTCGCCCCCCTCGACGCGCATCACCGAGGTGACGTCGCGGACGATCTCCATCTCGCGCAGCTGCGTGACGGTGGCGGCGAGCTGCGCGTCGGTCGCGGTGTGCGAGACGACGACGAGCTGGGCGTCCTCGCCCCGGCCCTCCTGGCGCACCGCCTGGATCGACACCCCGTGGTCGGCGAAGGCCAGCGCGACCGCCGCGAGCACGCCCGCGCGGTCCTTGACGTCGATCGCCACGTGGTAGCGGGTGAGGGTCTCCCCCATCGGCAGCACGCGACGATCGGCGTACGCCGACTCCCCCGCGCCGACCGTGCCCGCCAGCCGGTTGCGGGCCACCGTGACCAGGTCGCCGAGGACCGCCGACGCGGTGGGCGAGCCGCCCGCGCCGGGGCCGTAGAACATCAGCTGCCCCGCCGCCTCGGTCTCGACGAAGACCGCGTTGAAGGCGCCGCGCACGGACGCCAGTGGGTGGGTCTCGGGGATCAGCGCCGGGTGGACGCGCGCCGAGACGGCGCCGTCGGCGGCGAGTTCGGCGATCGCCAGGAGCTTGACGACCGAGCCCATCTCGCGCGCGGAGGCGATGTCGGCGGCCGTGACCTCGGCGATGCCCTCGCGGTGCACGTCGGCGTCGGTGACCCGGGAGTGGAAGGCGAGGCTGGCCAGGATCGCGGCCTTCGCCGCGGCGTCGAAGCCCTCGACGTCGGCGGTCGGGTCCGCCTCGGCGTACCCGAGCTCCTGCGCCTCGACCAACGTCTCCTCGTAGCCGGCCCCGGCGGTGGTCATCTTGTCGAGGATGTAGTTCGTGGTGCCATTGACGATGCCGAGCACGCGGGTGACCTTGTCGCCGGCGAGGCTCTCGCGCAACGGCCGCAGGATCGGGATCGCGCCCGCGACGGCGGCCTCGAAGTAGAGGTCACGGCCGGCCTTCTCGGCGGCCTCATACAGCGTAGGCCCGTCCTCAGCGAGCAGCGCCTTGTTGGCGGTGACCACGCTCGCGCCGTGCTCAAGTGCGGCGAGGATCAGGGAGCGCGCCGGCTCGATCCCGCCGATCACCTCGACGACCACGTCGACGTCGCCGCGCGTCACCAGAGCGTGGGCGTCGTTGGTCAGCAGGTGCGGGGGTACGACGACCTCCCGGGCCGAGTCGAGGCGGCGGACCGCGACCCCGACCAGCTCCACCGGCGCGCCGGTGCGCGCCGCCAGGTCGTCGGCCTGCTCCTCCAGCAGCCGCACCACCTGCGAACCCACCGAGCCGCAGCCCAGCACGGCCACCTTCAGCGGCCGCTTGTCACCCTCAGTCATCCCTCACACACCCATGT
>JBDHZS010000262.1:0-4475 GCA_039812025.1 Nocardioides sp. | reverse complement strand
ATCCGGCACCTGACACATCCGGCGCCGCCGCAACGTCGAAGAGGATGAGGAAGTCCCAGACGACGAGGAGCAACGGTGCGCAGTTCCCACAGGGCAGAGTTCGAGGAGTTCGCGATCGCGCGCTCGACCGAACTGCTGCGGGCCGCATGGCTGCTCACCGGGAACCGCCACTCGGCGGAGGATCTCGTGCAGGAGACGCTCACGCGCCTCTACGTCCGGTGGGAGCGGGTCCGCGCCGCGGGCAACATCGCGGCCTACGCGCGCACGGTGCTCTTCCGCACGTTCGTCGACGGGCGCCGCCGCAGCAGCGGCACCGAGCGCCCGGTCGCGGAGCCCGCATCGAGCCCCAGCAACGACCCCGACGTCGCGCTCCGGCACAGCCTCGTCGACGCGCTGCGCACGCTGGCGCCGATCGACCGGGCCGTCGTCGTCCAGCGCTACCTGCTCGACCAGGACGTCACCTCGGTCGCGGCGGACCTTCGGCTGACGAACCAGGCGGTACGCAGTCGGTCGAGCCGAGCGTTGGCGCGGTTGCGCGACCACCTGGGCGAGGAGTTCCTCACCGTCAGCACCCACGAGGAAGGACCACACAGATGAGCCACGACACCGAGGACCGGATCGGCCTCCTGATGCACCGCGCCACCGACACCATCTCCCCCGACAGCGGCACGATCGCGGCGGCGATGCGGGCCGGCGACCGGCGGCGACGTACCCGACGACTCGCCTGCGGCGGCGCCGTCCTCGCGAGCGCGGCGGTGCTCGGGACGACGTTGGCCGCGATCCTGCCCGACACCACCGACCAGACGGTCGCGGTCGACGCGCGCGACAGCGAGGCACCGTCGTACGGCGCGGCGACCGGGCCTACGGAACTCCGCGTGCCGACGCCCGACGAGCTATCGACCCTGCTCGCCGACGCCCTCCCCGGCGACAGCACCGAGGTGAGCACCGGGCGCGTCGGAGACGGGGTCCGGGCGGAACGCGCCTTCCAGGGAGCCTCGGTCGAGGCGTTCGCCTACGCTTTCGCCTCCGATGGCCGTGATCTCGACGAGCTGGAGCAGATGCGTGAGCTCTGTCGACCCGAGTACGAGAGTCGGTTCACGGGCTGCGTGACGGCCGATGGTGGCTGGGCGCAATGGATGAAAGGTCGCCCTGACGTCGCTGGCGCATCCGTTGGCGTCATGGATGTGCGAGTGATCTTCTACCGCGATGACGCGTTCGTCATCGACCTCAGCGCGTCGAATGCGCCCGATGTCCGCGGTGCTCCGGTGTCGAAGCAACCAGTCCTGTCGCGCGACGAACTGGTCGAACTCGCCGGAACGCACGACTGGTTCCCGGCGGCCAGCTGACGATTGCCACCCGCGCGCTCGCCTCGGCCGGGATGCGGGTACGACGCGACGTACCGCCGCCGCGCCGCTGGGTAGCATGCCCGCCATGCGCTCCCCCCTGCTCGCGACGGTCCCGGCCGTCCTCCTGCTCGCCACGCTCGCCGCCTGCGGCTGGGACGACGCAGAGCCCACCTCCAAGGCGCCGGCCGGCCAGTGCGACTTCGCCGTGAGCGGTACGCCGGCCCGAGACGTCGAGCCTCCCCCGGCCGATCCGACCCACTCCGGACAGGTGCCAGCGGTCCTCCATACCTCGGTCGGCGACCTCGGCCTGACCCTCGACGCCGACAAGGCGCCGTGCACGGTGACCTCGTTCGTCTCTCTCGCCGAGCAGGGCTACTACGACGACACCTCGTGTCACCGGCAAGGCAACGACCCGGGCTTCGAGTTCCTCCAGTGCGGGGACCCGAGCTTCGACCCCTCCGCGGACGAGCCCGACGCCGCGGTCGGCAGCGGAGGGCCCGGCTACACGATCCCGGACGAGGTGGACGGCTCCGAAACCTACCCCGCCGGCACGCTCGCGATGGCCAACACCGGCGCGCCGAACTCCGGCGGCGGCCAGTTCTTCATCGTCTTCGGCGACTCCCAGTTCCCGCCGAGCTACACCGTGTGGGGCACGCTGGACGAGGAGTCGCTGAAGATCCTGACGGAAGCGACCGAGTCGGGCAACGACGGCTTCTGGGCCGAGAGCGGCGGCGGCCGCCCCAACACGCCGGTCACCTTCACCGGCATCGACATCGGCTGACCGTACGACGCGTGTGTCTGCTCCACGCTAACCTGTTTGCCCCCTTTTGAATAGTCTGCTCCCCCTACCAAAGGGTGCAGACTGTTCAAAAGGGAGCAGACGTGCATAGGGCCGACGAGCTGGCTCAGCGACAGGCTTGAATCCCGGCGAGACCGCAGAGCGCTTCGGCGCCGTACGCGATGATGGCGAACCGCAAGGTCCGGCCAATGAAAACCACGACCGCGAAGATCGGCAGGGACACGCGCGCGGCGCCGCAGACCACAGCGATGACCATCAGCGGCGGGAACCCGACCGACGAGGACAGGAAGAGGACCGACACCGGGTAGACCGGCCGTCCGGCGAATCGCTCGAGCCAGACCTCAGCAGTCGCGAGGGTCTTCTGGCTCTTCTTGCGGTTCCTGAGCCAGCTCGACTCGATGCCGCGCAACCCCGCGTAGTACCACGCGACCTTGCCCACCGTCTGCCCGAATCCGGCCGCGGCACCAATGAGGAGCGGCACCAGCCCGGTGTCGTTCGCCGCGATCGCGGCGACGTAGATCTCGAGGTTGACCAGTGGTACGACGGCCGACACGGCCCCCACCACGAGCGTCAACGCCGACTCGACGAACGGGTCCAATCACTCGCTCCGAGCCGGGAGCGCCGTCGGAACGGGCAGGCCAAGCCGGAAGATCCAGCCGAGCGACACACACTTGATGAGCAGGATCGCGGTACTGATCGCCACGCCCAACTCCACCGAGCGCGTCACCAACAGCAGCACCGCGAAGAGCGCCGAGTTCAGGGCTTTCGCGACTGGCGACCAGTTCCAGCGCCAGATCCGCCGGTCCACGACATAGAAGTAGTTCGGGCTCTTGATCGGCCATGCCAGGAATGCAAGCGAGCAGTAGCTGTCCACCACCACGAACGACGCCAGATAGATCCCCACCGGGAGCGCCAGGCTCGGGTCGAGCGCCACGAGTCCGAGGTAGAAAGCGCAACAGTTCAAGCGGTCGCAGAGGATGTCGAGGACCGCCCCGGTGCGGGTCTCATGATCGAAGGTCCGGGCGACGAAGCCGTCGAGCATGTCACCGACCCAGTACGTCGCCAGCCCGGCGACCAGGAAGGTCATGTTCAGTGTTGCGGCGCCGACCAGGCAAAGCGCCAAGCTCACCACCGTCCGGACAATGGTGATGATGGTTGCCGGGGTGAACAGCCGCTCCTCACCTGCGAGACAGCGCGCGTCCACCGATCCTGCGCCCAGCTTGGCAGCGACCATCTCCCCCAACTCCCAGTGCCGTCCGTCCGCGTTCCACCTTAGGTCGCGGTGACCAACAGCCACCCGAGACGCACCGGGCGACCTGTCGGTGGCGACGGTTAGGTTGAGCATGTGGACCGTGGCGAGGAAGCGATCGCAACCACCCGGGCGGGGGTGGTCCGGGGGTTCTGGCGGGAGGGGTCGGCGGCGTTCCTGGGGATCCCGTTCGCGGCACCGCCGGTCGGGGAGCTGCGGTTCGGGGCGCCCGCGCCCGCGGAGCCGTGGGTGGGCGCGCGCGACGCCACGTCGTACGGCCCCACCCCGCAGACCGCGCCGATCGCCGAGGTCACGACGATCCCGGAGCCGTCGATCCCCGGCGACGACACGCTGAACGTCAACGTCTTCACCCCCGGCCTCGACGGCTCCAGGCCGGTCATGGTGTGGCTCCACGGCGGCGGCTACGTCGCGGGCTCGCCGGCGAGTCCCTGGTACGACGGGCACGGGTTCAACCGCGACGGCGTCGTGACCGTGACCGTGTCCTATCGGCTCGGCTTCGACGGCTTCGGCTGGATCGACGGCGCGCCCGCCAACCGCGGGCTGCTCGACCAGATCGCGGCGCTGGAGTGGGTGCGCGACAACATCGCCGCGTTCGGCGGGGACCCCGACCGGGTGACGATCGCCGGCCAGTCGGCGGGCGGCGGCTGCGTCCTCGCGCTGCTGGCCTCGCCCCTGGCCGACGGGCTGTTCCACGCCGCGATCTCCCAGTCCGGCGCCCCCAGCTGGCTGAGTCCGCGGCAGGCGCGGGAGTCGGCCGGGCGGGTCGCCGTACAGCTCGGGCTCGCCGACACCACACGCGAGACCTGGCGCTCCGTCGACCCGGCCGCGCTGGTCGCGACCGAGCGTGCGGTCCTCGCTGCGACCGGCCTCTTCGTGGCGACCTTCCCCGGCGCCCTGGAGCAACGAGTGCTCCAGGACACCCCGCTGCGGCTCGCCTTCGCGCCCGTGGTCGACGGTGACACCGTCCTCGACCTGCGCGAACGCCTCGCGAGCGGCGCCCATCAAGACACTCCCCTGCTCCTCGGTACGACGCTCAACGAGTTCGTGGGCCCCTCCGAAA
>JBDHZS010000261.1:0-4504 GCA_039812025.1 Nocardioides sp. | reverse complement strand
ACGCCGAGTCGGCGCAAACGTGCACGAGAAACACGCCGAGTCGGCGTGAAAGTACACGCTACGACGGCTCGACCCTCGGCGGGACTACGTTGACGGCATGGCTGAACTGCACGATCTGACGGCGCTGGAGCAGGGTGCGGCGGTACGACGTGGCGAGGTGTCCCCGGTCGAGCTGGTCGAGCACTACGCCGCCCGCGCTGACGAGGTCGGCGCGTTCATCACCCGCACCGGCGACCTGGCGCAGCAGCGCGCGGCGGCCCTCGGCCCCCGGCCAGACGGCGCCGGGCCGCTGTGGGGCGTGCCGACCGCGATCAAGGATCTGACCGCCACCGCGGGAGTCCGTACGACGTTCGGCTCGGCCGCGTTCGCCGACTTCGTGCCGGGGCACTCCGACAACGACGTGCTCCGGACCGAGGCGGCGGGCATGGTCAGCCTCGGCAAGACCAACACCCCGGAGTTCGGGTCGCCCTGCTACACCGAGCCCGACGTCGCGCCGCCCGCCGTGACGCCGTGGGACAGGACCCGGATGGCCGGCGGATCCTCGGGCGGGTCGGCCGCGGCGGTCGCCGCGGGCCTGGCGCCGGTCGCGCAAGGCTCGGACGGCGGCGGCTCGATCCGGATCCCCGCCTCCTGCTGCGGGATCGTCGGGCTCAAGCCGGCCCGCGGCCGGATCTCGGGCGCGCCCATGTACGGCGACCCCGTCGGGCTGGCCACCTCCGGCGCGCTGGCCCGGAGCGTCCGGGACGCGGCCGCGTTGCTCGACGTCCTCGCCGGCCGGTGTGTCGGCGACCCCTTCTGGGCGCCGCCTTCCGTCTCGTCGTACCTGGCCGCCTGCGACGAGGCGCCCGCCCGGCTGCGCGTCGCCCGGTTCGTGACGCCGGTGATCGCCGATGCGCCCATCGAGCCCGCCTGCCTCGCCGCGGTCGAGGACTGCTCCCGGCTGCTCGAGGACCTCGGCCACGAGGTGGTCGACGTGCCGGTGCCGCTGCCGCCGTCTGCGGTGCCGGTCTTCGAGACCTGTTGGGCGGTGCTCACCGCGCTCGGCGCCGCCCCACCCGGACGCGAGGACCGGCTCCGGCCACTGACCCGCTGGCTAGCAGGGCGCGGACGAGCGGTGAGCGCGCCCGAGTTCGGGATGGCGATCGGCGAGCTCCGGCGCATCGCGGCGGCGGGTCTGACCGCGCTGGCGCCGTACGACGCCGTCCTGACTCCCACCCTGGCCGCCCCGCCCCTGCGGATCGGCGAACTGCGCAACGACGAGGATCCAGCCGCGGACTTCGAGGCGCAGAAGCGGTTCACGCCCTACACCTCGGCGTGGAACGTCACCGGGATGCCGGCGCTGAGCCTGCCGCTGGGCTGGACCACGTCCCCGGACGGCGCCCGGCTGCCGGTCGGGGTGATGCTCGCCGCCCGGCCCGCCGAGGAGCCGCTGCTGCTCTCGCTCGCCGCCCAGGTCGAGGAGGCCGTCGGCGGCTTCGCCGATCAGCACCCGCCCGGCTGGTAGCCCGCCCCCAAATGGTGGGCACCTGAGGACACCAGTTGGGCCGGACTATCCAGGTAGGAGGGCCTCGCACGCCACGATGAGGGCCTGGCGCAGGGGAGCAGCCCGCTCGGCGAAGGCGCGCTGGGCGGCGGCGTACTCCTGCTTGCCGGCGGGCGTCTCGATGGGGAGAGGCTCGAGGCCGAGGTCGCGCAGGTCGTACGGCGCCGCGCGCATGTCGAGCGTCCGCACGTCCCAGGCGAGCTCGAAGCAGTCGGCGACCAGGTCGCTGCCGACCATCGGGGAGAGCCGGAAGGCGTGCTTGTAGAGGTCCATGGTGGCGTGCAGGCAGCCCGGTTGCTCGTACGACGCCCGGTCCCGCGGACCCGGCGACAGCGTGTTGAGCGGCCGGGCCGGGGGCGTGAAGAACCGGTAGGCGTCGAAGTGCGAGCACGCGATCCGGTGGCCCTCGACGACCGCGTCGGTGCCCTCCGGGCCGAGCCGCAGCGGCCAGTCGGCGTGCCGGACCTGCTCGGCGCTGAGCCGGTAGACCATCGCCCACTCGTGCAGCCCGAAGCAGCCGAAGTGCGGCTTCCGGGCGGCGGTGGCGCGCAGCAGCACGAGCACGTCGGTGATGAGCCGACGCTGGCCCGCGACGTACCGGGGATCCACCGAGACGCCGCCGGGCGCGGGCGCGTAGCCCTTGAGGTCGCCGTACTCCGGCGCCTCGGCCAGCGTCACCCGGGCGCCCGGATGCCAGCGCCGCAACTGGGCCGGCCGCCGCGAGTAGTAGGTGAAGAGGAAGTCGTGGACCGGATGCTTGACCTGCGACTCGCGGCGCGCCAGGTGCGGCTGGAGGTAGGGCTCGACCCGCGCCTCGTGCGCGAGCGCCTGGGCGCGCCAGGCGGCCCGGGTCAGCGGCTCCTCGCGAGTCACCACAGGCATGGCGCCAGCCTACGACCCGGGAGCTGGCCGGTTTCCGACACCAGAAGGCCGAAACGGCTCGGATAGGGCGGATTTTGGCCGACGAGTGTCGGAAACCGGCCAGAACGGTGCGCGGACCTCGCCCGGCTGAGGCCCGGGTCAGGCCGCCGTCGCCAACGGGGCGGCCAGGAGGTCGCGCAGGGCGTCGTCCAGCCGGGAGGTGAACTCGGCGTCGTCCAGGATCTCGGGACCGTAGGCGGTGTGCGAGACCTGGACGTCTTCGAGGACCGAGGCGCCGGCGATCCGCGCGGAGCGGCGGGCGTCGTCGTGGGACCACTTGCCGCCGTACGGCGTGGGCGTGACCCCGACCGCGGCGAACGGCTTGCCGACGATCGCGCCGGCGCCGTACGGCCGCGAGAGCCAGCCGATCGCATTGTTGAGGACGGCGGGCATCGTCCCGTTGTACTCCGGGGTCACCGCGAGCACGCGGTCGCTGGCGGCGACGGCCTCGCGCACCGCGGTCGCGGCTGCGGGAGCGTCGGCGCCGTCGATGTCGGAGTTGTAGAACGGCAGCACGTCGAGGCCCTCGACGATGTCGACGGTGACCCCCTCGGGCGCGGCGTCGCGGACGTGCTCGGCGATCAGGCGGTTGACGGAGTCGTGGCGGAGGCTGCCGACGAGGACTGCGATGCGGGACATGCGGGGACTCTCCTGGGGGGTCGGTACGGCGAGTGGTGTCGGTGTAACCGGACTGTGGTCCGAATTGTTCCCGGCCGGGAAGGGGTTTGTGGGCGCCTCTGCCGTCGTACGGCGTGGCTACGATTGCGAAGGTGAGCGAAGCGAGAGAGCGCTGCGGTCCGCACGTGAGTGCGGACCGTAAGGGTGCGCTCGAACTGCGAGCTCACGAGGTAGCACAGTGAGCGAACCGCCCGCCAGGGTCCTCCCGCTGGCTGGCGCGCCGCCGATCGAGCGGGCGGACGCGGCCCGCAACCGCGAGCGCATCCTGGCCGCCGCGGACCGCGTGATCGCGCGCACCGGGGTCGACGGGCTGACCATGGACGAGGTCGCGTGGGAGGCGGGCGTCGGCAAGGGGACCCTGTTCCGCAGGTTCGACAGCCGGGCCGGGTTGATGGCGGCGATCCTGGACAGGTCGGAGCGGGAGTGGCAGGAGTCGGTGCTCTCGGGGCCGCCGCCGCTCGGGCCGGGTGCCGACCCGCTGGCGCGGCTGCTGGCGCTCGGGCACTCGCGGACGCGGCGCAATCTCAAGCATCTGGAGCTGATCCGGGCGGCCGTCGGACCCCAGCCGGGCCGCAACTTCGCGGTCACCGGCTTCGTGGTCATGCACGTACGGTTCCTGCTGGGTGGGCTGTCGGTCGGCGGTGATCTGGACGTGCTCGCCCTCCAGTTGGTGGCGGCGCTGGAGCCGCCGCCCGTCGCACACATGGCCGACGACCTCCGGATGCCGCTGGAGCGGATCGACGCCGGTTGGGACGATCTGGTCCGCAAGGTCGTCGGCTAGCGCGGCCAGGGCCGGTCCGGCCCGCGGGACGATCGGAGTCCGGGCCCGGCCGTACTGCCGCTATCGTGTGTCGCCAGATCCGGGCGCAGGTGGCGTGCGTCCGATGGGGGGAACGATGAGACGAGGGCTGGCCGCGATGGTTGCCGCGGCAATGCTGGTGGTGCTGGTCGCCGGCTGCGGCGAGGCGCCCGAGATCGCCGAGCCCGAGTCGCCGGCGCGGATCCAGGCGTCCGTCGAGAGGACGCATCGCCAGTGGGCGGGCACCACCGAGGACCGCGACGCGGCGCAGGTCGTCCGCGCTTACGCCCTGAACGGGAAGTACAGCGACTGCATGGCGGCCAAGGGGTACGACGGGTTCGACTGGCGGCGCGGGATCGACCCGGCCGAACCGTCGCAGGACACGGGCCTGACCGGTCTCCTGGAGCCGTTCGGGACGCACCAGGTGCGCGATGAGGTGCTGCACAAGGCGCGCGCCGCGCGCTACGAGTACGAGAGCAACCACCCCGAGCGGTTCCAGCCGGTGTGGAACGACGCGGTGGTCGCCGCGATCGACAAGTGCCTGGCCAAGGCGGACTCAGCCG
>JBDHZS010000260.1:0-4598 GCA_039812025.1 Nocardioides sp. | reverse complement strand
GTCGAGCACCGGGTTGATCAGGTGGCCGACCTTGCCGTCGACGTACCAGGTGAAGGCGCGCAGGCCGACCCCGATCTGCGGCGCCGCGAGGCCGCGGCCGGGCGCGTCGATCATCGTGTCGGTCAGGTCCCGGATCAGCTTGCGCAGCTCGAGGTCGAAGTCGGTGACCTCGCTCGCGCGGGTGCGCAGGACGGGGTCCCCGAAGAGCCTGATCGGCTGGATGGCCATGGCGGGCGAGTCTAGCGAAGCCGCGGTCCCGCGCGACGTCAGGCGGCGAGCTCGCTCCGGCTCAGTTCGCCGATGCGTGAGCCCATGACTCGCCCGGCGACGAGTGCGACGAGCAGGCTGGCGGCCCCGGCGCCCCCGAGGCCCAGGATCGGCCAGTACGACACTGGCAACCGCAGAGTGACCAGCACAGCGGGCATGGCCACGGCGAGCACCACGGCCGCCACCGCGAGCCCCAGCCCGACCACGTGCACCGCATGCATGCCCGCAACCTTGGCGCGCGTCTTCTTGTCCGTTCCCGCGGAGGCGAGCGCAGTCATCACCGGCCGCATCTCGCGCGCCGCAAGACTGATGATGAGCAGGGCCAGACCCGCGGCGATGAAGATCATCGCCGCGATCCCGGCCGCGATCATTCGCTGCATGATGCCTGCAACGGGCGATCCACGCTCGACATCGAGGAGGTAGGACCCGCTGCCGATCTCGGCCGAGACCATCGCCCGGATCCGAGACTCCAGCTCGTCGGTGATCGCCTCGCCTCGGACCGGCGCAAACCAGGCGACCTGGTTGGGTGCGACCTCGCCGCCGATATCGGACAGGGCTTCAGCCGCGACAAACGCGTTCGGCATCGCCGTGTACGGCGATCGGGCCTGAAGCGCGGATGCCGGGAACTCGCCCGCGACCTGCCGCCCGTCGCCCGGGCTGTCGAGTCGAACGCGCCCGTCGGCAAGGAGCCGATCGTCCGTCACCATGACGACGCCGTCCGCGAAGTCCCGCTTCTCCCGGGCCGTCAGCGGACGCCCGATCGCCGTGGACAGGCCGGTCGCGTCGATCGTGTGCAGCGTGGGTGACTGGTAGAGCTCCGGGAATCCCGTCTCGATGCTGCAGCCCGCCGGCGTCCGGCCCTCGCCGGGCTCAGGACCCTGTCCGTTCAAGCAACGGCTGAACGGCGAGGCCACCTCGATCGCGCCCCAGCCTGTGTACGGCTCCTGCCCGGGCGGCTGCGCAGGCCTCGGGCCCAATGCAAGGCCCATCTGAACCAGGGGCGCGTCGCCGAGTTCGGCTTCGACCGCGGCGACGGTCGCGGGCGAGACACGGGACTCCGCGTAGAGGAAGAGCGAGCCCTCCGGCGTGGCAGGGACGTAGCTGCGCAGCGCCTGAACGCTCATGCCGCCGTAGCTCGTGAGCACCAGCCCGAAGACGACGAGAAGCGAGCCCACGACTCCCGCAACCGTCGCGCTCCGTGCCGGGTAGAGGGAGGCCAGGCGCCTGGCGAGCCTTCTGAGGATCGAGCCACCGTCCGATCGACCGCCCGCGACTCCCAACAGCCTGCGCAACCACAAGGCGGCCGCGACGGTCATGACCACCGCACCAAGGAAGGTGAAGCCTCCGAGGCGGGCGACCGCGCCGAAGATCACCAGGGCACCTCCGACCACGGATGCGGCCCACGCTGAGAGCACCAGCGCCCTCCCGGGGACGCGGTTCTGCTCGACGCCGACGACGCACGCCAGCACGTTCTTGGCATCGACTCGACCGCACGCCCACGCGGCCAAGGGAGGTGTCAACGCGGCAACGCCCAGGAGCAGGAGTGACAGCTGCCAGTCGGGATGGATCCGGTCCCACACCTGATTGCTGCGCCGCGCGACGTACGGCGCTGCCGCGAGCGCAGCCACCCAGGCGACCGCGATCGCCACTGCCGATGCCGCCACCCCCGTGAGAATGCCTTGAATGATCAGGATGCGCGTTCGCTGGCGAGGGGAGCTACCGACGACGGCCAGCAGCGCGAACTCGCGCCGCAGGCTGCCGATCATGACCATGTAGATGGCGACGACCAGCATGAACAGTTCGATCATCAGCGCGCCGAACACGGCGACGATCAGAGTCTTCACCTCGTCCGTACCGCCGACGCTCGATGACTGGTCGGCCTCGAGCTGGCTACGGACGTAGCTCCTGCTCTTCACCTGCCAGGATTCCGATCCTGAAAGGGTGCGTAGCTCGGCGCCGGTGAGATCCGACTCCGGGTACCAGACGACGGTCCCCGCCCGGTCTTCCTGCGCCGCGACCTGGGGCTCGTCCTGCCCTGCCTTCACCAGGGACAGCGCCAGGTCGGGGTCGGCGAACATGAACTTCCGCGCGCGGTCCGTCGGTATGGCCGCGATCCCACTCACCGTCGCCCGCGATCTCGGCTCGTCGCCCAGCGCGACGGAGTCGCCGACCTGGGCGCCGGTCAACGCTGCCGCGCTTTCGGAGAGGGCCACGGAGTCCGGGCCGGAGGGCCAGGAGCCCTCGAGCACGGTGAAAAGCCCGTCGTGGAGCTTGCTCTCCGCGAGCCCGTACAGGTACGTGTCGACCTCCCGGTCCGAGACGCGGAGCGGCACTCCCCCGCCGACCTCCGCCTCCAGGCGGATCGACCGGCCGAGAGCGGCGCCCAACTCCGTCTCGGCTCGCGCGATCGATTCCGCCGAGGGGGTCACGGTGAGGCTCGGATGAACCAGTACCGCTGACGCCTGGCCCATGACCGCCTCGACACGCGTCTCGATCGGCAGCTCTGCGGACTGCCTCAACGTCAATGCCACCAGTGCCGCGGCAAGCGGAACCGCCAGCAACGCGACAACGAGAAGCGACCGGCCCCACGCGACGCGGAGGCTGCGCGTCGCCAACCGCCAGGCGAGCCTCATGCGGCCTGCGCGCCATCCGAGTACAAGACGCCATCTCGCATGAGCAGGACCCGATCTGCCAGCTCGGCGACGTGAGGGTCGTGCGTGGCGACCAGTGCTGTGGAGCCGCGGTCGACCAGCTCCCGCAGCACGCGCAGCACCGACTCGGCATTGGACGAGTCCAGCGCGCCTGTCGGCTCGTCCTGAGCATCGAGACCAGGTTGTAGTCCTGGAAGACGAAGCCGACGCTTCGTCGGCGCAGCGCATACAGCTCGGACTCCGGTATCCCGCCCAACTCCGTCCCGTCCACGGCGACGGACCCGTCGTCCGGGAACTGGAGCCCGCCCGCGACGGTCAAGAGCGTCGACTTCCCACATCCGCTGGGACCCATGATGACGGTCAGCGTCCTGGGCGCGAGGTCCAGCGAGACGTCTCGCATGGCGACGGTCCGGGTCGTGCCCTCGCCAAACGCCTTCGTCACCCGGTCGAGCTTCAGCATGGCGGCCCCCATCCTACGTTCTGGCGGGCGAATCTAGCCCAGCAGTTGCGGGGCTACTCCTCGCTCAGGCCGCCGGCGGCGACGTCGCAGCCGGGGTCCCCGGGGAGCATCGGGCGAACGGCGAGGGCGAAGGTCTTGCCGCCGGAGCGGTAGAAGGTGAGCTCGTTGGCCTCGTACATCTCGGCGATCAGCTCCGGGTCGTCGACCACGACGCAGCTCATCGAGCGCAGCTTGCCGGCGTCCTCCGGCCAGCGGCGCAGGTCAGGCCGGCCCTCGAGCTGGTAGAGGTGGCGTGGCCGCTGCGCCAGCGGCAGGACGGCGACCTGCTCGGGGGTGACGAGCTCCGAGGCGACGGAGGAGACCTCGGCGGAGGCGTCCTCGATGAACTGGAGCAACCTCACCCGGGCCTCGTCGGTCTCGTCCTGGAAGCCGAGTGCATAGGCGGAGTGGCTGAACTCCTCGCCGTCGGCGTTGATGAGGACCGTGGTCGTGGGCTGGTCGGTGACCTGAGGCTGGGTCTCTTCGTAGTCGGGCGGCGGCTCCAGGAGGCCGGCGTCGCGCGCGGTCTCCAGGATCGTCTGGAGCTGCTCCTCGCTGAGCTGGCCGACGGTGACCGGGGAGACCAGCGGTCCGGGATAGACCGCCGGGATGACGCCGGGGGCGAAGAACCGGCCGTCGCCGGTGATGAGGACCGTCGGCTGCTGGGCGAAGGAGTTCTGCACCGGCACGTAGCCGCCGCCGGTCGTCACCCGCAGGACCACGTCGTCGGCGCCGGTCGGGTGGGGGGTCCCGGTCTCGGAGGGTTCGTCCGGCTGCGGGTCGTCGCCCGCCTCCGCCGTCTGGCCGCCACAGGCGGACAGCACGAGCACGGCCGCAACGGTGGCCAGGGCAGCGAGCTTCTTCATGTCGATCTGACGTCCTCGGGTCGGTTCGGGTTCCGCCTCACAGCGTAGGCGGGTCGAGTTGCACACGCACGGCGTCGAGTTTGCGCGCGCTGCGCAGCCGCTGCAGGGCGCGCAGCGCGCGGGCGAGCGCCGCCCCGTGGCGGGCCGGCACCCGCAGCACGGCCCGCTCCTTGGGATCCGCGGCCGGCACCGGACCCAGCACCTCGCACCCGGGCGGCCGCTCGAGGAGCAGCAGCGCCTCCTCCAGGTCCTCCGGAGGGGCGGTGATCGTCGCGATCCGGGCGGCCGGTGGCAGTCGGGCCTCCGCGCGCTCGG
>JBDHZS010000259.1:0-4647 GCA_039812025.1 Nocardioides sp. | reverse complement strand
TCACCACTGGACCTCGTGGCACTGGCGGGTCGGCCCGGCCTCCACCTGGAGGGTGGCGTGCTCGACGTGGTGGCGGGCGAGCAGGACCGACTGGGCGTCGGTCAGCACCTGGTCGGGAGCGGCCGCGGAGTGGATCACCAGGTGCGCCGTGGCGACGTTCATCCCCGACGTGAGCGCCCAGACGTGGAGGTCGTGCACGTCGGTGACCCCGTCGACCGCTTCCAGATCGGCGACGACCTCCTCGACGACGAGGCCGTGCGGGACGTGCTGGCCGAGTACGGCGAGCACCTGCCGCCCCAGCACGACCGCGCGGATCGCGACGAACGCGCCGATCGCGAGCGCGACCACGGTGTCCCACCAGCCCAGGCCGGTCAGGGCGATCAGGACGCCGGCGGCGATGACCCCGACACTGCCCGCCGCGTCGGCAACGACCTCGTAGTAGGCGCCCTTGACGTTGATCGACTCCTGCGACCCGGCGCGCAGCAGCAGCATCGAGATCACGTTGATCGCCAGGCCGATCGCGCCGACGACGAGCATGGTGCCGGACTGGACCTCGACCGCGGTGCCGAAGCGGGTGATCGCCTCGATCACGACGTACACGGCGACGCCCAGCATGATCAGCACGGTGAGCCCGGAGGCGAAGACCTCCGCGCGGTAGGAGCCGTAGGTACGACGGCCGCTCCGGTCCGGCCGGGTCGCGATCTTGGTCGCGACCAGGGCGGCGCCGAGCGCGACGACGTCGGCCGCCATGTGCCCGGCGTCGGAGATCAGCGCCAGCGAACCCGAGATCAGGCCCGCGATCAGCTCGACCACGAAGAACGCCGCGACCAGCCCGAACGCCACCGCCAGGCGCCACCGGTGCCGGCCGCCCGCATGGCCCGCCGGCCCGGGCGCATGACCGTGGCCGTGCCCGAAACCCATGAGGCAACGCTAACGGTCTGCCACCGCCAGTCAATGACCCACAGAGGTGCGCCGCGTCACCCCGTGAACGGGTTCACGACCTCGACGCCCTCGATGTGTTGGCCGGCATTCAGGTCTTCCGACCACAGGACTCGGCAGCCACACTCGGCGGCGCTGCGCACGATCATGGCGTCCCAGAAGGAGATCTGAGTGCGTTGGGCAAGCTCGGTTGCGGCGATGACATCCTCAGGGCCGGGGGCGTGGACCCGCCACCGACTGAACACCAAGAGGCGCTCGCGGGCTACTTCGGGGCTGAGCGGGACCTCGATCTTGCGCACCACGTTGACGTAGAACTCCTGGAGGACCTGAACGCTCACCGCTGCGCGTCTCGTGCGTCCAAGCCTGGAGACGAGCGCCTTGGCGCGTCCGTGCCGGTCGCCCGCCGTCACGTCGTACGCGTAGAGGAGCACGTTGGTGTCGAGGAACTCATGCGTCATCGGGAGTGGAGGTCCTCACGCGACCAGGTGACTTCGCCGACCTGCATCCCGAGGCCCACATCCATCAGCAACTCCTCACGCCGCCAGGTGTCGTCGTAGTCATCGGCCGGGCCGGTGAGCTCCGTGAGCGCCTGCGCGACCAGCGCAGACACAGATGTGTCGCGCTCGGCCGCCAGCACTTTGGCGCGGCGGATCACCTCTTCCGGCATCGATAGCGTGATGTTGCGGGTAGCCATGTGAACCAGTGTGGCACGGGATCACAGCCTACCCAAGGCTATCCGGAGCTGGAGAGGGCGGCGGCGAGCTCGGCGCGGGAGCTGATGCCGAGCTTCGTGTAGACCTTGCGCAGGTGGTACTCGACGGTCTTGGGGCTCAGGAAGAGCGCGGCGGCGGCCTCGCGGGTGGTGCGGCCGTCCGCCAGCAGCAGGCTGACCTGCAGCTCCTGCGGCGTGAGCTCTGCGGTGGGGCTGACGGCGGTACGACGCACGCGCTCGCCGGTCGCCGTGAGCTCGGTCGCGGCCCGGTCGCTCCACACGGCGGCGCCGAGCTCGTCGAACTCCCCGAGCGCCGCCCGCAGCTGGACCCGGGCGTCGACGCGGCGGCCGGCGCGCCGGAGCCGCTCCCCGTAGGCCAGCCGGGTGCGCGCGGTCTCGAAGCGGTCGAGCGTCTGCTCGTGCCAGCCGAGCGCGGAGGAGAAGGGAGCGTCCATCGCGTCGTCCGGCGCGAGCTGCCCGCGGGCGCGCTCGGCGCGGGCCTGCGCCCAGGGCTGCGCCTTGAGTACGGCGTGCTCGCGGTAGTCGTCCGCCACGCCGCGCGCCTCGTCGTACCGTCCCAGGCGGAGCAGCGCGTCCACCAGCTCCGGGCCGGGGGCGAGGTCGGCGTCGTCGAGGCCGAGCGCCGAGAGCCGGGCGACCAGTCCCGTGAGCCGCTCCACCGCGAGCTCGGGACGGCCGAGGGAGAGCTCGAGGTCCCCCAGCGCGTAGTCGACCCAGACCTCGCCGACGTGGATGTCGCGGGCCGAGCACAGGTCGCGGGCCTCGATGCCGTCGCGCCGGCACTCGGTCTCCTTGCCCTGGCGCGAGGCGAGCCAGCACCTGCCCGCCAGCGACATCGCGAGCTCGGTGGTCTGCCCGGTCTCCGCGGCGAGATGGATCGCCTCGGAGTAGTTCGCCTCGGCCCGCGCCCATGCCGACGCCGCGGCCTGGTCCCGGGCGACGTGGAAGAGGACCGCGGGGAGTACGCCGATCCCGGCCGCGGACCGCACCTCGTCGACGAGCGCACGCAGCCGCACGCCCGCCGTGGCGTCGCGCAGGAAGAGCGGCGGCAGCATCAGCCAGGACAGCCGGTTGGGGTCGTCGCGCAACTCCGGAACCGACTCGAGCAGCGGGATCGCCACCCGGATCTCCTCCGCGCCCGGGCGTCCCGACAGGATCTTCGCGATGCCCGTGGCCATCAGCCCCAGCGCCCGGGATCGGGGCGCGGTGACTGATCCGGCGAGCCCCTCGAGTCGGTCGGCGAGCGCGGCGACCGTGCGGGCGTCGCCGAGGTAGAAGCAGGCGTGCACCGCGTCGGCGAGGAAGACGGTCGCATCATCGGCGCTGTGCGCGCTCTCTGCGGCCGCGAGCAGCGTGTCCAGGGCCTCGCGCAGCGACCCGGTGCGCGCGGCGATCCGGGCCCGAAGCTCGAGTTCACGGGCGCCCGATGGCTGCTGGTCGAGGAGCGCGAGCGCGCGGGCGCCCATCCCGGCCGACCAGGCGGCCTCGGCGGCGCACAGCAGGCGCTCGCCGCGTCGTACCGGATCGGGGGTGAGCAACGCGGCTCGCTCGAAGGCGCCGGAGGCCACCGAATGGGCGGTGCGGGCCAGCGCGCGCTCGCCCGCCGCCGCCAGGAACTCGGCGATCTCGGCGTCGGGCGCCCACGTCGCCTCGGCCAGGTGCCAGGCGCGGCGGTCCGCGTCGTCGGCGGGCAGGGCGTCGGCCGCGGCGCGGTGCGTCGTACGGCGGTCCTGGGCGGAGGCGCCGGAGTACGCCGCCGACCGGAGCAGCGGATGCCGGAACTCGACCTGCCCGCCGCGGACCCGCACCAGATCCAGGTCCTCCGCCTCGCCCAGCCGACCGGGGTCCAGGCCGAGCGCCGCGCATACGTCCGCGACGAGCCGCAGGTCGGTGCCGCAGACCGCCGCGGCCAGCAGGACTGCTCGGCACTCCGGGTCCAGCTCGGCCAATCGGCGCCCGAACGCCGTCACGAGCGCCTGCGGGACGCGCAGCGGCAGGCCGGCGGCGATGCTCTCGACGACCGCTTCCTCCGCCCCGCCGAGCTCCAGCAGCGCCAGAGGGTTGCCCTCGGTGGCGGCGTGGAGGGCGCCCGCATACTCCTCGGAGACCGCCTCGCCGCGGGCCCGGGCGATCAGGGCCCGCGCATCCTCGGGGTCCAGGCCGGACAGCCGCCGCGTGGCGAGCCCGGCGAGGAAACGGTCGCCCTCGGGGCTCCGCACCCCCAGCAGTACGGCGACCGGATCGGCCGACACACGTCGTACCGCGAAGAGCAGCGCGTCCGTCGACGGCGCGTCGATGAGCTGGAGGTCGTCCACGACGACGGCGACGGGTCCGTCCTCGGCGTACCGGCAGATCGTGCTGAGCACCGCCGCTCCGATCGTGAACCGGTCGCGGCCCTCCGGCCGGTCCGGGGCGCCCTGGGGGAGGGCGAGCGCGCTCGACAGCGCCGCGGCCTGGACGGCGGGGAGTTGGTCGAGGACGCCGAGCGCGGGCCGCAGCAGCTGGAGCAGCCCGGCGAAGGGGATCTCCCGCTCGGACTCGACGCCCGTGGCCCGCAGCACGCGCATCTCCTCGAGGCCGCCCGCGGCGTAGTCCAGCAGGGCAGTCTTGCCGACGCCGGCCTCGCCCGCGAGCGCGAGCACCCCGCCCGCGCCCAGTCGCGCCGCCGCCACCAGCCGGTCGATCTCCTGCTGTTCGGTCTGCCGACCCACCAGCATCCTCCGAGTGTAGGCCCGCCGATCGGCGACGTGTTTGCTCCCTTTTGAATAGTTTGCTCCCCCTACAAACGGGTGCAGACTGCGCAAAAGGGTGCAGACTCTCCCGGACCGTGTTGCCGCCACGCCCGAACGGGCGCCGAGACTAGGTGGGTCCCCGGATGCGGCGGGGGCGGCGGATTCCTAGCGTCGAAGCAACGAGACAACTTCGACTCAGGAGCACGCCATGACCACCACAGAACAGCAGATCGACACCGACAA
>JBDHZS010000258.1:0-4651 GCA_039812025.1 Nocardioides sp. | reverse complement strand
CGCCCGCGCGCCTGGCGGGCGAGCTCGGTGACGAACCACTTCTGGAGCTCGCGCTGGCGGGGCGTGAGGGCGAGGGCGAGCAGCCGCTGGTCGCGCGCGAACTCGTCGGCGCGCTCGAAGAGCTCCCGCATCCGGTCGATCACCTCGGGCGCGTGGGTGCCGATGGTGGTGCGCAGGGTGAGGTGCTCCTCGGCGAGGGAGAGGCCGTCGCGGCTGGGCTCCTCGATCCGCGTGGGGCTTCCGGGCGCGGCGCCAGGCTCGAACAGCGCGTCGAAGTCGGCGGCGACCCGGGTGAACTCCTCCGCGAGCCCGCCATCCCGATATTCCAGCGAGTCCTGAGCGTCCTGGGAGTCCCGCGAGTCCCGGGTGCCCCGCCGATCCCGAGAGTCGTGAGAATCCCGAGCGCGGTCCAGCGAGAGCAGGCTCAGCTCCCGCTTGAGGCTGTTGTAGTGCACCTCGAGGTCGGCGAAGTCGGCCGCGGGTAGGCCGCGGATGTCGACGATCGTGAAGCCGCGCGGCGAGGCGACCGGAGCCGTGGCGGCGGGTGACCAGTCGACGACGCCGCTCACGGGCGCTCCGTCCTCCCGCGGCTCGGTCTCGGGCTCGAACCAGACAGTCTTCCCCGCCTCGCCGACCCGCGCGCCCCAGGCGGTCGCGCACCGCGACAGGATCGTCAACCCGCGGCCGACCGTGCTCAGCGGATCGGCGCCCGCGGGCGGGGCGATGAGGACCGGGACCTGGGGGGAGCCGTCGGAGACCTCGACCCGCAACGTCTCGGCGCGCGAGGCGACGCCAACGCCGATCGGGGTGGCGGCGTGCAGCAGCGCGTTGGTCACCAGCTCGGAGACGCCCAGCTGCGCGCAGGCCGCGAGGTCGTCGCGCCCGAGGTCGGCGCACATCGACCGGACCCAACGACGCGCGTCGGAGGCGGCGCGGGGCTCGGGCTGGAGTCTGAGCGTGTATCTGGTCAACGACGTGGTGGCACCCGGGGGAGCGACTCCTTCACATGTGGCGGGATACCCCATTTGACCAGCATCCAAACCCGCCCGCCACCGCCGTCGTACAGGCGTGGGCACCGATCAGGCGCGCGACGCGGGCACGTGCGAGGGTTGGTGCGAAGGATCACGACCCCCCGGCCTAGTAAGGGTTGCCTAAATCGGAGATGATCGAGGCGAGCCGGGCAGCGCCGCGCTGCCCATCCGCCACCTCGAAAGGGACTCCCCATGCCCCAAGGCACGACGGAAGCTACCACCGACCGCCACCGCGTGGTCGTCATCGGATCCGGGTTCGGCGGGCTGTTCGGGGTCAAGGCCCTCGACCGCAGCGACGTCGACATTTCGCTGGTCGCCAAGACGACCCACCACCTCTTCCAACCGCTGCTCTACCAGGTCGCGACAGGGATCCTCAGCGAGGGTGAGATCGCGCCGCCGACCCGCGAGGTCCTGTCGGGTCAGAAGAACGCGCAGGTCCTGCTGGCGACGGTCACCGACATCGACCTCGACGCCCGCACGGTGACCTCCGAGCTGCTGGGCCGCCGCCTCGTGCTGCCCTACGACTCGCTGATCGTCGCGGCCGGCGCGCAGCAGTCCTACTTCGGCAACGACCACTTCGCCGAGCATGCGCCGGGCATGAAGAGCATCGACGACGCCCTGGAGCTGCGCGGGCGGATCTTCGGTGCCTTCGAGAACGCCGAGGTGCGCGCCCGCTCCGGCCTGGACGTCGACGCGCTGCTGACCTTCGTCGTGGTCGGCGCCGGACCGACCGGCGTCGAGATGGCCGGCCAGATCGCCGAGCTCGCGCACCGGACCCTCCACCGCGACTTCCGCTCGATCAACACGCGGACCGCGCGCGTGATCCTCGTCGACGGCGCCGACCAGGTCCTGCCGCCCTTCGGCAAGCGGCTCGGCAAGCGCGCCAAGAAGGAACTCGAGCGCCTCGGCGTCGAGGTGATCCTCGGGGCGATGGTCACCGACCTCGACGAGCGCGAGATCACCCTGAAGTTCCAGGACGGCCGGACCGAGCGGATCCGCGCCGTCACCAAGATGTGGGCGGCCGGCGTCCAGGCGTCCAGCCTCGGCAAGACGCTCGCCGAGCAGTCCGGTGCCACGCTCGACCGCGCCGGGCGCATCGGCGTCAACCCGGACCTCACCCTGCCCGGCCACCCCGAGGTCTTCGTGGTCGGCGACATGATCGCGCTCGACAACCTGCCCGGCGTCGCCCAGGTCGCCATCCAGGGCGCCCGGTACGCCGCCAAGACCATCGACCGCCGGCTCCAGGGCGAGCCGGACCTGCCGCCGTTCAAGTACTACGACAAGGGCTCGATGGCGATCATCAGCCGCTTCCGCGCGGTCGCGATGGTCGGCAAGCTGCGGTTCGCTGGCTTCCCGGCGTGGGCGGTGTGGCTGGTCCTGCACCTGATCTACATCACCGGCTTCAAGAGCCGCGTCACCGCGCTGCTGCACTGGTTCGTGTCCTTCATCGGCAAGGGCCGCTCGGAGCGTACGACGACCGAGCAGCAGACCTGGGGCCGGCTCGCGATGCAGCGGCTCGACCGCGGCGCCGCCGACCTGGTCTCCCCGCCAGGCCTGTACGACGCGGCGCGGGCACTCATGACCGCCACCGAGGAGTCCGACAAACGGCACGGCAACTCGGCCAGGTAGCCCCGCCCGACAGCCCGCAGAGGCGCCACGCGGGGGAGCCGTCCGCTCCGATACGCTTCCAGCCCTGGGGCCGCTAGCTCAATTGGCAGAGCGTGAGACTTTTAATCTCCGGGTTCCGGGTTCGAGTCCCGGGCGGCCTACCACGCCTCCTCGGCGGTCCGTGGCCGGTGCGCGCGTCGTACCGGCGCCGCCGTCGGGCACGCGGGTCGGGGCGGGTCCGACGCGACATTTGGGGCCGGACCACGGGGCTGGGGGCGACACCATGCGGCGATCGGCCGAGGTGGTTGGTAGTGTCGGTGTCGCACTCGGTGCAAGTTCCAGCAGGTCCACCAAACGCCCGCGGAGTTTGTGATCCGACGGCGTTTCTTCTTCGGTCGGCCTCACCACGCAGGACCCCGGAGTCGGAGCGACGTGTCACCGCACCCGAGTGTGGGCCGCCGAGGCGGCGGCTCTCGCCCCGACAAAGGAGTAACGAGCAGAAATGACTCAGGGCACCGTGAAGTGGTTCAACGCCGAGAAGGGCTTCGGTTTCATCGCGCAGGAGGGCGGCGGCGACGACGTCTTCGTGCACTACTCGGCGATCCAGGTGCAGGGCTTCAAGACCCTGGACGAGAACCAGAGGGTTACCTTCGACGTCACCCAGGGTCCGAAGGGCCCGCAGGCGGAGAATGTTCGACCCGCCTGACGTCCCGCTAGGGACACGACCATGATGGGCTCCACCGCGAGGTGGGGCCCATCATTGTCTCTGCGGAGGTCGGGCTGCGTCCGAGCCGCGGCCGGCGAGATTGCCGGGTCAACTGCGCCAGTTCTGGTTTGCGCCGGGCCGTGATGGGGCAGGATGTCCCCTGGACGGGGCCGGCGGCTATGGATGCGGAGGCACGAGTGTTTGATCCGTTTGCGGTGAAGCTCGAAGACGAGGAACTCCTCAGCGAGGTGGAGCTGACCACCAACCTGATCATCGCCGCGAGCGAGTCCGACGAACACCTCCGCGCCGAGGAGATCGATCGCATCCTCGGGGTCATTCCGAGACCCCGGATCGGCGACTGACAGTCCCGCTCGGCGGACACCGCGCGTGCCACATCGCGGGTGTCGGGTTGCAGACGCGCCACACGGTGATGTGAAACTACTCGCATGCCGACGCGAAGAAGCCGGTTCCGAGTGGTGCGAGCCGCCGGGGCAGTGGTCACCCGGAAGAACGACGACGTCCTGCTCGTTCATCGCCCGAGCTACGACGATTGGGCTTTTCCCAAGGGGAAGCTCGATCGTGGCGAGCGGTCCATGGTGGCCGCCGTACGGGAGGTGTATGAGGAGACCGGCCTGCAGATCAGGCTCGGCCCGCCACTGCCCAATCAGCAGTACCCGATCCGCATCGGGTCCAAGATCGTCTACTACTGGGCGGGCTTCGTCGCCGGCGACGACGACCTGAGCGGCTTCAAGCCCAACCGCGAGATCGACCAGGTCCGGTGGGTCCCGCGTGCGGAGCTCCACGACACGCTCACCTACGGGATGGACCGTGCGACGCTGGCCTCCGCGCATCGGGTACGACGCAAGTCCTTCCCGCTGATCATCCTGCGTCACGGCCAGGCCCGCTCCCGCCGCGCCTGGGGCCGGAAGAAGGACGACCGGCTGCGGCCGCTGATCAAACCCGGGCGGATCCAGGCCGACAAGCTCGCGCCGGTGCTCGGGGCGTACGACGTCGAGAACATCATCACCTCCTCCAGCCTGCGCTGCGTGGAGACCATCACGCCGTACTCCCAGGCCTCCGGATGGCCGATCAACGCCTACGACGGGCTCACCGAGGAGGAGGCCACCCATGACTCGGTGCTCGACATCGTCGACGACGTCTTCCACACCGAGGAGGCCGCGGTGATCTGCGCGCACCGTCCGGTGCTGCCCGCGATCTTCGACGTCCTGCGCATGGAGCCCGTCGAGCTCGAGCCCGGCAAGATGGTCGTCCTGCACCGGCGCAAGGGCCGGATCCTCGCGGTCGA
>JBDHZS010000257.1:0-4662 GCA_039812025.1 Nocardioides sp. | reverse complement strand
GTCAGCGGCGCGGACCCGGGCGGCGCGCTCCCGGGCCTGCCGGGCGTCGTCGACCCGGGCGCCGACCCGGTCGGCGGCGGCGCGCGCCTCGGCCTCGAGGTCCTTCATCTCGGCCAGGTGTGCCGCGGCCGCCTCCCGGCGGCGGGCGACATCGGCGCGGGCGTCCGCGAGCTCGGCCCGCCGCTCTCGGAGCAGCGCCACGGCGGCGCGGAGCTCGTCGTACGCCGTGGTCTCCGCGCCGAGGATGACCTTGCGGGCCTCCAGCTCGCGGGTCAGGTCCGCCGGGTCCTCCGACCGCAGCACCGACGCGATCGCGAGCAACTGCGGGTCGCCCTGCTGGTAGAAGTTGTTGACCAAGGCCTCGATCGCCTCGGTCTGCTCGGCAACCGCGCGTTCGCCCGCGCGGACGTCGCTGCGGGCCTGGGCCAGGCGCTCCTTCGCCTCCCGGAGCTTGCGCTGCATCCTGCGGTCGCGCTCGCGGGCGGCGGCGAGCTTCTCCTCGGCGGCCTCGTGATCCTCGCGCGCGGTGGTCAGGGCGTCGCGGGCCTGCGTGAGCCGCGCCTGGGCCTTCTCGGCGCGGGCGCTGGAGTGCTCCAGGTCGTGCTCGGCGCGCCCGATCTGGCGTCGTACGTCGCGTTGCTCGCCGGCCGCCTCCCGGCGCTGCTCGCCCGGGCCGGCGGCCTGCGCGAGTGGGGCGCCCAGCGCCGCCACGAGGGCGCCGGCAATCAGCATCGAGCTCAGCCAGCGGGGTCGGGTCCCGCGGGCACGAAGGGGAAGACGCACCGGTGAACCTCGGTCGGTCGGGGGTGTTCGGGGGTTGTCCCGGCCGAGAGAAGCGGGACTCCCCGACCGTAACCGACCGGATTCAGACCTTGAGGTATTTGCGTGTCAGCAGGAGTGTCGGCAGCAGGGTGAGCAGCGGCCCGAGCACGGCGATCACGCCGACGGCGTACCACCACTCCGGCCAGGAGATCCACGGCATGAACTGGATCTGGGCGGCGCCCTGGTGGATCCCGAACCGCATGAAAGCGGCGAGCGCGCCCGCCGCCAGCCCGACGCCGACGACCGCCGTGACCAGCGCCTCGGCCAGGAACGGCAGCGTGATGTAGAGCCCGGAGGCGCCGACCAGCCGCATGATCCCGATCTCGCGGCGGCGGGCGAGCGCGGCGAGCCGGATCGTGTTGGCGACCTGGAGCAGGGCTGCGAGGATCAGGAACGCCGCGGTGCCGAGCGCCCCGTAGGTCAGCGCGTCGATCGCGGCGTAGATCGGCTTGAGCGAGTCCCGGGCGTCCCGGATCCCCGAGACCCCGTCGAGCCCGACCACCGCGCTGGTGATGCCCTCGAACTTCTCCGGATCGTGCAGCTCGATCCACACCGACTCCGACATCGAGTCCTCGGTCGCCGGCGGGTGCGGGCCGGAGAACCGCTCCTCCCCCAGCAGCTCCTTGACCTTGTCGAACGCCTCGGCCTTGGACTCCACGTGGTAGCCGGCGACCTCGGGGTTCTCCTCGACGACCTCGAGCACTGCGGCCTTCTGAGCCGCGGTGACCTCGCCCGCGCAGGCGGGGTTCTCGTCGTTGTCGCGGCACAGCCAGACCGTGATCGTCAGCTGGCTGCCCCAGTAGTCCGCCGCCTTTGCCGCCTGCTGGTTGAGCAGCACGCCCAGCCCGACCAGCGTCAGCGACACGAAGAGGGTGAGCACGACCGCCACGTGCGCGGCGACGTTGCGCCGCAGCCCCTGGCCGAGCTCGGAGAAGACATAACGCAGTTGCATGGGGTTCCCTACTCGGTTCTCAGGCGCCGTACACGCCCTGGGCCTGGTCGCGTACGACGCGCCCGTGCTCCAGCTCGACGACCCGCTTGCGCATCTGGTCGACGATGCTGGAGTCGTGGGTGGCCATGACGACCGTGGTCCCCGTGCGGTTGATCCGGTCCAGCAGCTTCATGATCCCCACCGACGTGGTCGGGTCCAGGTTGCCCGTCGGCTCGTCGGCGATCAGGATCATCGGCCGGTTGACGAACGCGCGGGCGACCGCGACGCGCTGCTGCTCGCCGCCGGAGAGCTCGTCGGGGTAGCGCCGGCCCTTGCCGTCCAGGCCGACCAGCTCCAGGGTCTCGGGGACCAGCCGGTCGATCTCGCGGCGCGGCTTGCCGATCACCTGCAGCGCGAAGCCGACGTTCTCGGCGACGGTCTTGTTGGGCAGCAGCCGGAAGTCCTGGAAGACGGTGCCGATCTGGCGGCGCAGCCGTGGCACCTTCCACCCGGCGAGCCGGTCGATCTCCTTGCCTGCGACGAAGACCCGGCCGCTGGTGGGCCGGTATTCGCGCAGGATCAGGCGCAGGAACGTCGACTTGCCGGAGCCGGAGGTGCCGACCAGGAAGACGAACTCGCCCTTCTCGATGTCGACGCTCACGTTGTCCAGCGCCGGGGCGGGCTGGCCCGGGTAGGTCTGGACGACCTTCTCGAAGCGAATCACCGGGCCGAGGGTAGCCCCCGCCCCCAGCTGCAACCGAGTTGCCGGCTCATGCGTGTTGGGTTCGAATGTGTCCTATCCCGGGACACCCTCGCCGAGGAGCCACCATGACCGCTTCCGCGGAGCACGACTTCACCGTGTTCTACGGCGAGACGTGGGGACGCACCGTGGCCTGCGCCTACGCGATGACCGGCGACCTCGCGGCCGCCGAGGACATCGCCCAGGAGGCCTACGCCCGCGCCTGGCCGCGGTGGACCAAGCTGTCGTCGTACGACGACCCGTCGGCGTGGGTGCGCCAGGTCGCGGCCAACCTCGCCGTCAGCCGCTGGCGGCGGTCTCGGGTCGCGGCGCGGTTCCTGGCCCGCAACCGGCGCGTGGAGACCGCCTCGCCGCCCGACGAGACCTCGGTGGCGCTCGCCGAGGCGCTGCGCCGGATCCCGGAGGCGCAGCGGCGCGCGATTGTGCTCTACCACCTCGCCGACCTCTCGGTGGGCCAGGTCGCCGAGGCCGAAGGGTGCGCCGTCGGCACCATCAAGGCGCGCCTGTCGCGCGGCCGGGCCGCCCTCGCCGTACTGCTCGCCCCCGATGAAACCCCTGATCCTCACACCCCCGCTGACTCGAATGGAGCAGCCAGCCATGCCTGACCTCGACCAGCTCGACCCGCGCCTCGACGCCGCCTTCGAGCACATCGCCCACGACGTCTCCGGGCGCTCGACGCCCCCCGGCGCCCGCGCCGCCATCCGCACCTCCCGGCGCCGCCGCGGCGCCCTCGCCGGGTCCGTCGCCGTGCTCGCTCTCGTCGCCGGCGGGGTCGCCGCCGGGCAGTTCCTCCCCGGCGACCAGGGCGCCGGGATCGCCGAGCGGGGCGACGGGCTCGTTTCCGACGCCCGGCCCCTCCCCGACCCCGCTCCGTTCACCGCCGAGGCCTTCTCCGAGGCCACCGACGGCTGGGCCGGACCGTGGGATGAGTTTCAGGCCGGCTTTGGTGCGGCCGACTCCTGCTTCTGGAACGAGTCGGAGGCGTCCGAGGGCGAGAGCCTCGATCCGTCCAGGGTGGCGACCTACCCTCTCGGCCCGCAGACGACATCCCGCATGCCGCGGGACCGGGACGGGATGAGCACGACCGCTGCGTACGCGGCGTTCGCCGAGTACGACCATGAGTCGACCGCGCGTACCGCATACCAGTCGTTCGGTGAGGTCTTCGCGGCATGCGAGGCCTCCGACGAGACGCAGTACACGTTGGTTTACGACGACGCGGACGGCAAAGGCGAGGCCACCGCGGCGGTCGCTCTCAACGAGGACACGGTGGAGCTCAACGTCGTCGCCCGCCGCGCCGACGGGCTCACGTTCCTTTCCGCGACAGCTTCGGGTGGCACGGGCCTGCCAACCGAGGAGGTCATCGGACGGGTCACCGACACACTCGTCGCGGGGCTCCAGTCGGAGGGGACCTTCGCCGGGCGCAAGATGATGAGCGACAGTGCCGTCGAGGAGAGCGACAATGCCGCCGAGGGCCCGGACGGTGAGTCGGCCACGGCGCCGTCCGATGCGGAGTTCGCCGCGATCGTCGACGGCTGGGCGACGCACTGGGAGCTCGGAGGGACACTGCAGTCCATTCAAGAGCCCCCCTGCGCGGACGCCGAACTCTGGCAGAGTGACGCTGAGGAGGGGACCGGCGGCAGCTTCGGTTCGACAGGCGAGTACTCGCACGGCCGGTGGACCTCAGCCACGGAAGCCGAAGACAGGTGGGGCGTGCTCAACGAGTCTCTCGAGCACTGCGAGAAGGCCCGGTGGCAGGTCACCCCCATCGTGTCCCACGCACCGAAGGTCGCAGTCTCGGTCGCGTCGCTGTGGGCGACGTACGACGGCGGCACGGTCTTCGCCGTCCACCAGGGTCGGGACATCGCCGTACTCCACCTCGACGGCGACGCTCACCCGCCCGCCGAGGTGGCCGAGGATGTCCTCACCTTCCTTGCCGCGGACCTGCTATCCCGCAGCCTGCCTCCCTCAGAGACGACCACAGCTCGTCCCTGATTCCTCCTGGGCAGAAGCACATCTGCACCCTTTTGAACAGTCTGCTCCCCCTACAAAGGGGTGCAAACTGTTCTAAAGGGAGCAGACTCTGCGGCCACCGAACGGCGGCCCAGCGGGGCCAGCGCCGGCTGTTAGGAGGCGCGCTCGGCGCCGCGGC
>JBDHZS010000256.1:0-4666 GCA_039812025.1 Nocardioides sp. | reverse complement strand
CACGCCGCGGCCGTCGGGCCGGTGGTGGGGGAGGTGGAGCTCGACGTACTGCCCGGGCGTGAACGCGAGCGGGCGCGCCGACGTGAAGCTCAGCTCGTGGGCGTCGCCGCCGAGGGGCCGGCTGCCGGCGTAGGTGAGCTTGATGCCCACGCGCGGGGCGAGGGCGAAGGCGAAGGCGTTGGCGACCAGCAGCGCCAGCTCCTGGGTGGAGCCGAAGATCCACAGCTCCGCCGGCCGGCCGAACGCCGCGACGCAGAAGATCGGCCACGAGTAGACCACCGCGGCGACGGCGGCGATCACGCCCCGCTGCCAAGTCCGCGGCGGCAGCGTCAGCGGCTCGCTGAGCATGAAGCCGGCCAGGAAGATCACCGGCGAGGAGTAGGCGACCAACCGGACGGCGTCCCCGGTGGGGCTGCCGAGCGCGGTGCCGGCGTAGATGAGCAGCACGCTCGCGACCAGCACGAACACGGCGCCAGTGCCGAGGCGCCGGGTTCGCGCGAGCACGAGCACCGCCCCGGCCAGGACGAACCAGAAGAGCGGCTCGCTGGCGACCCACCAGGTCGTGTAGAGGCGGTTCTCCGGCGCGATCCGCGCGACCTCCTGCACCAGGATGATGATCACCACGCCAGCGGCCGCGGGGTTGAAGAGGTGCCGGCCGCGGAAGGCGAGCACGTACTTGGACAGGTTCGCCGCGACCGCGACCGCGCCCAGCCACAGCAGCCGCGCGGGCTCGTCGGCGGGCCAGTAGAGGAACCACAGCAGCAGCGCCGTGATCACCGCGGACTCGCTGTGGGGCCGGCGGCGCCAGATCAGCCCCAGGACGAGGTTGCTGCCCACGGAGGTGACCAGGAGTACGGCGAGGCTCGCGACCATCTGCGCGGGTCCGAAGAGCGTCGGGTCGAGCACGTCGGCGAAGGCCAGCGCGAGGCTGATCCCGGCGAGCACGACCAGCACTGAGGTCACCAGGCGATACATGGTGACCCTGCCGAGCAGGGAGTCGAGCCACCCCAGCAGGTTGGCGACGACGGCGGGGAGGGGGATGGTCATCGGAACAGCGCTCCAGCGAGCTCGGGCGAGCAGCGCGCTCGCAGATCGTGGTCGAGGACGACGTAGCCGAAGCCGAAGCGCGGCGTCAGCCTCTCGGGCGGGACGAAGAAGAGCGCGGTGGCCAGCGCGTCGGCCAGCAGCGCGGTCGGGGCGACCACCCAGGTCGCGAGTACGTCGTCGGCGGGTCGCCCGGTGCGCGCGTCGAGGACGTGGTGGAGGCCGGGCGCCCACGCTCGGCGGTTGATCGCGGACGCGGCGATCGCGGCGTTGCCGAGCTCGACGACGCCGATCGCCTGCCGCGGGTCGCGGGGATGCTCGAGCGCGACCCGCAGCGCCGGGCCGTGCCCGCGGGCCCGGTGCCGGAGGTCGCCGCTGCCGTCGACGGTGAGAGTGCCCGGGACCTCGGCGAGCGCATCCAGCACCTGATCGACCAGGTAGCCCTTGCCCGCCGCGCCGACGTCGAGCACGAACGGGTCGCTGGTGATCAGGGTGTCCGTCGTGCGCCGGACGTCGGACCAGGCGGGAGCGGGGCGCCAGCCGGGCGTGCGCTGGAAGCCGTACGCCGCGTCGTACCCCAGATGCTCCAGGGAGGTGCCGATGCAGGGGCTCATCGCGCCGTCGGTCAGCTCGTGCAGCGTGTCGTAGAGGTCGAGCAGCGGCCCGGCGTCTCCGGGGAGCAGGTGGCTGCCGGGGGTGGCGCGGATCCGGGCCGGGAGCGAGTCGTCGCGGAACCGCGACCAGTCACGGTCGAAGCGCTCGACGAGCGCCGCGATGCGCTCCCGCAGGGGCTGCGGGAGCTCGGTCTCGGTGTCGATCGACCACCGGGTGCCGATGGCGTCGAAGGCCCATTGGTACGGCGCGGCCATGGTCAACCGGACGCCGGATCAGGCCTCGGCCTGCGCCTTGATCATCGCGATCGCCACGTTGAAGCCGCCGCTGCTGAGCGACGAGCCGGCCACCTTGGTGACCTCCAGGTCGTCGAGGTTCTTCCCGACGACCTCGTCGGCGATGCCGTCCGCGAACTTGGTCTGGAAGATCAGCGAGTTGCCGATCTCGGCGCCCGGGGTGACCTCGACCGCCTCGACGGTCCCGGCGTCATCGATCGTCATGCTCACCGTGATGTGGGTCATCGTCTCGGGCGTCTGGTAGTCGCCGTCGGCCTCGTAGGTGCCGGCCTGGTACGACCCGTTTTCGGCCGCGGTCTCGGACTCGGTGCTTTGGCTCGCCGGCGTCTCGGACGCGGGGGTCTCGGCGTCGGCGGCGTCAGCGCCCCCGCCGCAGGCGGTGAGCAGGATGCCGACCGGCGCCAGGGCGGTGAGCGATCGGATGCGGGACATGGTGGCCTCCAGGAGGTCGGGGTCAAGCACGAGTCAACACGGTGGTTCAAGATTCAAGTTAGGCAACCCTAACAATGGTCGCACAACCAGCTTGTGGCTGGCCACATCATGGAAGGCTCGCCTGTGAGCCACCTATGAGGGGGCCTTGGGGACGATGAGGGGGGTGCCGGTCTCAGGATCCGGTACGACGCGGCAGTCCAGTCCGAAGACCTCCTCGATCAGCTCGGCGGTCACGATCTCCTCGGGCGGCCCCTGGGCGATCAGCCGCCCGGCCCGCAGCGCGACCAGGTGGTCGGCGTACCGGCAGGCCTGGTTGATGTCGTGGAGCACCGCGAGGATCGTCGTACCGCCCGCGTTGAGGCGGCGGCACAGGTCGAGCACCTCGATCTGGTGGGTGATGTCGAGGTAGGTCGTCGGCTCGTCCAGCAGCAGCAGCTCGGTCTCCTGGGCCAGCGCGAGCGCCAGCCAGGCCCGCTGCCGCTGCCCGCCCGAGAGGGTGGTGACGGAGCGGCGCGCCAGCTCGGTCAGCCCGCAGGCCCGCAGCGCGGCGGCCACCGCCTGCTCGTCGGCCTCCGACCACTGGTGCAGCATCCCCTGGTGGGGGAAGCGGCCGCGCGAGACCAACTGGTGCACGGTGATCCCCTCGGGCGCCGCGGCCGACTGCGCGAGCATCGCGAGCTGCCGCGCGACCTGCTTGGTCGGCAGCCCGTGCAGGTCGACGCCGTCCAGCGTGACCGCGCCGGCGGTCGGCCGCAGCAGCCGGGCCAGTGCCTTGAGCAGCGTCGACTTGCCGCACGCGTTGGGGCCGATCAGGGCCGTGAACGACCCCGGCGGCACCGCCACCGTCAGATCGTCGACGATCACGTGATCGCCGTAGGCCAGCCGCAGATCATGGCCCGCGAGCTCGCTCATCCGGGTCAGTCCTCCCGTCGTACTCATCCTCGGCCCGCCTTCCATTCGCGGGCCAGCAACAATGCGAGATAGATGCCCCCGAAGAGGCTGGTGGCGACGCCGACCGGCAGCGTCGAGGAGACCAGCCGCTGCGCCGCGACGTCGCTGGCCAGCAGCAGCGCCGCGCCGGAGAGCGCGGCCACCGTGATCGAGGGCGACGGCGTGCGCGAGAGCAGCCGGGCCAGGTGCGGCGCCACGAGGGCGACGAAGGCGATCGGGCCGGTGGCGGTGGTGGCGACGGCGACGAGTACGACGCCGAGCACGACCACGGCGAGCCGGGTGTGTTCGCGGCGCAGCCCGACCGAGCCGGCCGTCTCGCTGCCGAGCGCCCACACGTCCAGCGCGCGGCGGTACGACGCCAGCCAGGGCCCGAAGACCGCCAGCACGATCGCCAGCGGGATCACGTGCTCCCAGCCGCGGCCGTTGAGGGTGCCGGTGAGCCAGACCTGCGCGGCGAGCGCGTCGGAGAGCTCGGCGCGGGTGATCAGCCAGGAGTTCACCGCCATCAGGCAGGCCGCGATGCCGACCCCCATCAGCACCAGGCGGTAGCCCTCGAGCGTGTCGTTGCGGGCGAGCGCGTAGACGACGATCGCGGTGATCAGGCCGCCCGCGATCGAGGTCGTGGCGACCAGGACCTGCCCGCCGCCGAGCAGCATCAGCCCGATCAGGGCGCCGGTCGCCGAGCCGGTGCTCATCCCGATGATGTCCGGGCTGCCGAGCGGGTTGCGGGTCAGGCGCTGGAAGGCCGCGCCCGCGGCGCCGAGCGCGGCACCGACGAGCAGCGCGGTCAGGGCGCGGGGCATCCGCAGCTGGTACACGGCGTACTCCTGCTCGACCGTGCCGTGCCCCGACAGCGTCTGCCAGATGTCGGCGAAGCTCAGCCCGAGCCGCCCCGAGTGGAGGTCCAGGAGCAGCAGGATCGCGGTCGCCGCGATCAGGCCGGCGCCGACGAGGCCGGTGCGCAGGTCCCACACCAGCGTCGCGACGCCCAGGCGGGCGACGCGGCCGGGGGCGGCGGGCATCTGTGGGCGCGGGTCAGTCGTCGTACTCACAGGGACACCAGCTCCCGCTTCCGGACCAGCGCGATGAAGACGGGGCCGCCGATGAGGGCGGTGACGATGCCGGCCTCCAACTCGCCCGGCCGTGCGACGACCCGGCCGAGGATGTCGGCGGCGAGCACGAGTACGGCGCCCGCGCCGGCGCACCCGAGCAGTAGCGGCCGGGACGCGGGGCCGGTGAACGTGCGGACCACGTGCGGCACGATCAGCCCGACGAAGCCGATCGGCCCGGCCGCGGCGACCGCGGCGCCGCACAGCAGCGTCATCGCGCCG
>JBDHZS010000255.1:0-4769 GCA_039812025.1 Nocardioides sp. | reverse complement strand
GCGCTGCGCGAGGTATTCCCCGACACCAAGGAGCAGCGTTGCTGGTGGCACAAGCTCGGTAACGTCCTTGCTGCGCTGCCGAAGTCCGCGCACCCCGGCGCGAAGGCCGCGCTCGCGGAGGTCTACAACGCCGAGGACAAGACCCACGCCGAGGCGGCCGCGAAGGCGTTCGCGGCCGACTACGGCACCAAATGGCCCAAGGCCGTCGCCAAGGTCACCGACGACCTCGACGTGCTCCTCGCCTTCTACGACTACCCCGCCGAGCACTGGATCCACCTACGAACCACGAACCCGATCGAGTCGACCTTCGCGACCGTGCGGCTGCGGCAGCGGGTCACCAAGGGCCCCGGCTCCAGAGCAGCCGGCATCGCCATGGCCTTCAAGCTCATCGAGTCCGCCCAGCGCCGGTGGCGCGCCGTCAACGCACCCCACCTCGTCGCCCTCGTCCGCGCTGGCGCGACCTTCGAGAACGGCGTGCTCGCTGAACGGCCAGACACCTCCGCGAACGAGCGCGTCGCATGAACACCCCCAAGAACGATTCCAGGGACCGTCCTGCACCGTCGTGGGCCACCTACCGCAGCAGCATCGGCGACCGCTCCGACCTCTTCGCCGCCCTCACCACGGCCTGGAACCCGACGAAGGCGCTCTACCCCGGCAGCTACCTCGACCTGTCCCCGTCGACGGCCATCCCATCGGTCACCTACGTCGACACCGATCGCCGCGCCGCCCGCTACTTCGCCGACGAGGCGCTCCTGACGGCCGAACTCCAGGGGCGCACCCTGCCTGGCGCCGGCACCGACATCACCTTCCTCCACGCCGACTACACCAAGCCGCTCCCGATCCCTCAAGCCAGCTTCGACCTGCTCATCTCGCTGTACGCGGGACCAATCTGGGAGCACTGCCGCCAGTACCTCTCACCCCAAGGCCTGCTCCTGGCCAACACCAGCCACGGGGACGCCAGCATCGCCGCGCTCGACCCAGCCCTACGACTCGTAGCCGCCGTCCATCACCGAGCCGACAAGTACCGCCTCGACACCGCGGACCTCGACAGCTACCTCATCCCCAAGCGGCCATCTGCAGCAGACCCCGACACGATCCGCCGACAGGGACGAGGCATCGCGTACACGAAGACAGCGTTCGCCTACGTCTTCGAACTCGTCGGGAACCATTGCTGATCCACAGGTCTTGACGATTGCTCTTGCTCCTGCCCAGGAGCGGCCATGCGGAAGTAGATGTCGGTGGTGACGATCACCGTGGTCAAGAGAATCCCGATCCTCAGGATCCTTCCTGCACGCCCCAATGCCTCCCGTCTCCACTTGTGTTCATCCCGTCGATGGGCTTCCACCAGGTCGTCGGCCGAGTGGTCGACGGTACGGCGGCCGCGCCTCCGCGCCGTCATCGCAGCCATCGCCGTCATCGCAGCCACCGCGGCCAGGATCGGGCCGAGGCCGAGGGGCCGTCCTCGACGGCGGCGGGCGCGCCAGAGATTGATCGGTCGATCCTCGACCGCGCGCGTTTCCATGATGCTTCCTCCCGGACCTCCACGGGAGCCACGATCTGCGACACCCGAGTGAAGTCGCGAACCTGACACTAGGCGGGCCCACCGACAGTCCGCTTTGATCGGCCCTTCGCAGGGTGTGCGTCAGCACTCAGCGACCCTGCCCGCCCTGTCGGCGGTCACGTCTAGGGTGACTGGCGCGCCGGCCTGGCCCAGGCTCACGGACATCTGGGCCATCACTCGCACCGGCCACCGAACAGCAGAGGAGTTCGGAGTTGTCACCCCCGCTTTGGTACGACCCAGGCAGCTTCAAGCTGTACGTCTACAGTCGCAAGGAGCACCGACGACCACATGTGGCCGTCATGGCAGGACGTCGACGGCTTGCGACCGTGGCGATAGACACGGGCGAGATCCTGGCGGGCAGTCTGACCGCCCAGCAGCATCGCCGGATCCGCAGGCTCCTTGCGGCCCACGCAACGGAGGCAGCCGAAGCCTTCGAGGCGGCGCTCCGGCAGGAGCAGATTGTTAGACTGGACCGCGAGGGCGGTGAGAAGAGATGACGACTTCGGTTGCGCACGGGTCAGCCGTTGACCCAGACCTGGTGTCGGTGATCGGCGTCCGCGTGCTCGGTCGGTACGTCCTTGAGCTCGCCTTCGATACCGGCGAGGTCAAGATCATCGACATGGAGCCCTTGATGTGGGGACCGGTCTTCCGGCCGATCCTGGCCGACTACAGCCTCTTCCGCGAAGTTTCGGTCGATGTGGACGCGGGCACCGTCGCCTGGCCGAACGGAGCCGACTGGGCACCCGACGAGCTCTACCTGAAGTCCAAGGCGGCCGTGCCGATCTGAGCCTCGGCGAAACCGGTCGTCACTAGTCCACGTAGGACGCTCACCAACCTGGACCGCCTACGGCCGCCGAAGAAGGTCGGCTACCGCGTCGCGGGCGACCGACACGTGGATGCCACGATCCGCGAACCGGGCGAAGGTGTGGGTGCGGCCGGATTCGACGTTCCAGACTCGGACGACGCCCGGCTTGCCGGAGACGTAGACGAGCTCGGCGTCGCCGACCCACTCCCCGGCATAGGTCCACGTGCGGCGGAACCGATCGTCGGTGAGCATGCGTCGCAACGCCCCGGTGTCCGGGTCGACGACGACGATCGCGTCGCCACGGGCGCCCCGGGCACGGTGCGCGGGCCTGGTCCGATACTCGTAGGCCACGTAGCGACGCACCACCGGGTCGAGTCCGCCGAAATCGCCGTACTGCAGCCAACGCTCCGCCCGGAGCTCGCCACCCCGGTAGCTGTTGAGGTGCCAGCGACCGCTGCTATCCCGCCCCAGCTCGACCACCTCGTCGCGGGTGGTGTCATACGCGCTGTACGGCACCACGTACGGCGTGCCCGCAACCTCGCCGCTCTCCAGATCCAACTCGTAGCCAGGGTGGCGGCCCGCCGTCTTGTTTCGCGGCGAGAAGGTGATGGCGGTCCCATCGGGCGACCAGCTCAGGCGGATCGGCGAACGGACCGGGAGCCGGTAGCGGCGGTGAGAATTGTCGTGCAGGTCCACGACGACGATCGACCGCTCGGCCCCGACGCCCAGGGCCAGACGGCCGCCGTCGGGACTCAGCTCGAACTGCGGTTCGGAGTGGAACCGGCCGGGATAGTCGGCGAAGTCGACACGCCGCCATTCCCCGCGCGGAGTCAGCAGATAGACGATCGCCGCCTCGCCGTGACCGCTCACCGGATCCGCGGACCAAATCTCGGGCGACCAGATCGATAGCTCAGCGGCGAGAAGCGCCCGTCGTACCGGGGCCTCCCGCAGCGTGGCGGCCGTCGCCGCGTCGTCCAGGTCGAGATCTCGCAGCCACCGCGGTGTCCCCGGGTACGGCGGGCCGTCCCGCAGCGGGGTTCGCGACTCCGCGGCCACCCGGAATCCTTCCACCACTCGACCGCCAGATGCGTTCTCGGCTGATGAGCCCGATGGCGCCGGCGGGTTGATGGACGTCGTACCTTCGCACGCCGCGACCATCAGTCCGGCCGCCACCACGAGCGACAGACGCCAGACGTTGCCTCTCACCATCTGATCACCACCTTCGCGAGTACGACGCCACAGCGGTCCGCGCGGTTGGGGCCCTGTGCCGAGCAGCGGGATGACGACCGCACCGCGGTTCTACAGTTCGACTCATGACCGACCTCGACCTGACTGCCTACAAGGCGCTGAGCTTCGACTGCTACGGCACGCTGATCGACTGGGAGGCCGGGATCGCCGCCGTACTCTCCGCGTGGGCGCGGGAGCAAGGCCTCGACCTGACCGACGAGGAGCTTCTCCTCGCCTATGCCGACAACGAGGCGGCCGTCGAGCGCGAGGCGCCGGCCACGCTCTACCCGGACGTGCTCGCGCAGGCCTTCCGGCGCACGGGCGCCGGGCTCGGGTACGACGTCAGTGAGGACTGGGCCGCCCGGCTCGGCTCTTCGGTGCCTGCCTGGCCCGCGTTCCCCGACTCTGCGGACGCGCTCGCCCGGCTCGCGGAGCACTATGAGCTGATCATCCTGTCCAACGTCCACCGCGCGGGCTTCGCCGGCAGCAACGAGCGCCTGCGCGGCCGGTTCGCGGCGATCATCACCGCCGAGGACGTGGGCGCCTACAAGCCGGCGGAGGCCCACTTCCGCGCCCTCGACCGGGCGCTGCCGGGCCTGGGCGCCGAGCGGAGCGAGCTGCTCCATGTCGCGCAGAGCCTCTTCCACGACCACGTGCCCGCCAAGCGCGAAGGTCTGCCGTCGGTGTGGATCAACCGCCGCCACGACCGCCCCGGCTGGGGCGCCACCCCCGAGCCGGGCGCCGACTACAGCTACGACCTGGAGTTCGGGTCGATGGCCGACTTCGCCGACGCGGTGGAGGACGCCTTCTCCTGACCCCCTCTCCTGACCCCCGCCCCTTGCCGAACGCGCACTTTCGTCCGTTCTCGGGCTGAGAACGGACCTAGCAGCGCGTTCGGCAGGGGCGAAACCGGGTTGCGGTGGTGGCCGGGGCCGGGGCACCCTCGACCATGGCCGACGTCGCAGAAGCACTGCCGCTCCTCGGGCTGCGCATCGCCGCGGGACCTCTCGAACTCCGCGGCATCACCGACGACATCCTTGGCGACCTCGCGGACCTGGCCCAGGCCGGCATCCATGCCCCGGATGCGATGCCCTTCGCCGTGCCGTGGTCGACGACGCCGAGCGGGGAGTTCGCGGCGAGCTTCGCGAGGTACCACTGGGGAGTGCGGGCCGGATT
>JBDHZS010000254.1:0-4785 GCA_039812025.1 Nocardioides sp. | reverse complement strand
GGTCTTCGACCATCGCCGCAGCCACACGCGGGTGTAGGGCGGGCGGGGCTCGAACCCGCGACCCAAGGATTATGAGTCCTCTGCTCTGACCGACTGAGCTACCGCCCCGTGCGGGCGTCGTACCGGACCCGCGGCTGCATGCTACCGGCTCCCGAGCGAGCCCCTGCCGCCGCCCAACCTGGGGTAGTCCCCAACGTTTCGCAGGGGTTACGCGCGAGTAACCCCTGCAGAACGTTGGGGACTACCGCGACGAGGGGGCGGGAGTGCCCTTGGCGCGGGGCCGGATTGGTGCCACGCTCGGGGCATGACACCGGAACCGTTGACGCCGCTGGACGAGAACTGGACGCGGGCGCTGGCCATGGTCGCGCATCCGGACGACATGGAGTTCGGAGCGGCCGCAGCCGTCGCGCGCTGGACCGACCAGGGCAAGCAGGTCGACTACTGCATGGTGACCTCCGGCGAGGCCGGCATCGACGGCATGCACCCCGACGAGGCGGGGCCGCTGCGCGAGGATGAGCAGCTCGCCGCGTGCGCCGAGGTCGGGGTCGAGACGTGCGACTTCCTGCGGCTGCCGGACGGCATCCTCGAGTACGGCGTGCCGCTGCGCCGCTCGATCGCCGAGGTGGTGCGCAGGCATCGCCCCGAGATCGTGATCACCGGGAACTTCCACGAGACCTTCGGCGGCCGCAACCTCAACCAGGCCGACCATATCGCCGTGGGCCGCGCCGTCCTCGACGCCGTCCGGGACGCCGGCAACCGATGGGTCTTCCCCGAGCAACTCGTCGACGGACTCCAGCCGTGGGGTGGCGTCCGGGAGGTGTGGGCGGCGGGTTCACCCCGCGCCGAGCACGGCGTGGACACCACCGCGACCTTCGATCGCGGCGTCGCGTCGCTGGCCGCCCACCGCGCCTACATCGACGGTCTCGGCTGGGAGGACTGGGATCCCGCCGAGTTCCTCGAGGGCTTCGCTCGCGCCATCGGCACCCGGCTCGGCACGCCGATGGCCGCGTCGTTCGAGGTCTTCCCCATGGGCTGGGGCGACTGACTCGGGGTCAGGGGCGGAGCAGGCGGTCGGCGGCCTCGCCGAGGAGCGCCACGCGGCCGGCGGCAGCCCGCTCGGACGAGCGATCGTCCCCCGGCTCGGTGGCCCCGGCGAGCATGAAGCCGTCGATCAGGCCGATGAGCAGCCCGACGACGTCCTCGACCGGGAGCTCCGGCGCGAACTCCCCCTCCGCGATCCCTGCCTCGATCGCCGAGCGCAGCACGGAGCGCCACGCGTCCTGGGTCCGGCGCACGTCCGCCATCAGCTCCGGATGCCGGCTGGCCGCGGCGCAGGTCTCGAGCCAGGTCAGGCACCGGTGCCGGTCATCCAGCGCGCCGGCGAGCAGCGCGGCCAGCTTCTCCCGCCCCGTCGACCGGCGGTCCGCGAGACCCGACCAGGCCCGGGCCCGGCGCTCGCTCGCGTTGCGGATCGTCGCGCGCAACAGCTCGTCGCGGGTGACGAAGTAGTGCTGGATCAGGCCGATCGAGACGCCGGCACGACCGGCGACGTCGCGGAGCCGGAGCGCGTCGAAACCGTGCACCGCGAGCAGCTGCTCCGCCGCGTCCAGCACGGCGGCCCGGCGCGCTTCGCCCGCGTCGACGCCGAGCGGACGCCGTACGCCGAACTCGACCATCCCGGCTCCGCTCATCCGCGCAGCCGGCTGTTCGTCGGGTCGTAGAAGGGCGTCGAGGAGACATCCGCCTCGACCTCGCGCCCGCCGCAGTCGACCGTGTAGCCGCCGTCGTCCGGGGCGTCGGCGGCGACGTACCCGACGCCGCAGGCACGCCCGAGCGTGTAGCCGTAGCTGCCGCTGGTCAGCCTGCCGACGATCCGGCCGTCGCACAGGATCGACTCGTCGTGCACGAAGACCGGGTCGGGGTCGCGCAGCGCGACGAAGACGGTACGGCGGGTGGGCGCGCCCCGCCGCGCCAGCGCGTCGCTGCCCACGAACTCCTTGGCCTTCGAGACGGTGAAGCTCAGCCCGGCCTCGTGCGGGTCGTCGACCGGGCCGATGTCGTGGCCGAGGTGGCGATAGCCCTTCTCGCTGCGCAGCGAGTCGAGCGCGTGATAGCCGGCGTGGCGCAGCCCGAGGTCGCGCCCGGCGGCGACGAGCGCGTCGTAGGTGTTGACCGCCTGGTCGGCGGGCGGATAGAGCTCGTAGCCGAGCTCGCCGACGAAGCTGATCCGCAGCGCCAGCGCGTGGCCGTCCGCGACCTCGACCTCGCGGGCGCGGCCGAAGCCCTGGGCCGCGTTCGACCAGTCGTCGGGCGACACGCGCGTCATCAGTTCGCGGCTGTGCGGCCCCATCACCGCGATGGTGGCGTAGCCGGCCGTGGCGTCGAAGACGGCCGCCGCCCGGCCGCGGGCCAGCCGCTTGAGCAGGCCGAGCGTCTTGTGCTGGGACGCGGCGGGGGTGATCACCCAGAACCGGTCCTCGCCGAGCCGGACGACGGTCCCGTCGAGCTCGATCCCGCCGCCTGCGTTGAGCATCAGCGTGTAGCGCACCCGGCCGGGGACGAGGTCGACGTCCGCGGTGCAGAAGCGCTGCAGCACGGCGAGCGCGTCCGGCCCGGCGACCTCGACCTTCGTGAACGAGCTGAGGTCGAAGAGCGCGACCGCCTCGCGGGCCGCGCGGTGTTCCTCCCCGACCACGTCGAACCAGTTCTGGCGGCCGTAGCTGTACTCGTACCCGGGCTCGGTGCCCTCGGGCGCGAACCAGTTGGCGCGCTCCCAGCCGGTCATCTCGCCGAAGCAGGCGCCCGCGGCGGCGAGCCGGTCGTGGAGCGGCGTACGACGGACGCCCCGCGCGGTGACCGGCTGCAGGTGCGGCCAGTGCATGGCGTAGAGCCGGCCGAGCGCCTCCTTGGTGCGCTCGTGCAGGTAGCCGCGGTTGTGCTGGCTGCGGGCGAAGCGTCGTACGTCGACCGCGGCGGCGTCGAAGGTCGGGCTGCCGGCCGTCATCCACTCCGCGGCCGCGCGGCCCGCGCCGGGGCCGAAGATGATGCCCTGGGAGTTGAAGCCGGCCGCCACGTGGAGGCCCTCGAGCTCGACCGTCTCGCCGAGGCAGAAGTTGCCGTCGGGGGTGAACGCCTCGGGCGCGTTGAGGAACCAGTCGTAGGCGGCGTCCTCGAGCAGCGGCACCCGCTGCTCGGCGTTGCGCCGCACCGGCGCGAAGTGCTCCCAGTCCGGCTCGAACTGGGCGAAGCCGTTCGGGTCGATCTCGTCGACGCGGCGCGGCAGCCCGTCCGGCTCGAAGGCGCCGACGAGCAGGTGGCCGTCCTCGGGGCGGACGTAGAGGTAGCCGTCGAGGTCGCGCAGGATCGGCAGCGTCGGCACCGCGCCGGCGACCGGTTCGGTGCGGACGTGGACGTGCTCGGCGGCGTAGAGCGGCAGGCTGACGCCGCAGCCCGCGGCGAGGTCGCGGCTCCACAGGCCGGCGGCCAGCAGGACACGCTCGCAGGCGACGTGGCCCTGGTCGGTGTCGACGCCGGTGACCCGGCCCGCCTCGTGGGTGATCGCCGTGACGGCCACCCGCTCCCGGATCGCGACGCCGCGCTCGTGGGCGAGCTTGGCGAGCGCCACAGCGGCATGGCCGGGGTTGACCGTGCCGTCCTGCGGTTGGTAGAGCCCGCCGAGGAGGCCCTCGGTCGACGCCAGCGGCCAGAGCGCACCGATCTCCTCGGGCGTGACGATCTGGGCCGGGACCCCCATCAACCGGGCGACGGCCGCGTTGTAGCGGATCTCGTCCATGCGGCCCGGGGTCCGGGCGACGAGCAGGGAGCCGCACTGGTTGAACGAGACGTCGACGCCCGACTCGGCCTGCAGCCGGGCATAGGTCTCGATGCCGTACGACGCCAGCTCGGTCAGCGCGGGCGTGGTCCGCAGGCTCGAGGTCAATCCGGCCGCGTGCCACGTCGTACCGCTGCCGACGACGTTGCGGTCCAGGAGCAGCACGCTGTCGTCGCCGGCCTCGGCCAGGTGGTAGGCGGCGCTGGTGCCGATGATGCCCGCCCCGATCACGACGGTGCGCGCCGACGGCGGCAGGTCGCCGCTCTGGGCGTCGGGGGCGAAGGCGGTCGCGGTGAGGTTGCGGTCTACGAGGCGGTCCATGTGCAAATAATACCAACATATTGGCCCCTGATCGACCCTCGGCGCCGTCGCGAATCGACTCCGATTCGGCCCTGTCGACGCACCACGTGTCTACTGGCCTGATGCGCGTCGAGGAGCCAGCGGGGGTACGGCGCGCCGCGGGCCCGTGGGTCATGCTGGCCGCCGGCACCCTGGCCCAGGGAGCATCCGCGGTCACGATCCACGGGCCGGCGTTCCTGATCCCGTCCTTGACCGACTCGGGCCTCACCCTGGCGCAGGCGGGCGCCGTGGCGGCGGCGCCCATGGTCGGCGTGCTCCTGACGCTCATCGCCTGGGGGCTGGTCGTCGATCGGTGGGGCGAGCGGACCACGCTGCTCACCTGTCTCGGCGGGGCGACGCTCGCGACGGGGCTGGCCACCGGACTGGACCCCGGATCGAGCCCGGCGGCGTCCTCCGTGTGGCAGCTGTGGCTGTTGCTGGCCGCCGCGGGTGGCTGCGCGGCCGGGTGCGCGTCGGCCAGCGGGCGCCTGGTGGTCGGGTGGTTCCCGCCCCGGCGGCGCGGGCTGGCGATGGGCGTGCGGCAGATGGCCCAGCCGCTCGGCGTCGGGATCGGCGCGGTGTCGGTCGCGGTGGTCGCCGAGCGGCATGGTGTC
>JBDHZS010000253.1:0-4832 GCA_039812025.1 Nocardioides sp. | reverse complement strand
GACGAGCCGAGCCGTCGTGAGCCCGGTCACTCCCTCTTGAGATGGAGGGCTTGACTTATTTGACACTTGCGTCAAACAATCGTCGGCGGGGCGCTCGGATCCCTGACAGACGCGGCCGACCGAGCGGCCGACCAGGCGACGAGGAGCCGACCTTGAGTACGACGACCAGCACCCCCGATCACTCGGCCGAGGCGCCCCACCTGCGGCGTTCCCTCGAGCTGCGGCACTTGGTCTTCATGGGCCTGGCGTTCATGGCCCCGCTCGCGGTCTTCGACACCTTCGGCATCGTGTCGGAGGCCACCGGCGGCAAGGTGCCGCTGGCCTACCTGACGATCCTGGTGGCGGTGATCCTGACGGCCTACTGCTACGCGCGGATGGTGAAGGTGCTGCCGTTCGCGGGCTCGGCCTACACCTACGCGCGGCGCACCATGCACCCGATCGTGGGCTTCCTGGTCGGCTGGGCCGCGACGCTGGACTACCTCTTCCTGCCGATGATCAACGCGCTGCTCTCGAGCATCTACATGTCGGCGCCGTTCCCGAACGTGCCCGCCTGGGTGTGGATCGCCTCGACCGTCCTGATCACCACCGCGATGAACCTGATCGGCGTCCGCATCGCCGCCAACGCCAACCTGATCCTGGTCGGAGCCCAGGTGGTCGCGTCGGCGGCGTTCCTCTTCTTCCTGATCAAGAACATCATCGAGGGCACCAACGGGGCGTCCTTCAACCTGCAGCCGTTCCTGCTCGGCGACACCGAGTTCACCGCCCTGCTCGGCGGCGCCTCGATCCTGGCGCTGTCCTTCCTGGGCTTCGACGCGGTCACGACGCTGGCCGAGGAGGCCAAGCACCCCACCCGCGACGTCCCGCGCGCCGTGTTCATCATCGTCTTCAGCGCCGGGGTGTTCTTCGTGTCGATCACCACCGGCATGCAACTGCTCTTCCCGGACGTGTCCGCGCTCGGCGACGTCGTCTCCGCGTCCCCGCAGATCGCCCTGTACGTCGGTGGCGCGGCGTTCCAGACCTTCTTCCTGGTCTGCTACATGTGCGCCGTCCTCGGCTGCGGGCTCACCCAGCAGCTCAGCGCCGCGCGACTGCTCTTCGCGATGGGCCGCGACGGGGTGCTGCCGCGCCGCGTCTTCGCCGAGGTCAACAGCAAGGGCACGCCGGCGTACGCCGTGCTCCTCGTCGGCGCGGTCGCCTTCATCGCCGTCTTCCTGGACCTGAGCCGCGCGGCGTCCCTGATCAACTTCGGCGCCTTCGTGGCGTTCACGTCCGTGTGCCTGTCGGTGATCTTCTACCACTTCCGGTTCTCCACGGACCGCAGCTCGAAGGCCGTCGTCCTCAGCATCGCCGTGCCCGCGCTCGGTGCGGTCGTCAACCTCGCGCTGCTGCTCAGCCTGGACAACTGGTCCCTAGTCGTCGGTACGACGTGGGCCGTGATCGGCGTGATCATCCTCGCCGTGAACACCCGCGGCTTCCGGCAGCCGCTGCCCGAGGTCGACCTCGCCGCCGCCGAGCAGTAGCTCAGTCCAGCGAGAGTCCCGCGGCGGGGCTGATCCGGGCGGCCCGGCGGGCGGGCAGGAGGCAGGCCAGCAGGCCGGCGGCGGTCGAGATCACGATCACGGCCGCGAGTTGGCCGATCGGCAGGACGGTCGTGACGTCGTCGAGCACCGCGTCGACCATCACCCGCAGGCCGACCCACGCGAAGAACACCCCGATCGCCGTCCCCAGCAGCGTCGCGACCATGCTGAGCAGGATCGCCTCGGTGCCGAGCATCCGCCGCAGCTGCCGCCGGGTCATCCCCAGCGCGCGCAGCAGCGCCAGCTCGCGGGCCCGCTCGACGACCGAGAGTCCGAGCGTGTTGCCGATCCCGATCAGCGCGATCACGACGGCGATCCCGAGCAGGCCGACCACCGACCAGGTCACCACGTCGAGCTGCAGGTCCACCCACGCGCGGTCGGCCAGGCCGTTCTCGAGCTGGGCGCCGGTGAGCACCTCCAGGTCGCCGCCCAGCTCGTCGGCGTCCGCGTCGTCCGTCGCCCGCACCCACAGCGCGTACGGCGCGGGCCCGGCCGACCCGCTAGAAGCCGCAAGTGTTGCGAGTGTTTCCGGGGAGACCAGCCCGGCGTTGCCCCAGCCGACGCCGTGCTCGACCCGGAGCCGCGCCGTACCCCCGTCGGCGGCGCGGATCCGGACCGATTCGCCGGCGCCCTGGACCGCCCCGAAGGGCAGCCGGATGACGCCGGGCGGCACCGGCTCCAACGGAGCCCGGAGCACCTCGGAGGCCGGGGGTGTGAGAGGGGCAGCCAGCACCGACAAAGGCGTGCCATCGACGTCCGCGGCCACGCCCTCGACCGTGGCCACCTGGGCGACGCCCGGGTGCCCGGCGACCGCCTCGACCATGGCGGCGGAGACCGGTTCGGACGAGGTGAGCGCCAGATCGATCGGGTGGTCGGCGTCCATCGCCGCGTCGAGGCCGGACCTCGTGCTGGCCATCCCCGTGAGCATCGCGGTGGTCAGGGTGACGCTGACGAGGAGCGACGCCGTGGTGGCGGCGGTACGGCGCGGGTTGCGCACCGTGTCGCCCGCCGCGAGCCGGCCGACCGCACCCAGCACCGGAGCGATCAGCAGGCCGACCCCGCGGAGCAGCGCCGGCGTCAGCACGGGCCCCAGCGCGAGGATGCCGGTCGAGAAGGCGACGCCCCCTGCCAGCATCAGCGCGATCTGGTGGGCGGGGATGGCCGCGGCGAGGAGGCCCGAGCCGCCCAGGAGGAGTACGACGCCCAGCGCGGTCCGCACCCGCCCCGACCCGGTGAGCACGCCGGTCGTCTCGACCGGGCGCAGCGCGGCGAGCGGGGAGACCCGCGCCACCTGCCGGGTCGGCAGCCACGCCGCGATGACCGTCGTGAGGAGGCCGGCGACGGTGGCGCCCGCGAGCCACGAGGGCCCGAAGGAGGCTGCTCCCAGCGGTGCACTCCCGAAGTGCCGCAGCAGCGCCACCCCGCCGAGCGCGAACCCCATGCCGCCCAGCAGCCCGGCCGACGTCGCCACGACCCCGAGCGCGAGCGCCTCGACACGGACGGACCGCACCAGCTGCCGGCCGGTCGCCCCGACCGCTCTGAGCAGCGCGAAGTCCCGGCGCCGCTGCGCGAAGAGGATCGAGAAGGTGTTCGCGATGACCAGCACCGCCACGAAGCCCGCGATCGTCGCGAACAGCCCGAGGATCGCCGACATCACGTTCGCCTGGCCGCTCATCGCCTCGTGCGCGGAGGCGACCCAGTCGTCCGCGGTCCAGACCTCCGCCGTCGGGTAGGCCCTCTCCAGGGTGGCGACCGGCGTGGTCGATGCCACCGAGTTGATCATGAGCTGGTCGCGCCAGGCCTGGATGTCCTGCCACCCGACGTACACGGTCGCGCCCTCGAGCACCGACGGCGAGTTCACGGTCCCGACGACGTCGTACGACGCCTCCGCGGTGCCGATGGTGATGGTGTCGCCGACCTCGACGCCCGCCTGCCGCGCCCGCTCGGCGTCGACGACCGCCTCGCCGCGCGTGGCCGGGAAGCGGCCCGAGACCAGCTCCTGCCACCGGAACCGCTCGTCGTTCGAGATCGGCCCGACCTGCACCTGCGAGTCGATCGTGCGACCCCCGCTGCCGACCGGCAGGAACGCGTAGCCGGTCGGGAACGCGTCGCCGCCTGCGACCAGCTCGTCCACCCCGTCGTCGTCCACCGCGTTGACCACGGAGACGGCGTGGCGGTAGGGCGCGTCGAGCCCGCTGGTCAGGCCTGCCGTCGTGGCGGACGAGAGCCCCCCGATCGCGACGATGAACCCGACCGAGGTCGCGACGGCCAGTGCGGCGGCGACGTACCGGCGCAGGTACACCCGCAGCGAGGCCCCGAGCACGGTGCGCATCAGAGCGTGACCCCCTGCGCGAGGCCGTCGACGACGGTGACGACGCGGTTGGCGTACGCCGCGGCGGACTGCTCGTGGGTGACCATCACGACCGTCTGCCCGAGCTCGCGGACGCTGCGGCGCAGGTGGTCGAGCACCTCCGCCGAGCTCTCGCTGTCGAGGTTGCCGGTCGGCTCGTCGGCGAAGACGATCGCGGGCTGGTTGATGAGCGCGCGGGCGATGGCGACCCGCTGCTGCTGCCCGCCGGAGAGCTCGTGGGGCCGATGGCCGAGCCGGTCCCCGATGCCGAGGACGTCGGCGAGCAGCAGCATGCGTTCGCGGGCGGCGCCGTCGATCCGGCGGCCGGCGAGCTCGAGGGGGAGCAGGACGTTCTGGCTCGCGGTGAGCATCGGTAGCAGGTTGTAGGCCTGGAAGACGAAGCCGATGTTGTCGCGCCGGAACCGCGTGAGCGCATCGTCGCCGAGCGCGTCGAGCCGGGTGCCCGCGACCTCGACGATGCCCGAGGTCGGCTGGTCCAGCCCGGCGAGGCAGTGCATCAGCGTCGACTTGCCCGAGCCGGACGGGCCCATGATCGCGGTGAACCGCCCCGCCGGCAGGTCGATGTCGACCCCCCGCAGGGCGTGGACCGCCGCGTCGCCGCGGCCGTAGGTCTTGACCAGGTCGCGGGTGCAGGCGGCGAGGGAGGTGAGGGTCTGAGTCATGGCTCCACCGTCGCCGCCGGACCCGGCCGGTGTCGTCGGGCCGCGGGTGGATCCGGTGGTCCTACCTGGGTCGTACGACGCCCTCACACGTTGTCACGCGAGGCCCGTCTCGTAGGCGAGCACCACGAGCTGCACCCGGTCGCGGGAGCCGGTCTTGGCGAGCAACCGGCCGATGTGGGTCTTGACGGTCGCCTCCGAGACGACGAACTCCGCGGCGATCTC
>JBDHZS010000252.1:0-4857 GCA_039812025.1 Nocardioides sp. | reverse complement strand
CGCCGGCGGCCACCGCGCGACCGCTGGCGACCGAGCCGGTGAGCGCGATCATGTCGAGGTCGGGGTGCGCGGAGAGGCGCCCGCCGACCTCCGGGCCGTAGCCGGTGACGATGTTCATCGCCCCGGCGGGCAGCAGGTCGGCGACCAGCTCGGCGAACTTGAGGGTGGTGAGCGGGGTCTGCTCCGAGGGCTTGAGCACCAGTGTGTTGCCGGCGGCCAGGATCGGGGCGATCTTCCACGCGGCCATCAGCAGCGGGTAGTTCCACGGCGTGACGACGCCGATCACGCCGAGCGGCTCGCGCACGATGATCGACAGGTTGTTCTCGGCGTAGTTCGACGCGGCCTGAGCGGTGATCGCCCGAGACGCACCGGCCATGAAGCGGAAGGTGTCGACGGTGCTGGAGACGTCGTCGCGGGAGACGACCAGTGGCTTGCCGGTGTTGGCGCACTCGAGCCGGACGAGCAGGTCGAAGTTCTCCTCGACCCGGTCGGCGATCTGGAGCAGGACGGCCGAGCGCTCCGAGGGGGTCAGCGCGCCCCAGGCCGGCTGCGCGGCCCGCGCGGCCACCACGGCGACGTCGACGTCGGCGGCGGTGCCCTCGGGGACGCGGGCGAACACCGAGCCGTTGCACGGGTCCACGACGTCGATGTACGACGTGGAGGCGCCCGTGGTGAAGGCGCCGTCGATGAAGTGCTGCTCGGGCGGCAGGTCGCCGTCGACGAGCAGCGACGGACCGCGCTTGACCTCGACGGTCTCAAGAGTTGCGGACATGGGGATTCCTCCGGGAGTTGTGCGTTGCGAACAAGAGTTAGGAGACGAGGGCCTTGGTGAGCTCGGCGATGTGCGCGGCGTCCTCGTCGCTGAGGGGGGAGAAGGGCTCGCGGATCTGGCCGGCGGGGAAGCCGACGGTCTCGAGCATGACCTTGACGGCGGCGATGTAGTTGACCGACAGCGCGGCGTCCAGGACCGGGTAGACCTTGGCCCAGGCGGCGCGCGCGGTGTCGAGGTTGCCGGTCTGCACCGCGTCGTACACGGCGACCAGCTCGGCGGGGATCGCGCTCGCGCTGCCCGCCATCACGCCGGCCGACCCCGCGACCAGCGACGACAGGATCAGGCTGTCCCACCCGACGAACGTGCCGATCACGTCGCCGTAGTGGTGGATCAGCTGCGCCGCCTGGCCCATGTCGGGGCTGGTGTTCTTGATGTACTTGATGTTCTCGGTCTCGCGCGCGAGGCCGGCGACGACCTCGGCGGGCAGGTCCACGCCGGTCGCGGGCGGCAGGTTGTAGATCATCACGGGGATGCCGACCGACCCGGCGACCCGGCGCAGGTAGGCCTCGGTCTCGGCGATCGTCAGGGGCTCGTAGAACGGCGCGACCGGCATCACGACGTCGGCGCCGACGGACTCCGCGTGGCGGGAGAGCGCGATCGCCTCGGCGGTGCTGGTCGACCCGGTCTGCGCGACGACCGGCACCCGGCCCGCGGCCTGGTCGACGACGGTCTCGACGACGAGGCGCCGCTCGTCGGAGCTGAGCGCGGAGAACTCGCCGGTGGAGCCGCACGCGACCACGCCGTGGATGCCGCCGTCGATGGTCTTGTCGACCAGCGCGCGCAGGTTGGCCTCGTCGATGCTGCCGTCGGCGGCGAACGGGGTGGAGAGCGCGACGAGCACGCCCCGCAGAGATGACGTCATGGTGATCAGTGGTTCCTTTCGGTTGCGAGCTGGCTGGCTGCCTCCTGGGCGGCGGAGAGCCCGGTGGCGATCGCGGATTCGGTGTAGAGCGTCCCCAGGTAGTCGCCCGCGAGGAAGACCCGGCTCGAGCGGCGCATCAGGGTGGGCTGCAGCTTGGCGCGGCCCGGGAAGCAGTACGGCGAGCCGTCCTCCCAGCGGGCGGCCTTGGCCTCGATCACGGTGTCGCCGAAGTCGTCCCCGAGCACCTGCTCGAGGTCGGCGAGGTGGGTGGCGACGACCTCCTCGTCGGGCTTGTCCAGCAGCGCCCTGCCCAGGCTCGCCGGCGAGAAGGTCATGATGCTGCCGCCCGGCTGGCGCTCCAACTCGCTGCCGCGGACGATGCTGGCGTGGTTGAGCGCGACCGTGAAGGACCGCTTCGGGCAGGCGATCGCGTACGACGCGTCCCATGGCCGCGGCTCGGTCTCGTCGGTGAGGAACGCCGCCGAGACGTGGGGTCCGTAGCGGACCTCGCGCAGCGCGTCCCGCACGTCGTTGGGGAGGTCGACGGCCACCCGGTGGGAGACGGTCGCGGGGGTCGCGAGGACGACGTACCTTGCCTCGACCTCGTGGTCCTCGCCGCCCTGGGAGTAGCGCACGACCACCGAGTCGCGCCGGTGGGCGACCTCGTGCACCGCCGCGCCGAGCTGGACGCGGTCGCCGAGCGAGGCGGCGATGGACTGGGTCAGCGTCGAGGGCCCGCCGATGATGCCTCGCCCCAGGCCGCCGCCGACGTTCCACACCAGGGCGAAGTAGCCCACGCCCGCGCCCGCGGAGATCTGGTCCATGTCTCCGGCGGAGCGGGTCACCGTGGTGGCGAAGATCGCGGCCGCGTCGGCCGGGATGTCGCCGATCACGTCGAAGAAGGTGCGGTCGTTGTCGTAGTTGTAGATCCGCTGCTGCCGCTGCGCCGGCGACTCCCCGGAGCGGGGCCTCACCGCGCGGGCGTAGCGCGTCACCTCGCGGGCGAGCTTGGCACCCTTGGTGACCAGGGCGGCGCGGGCCGCGGGCGACATCGGGATCCGGAAGGGATAGGTCTCGACGCGGCCCTTGGTGAGGAATTTGCCGTTCATCGAGAGGCTGGTGAGGGAGCCGGGCACCTTGACCGCGGTCACCCCGACCTCGGTCAGGAGCGCGTCCGTCGCCGTCCCCGAGCCCGCGAACACGTGGGCGCCCCAGTTCATCCAGTACTGGCCACGCCGTTCGGATTGGATGCGGCCGCCGACGCGGTCGTCCGCCTCGAGGAGGAGTGAGTCCCAGTGCCGCAGCCGCCAGGCAGCCGACAGGCCGGCGATACCGCCGCCCACGACGACGACATCCTTCATGCAACCCCCTCGGGATCGTGCCGACACCTCACCAATAGAGATTCGTGGTCGAAGATTCGCACACGGCTAGATGTGAGTCAAGCGGTGGAGGGGAGGACGAAATGCCTGGTGGCGGCGGGGATCGCCGGCGGTGACCGCGCTCCTGCGGGACCGTGCGCAAGCCCGCGCCGATATGATGCGTAGACAAGGCTTCAATGCCGAAGACTCCCGATGACAGGCGAGGCGAGAGGGGCCCGGAGTGACCATGCGATCGTCCCAGGTCCCCGCGACGACCACCACGACCAAACGCGTGCTCTTCGGTCACCTGCAGACCGAGGACGCGGCGTCGGCCGTGGCCCGGCGGCTGCGCACCGCGATCGGCCTCGGCGTCCTCACCGACGGCGAGAAGCTGCCCCGGGAGGCCGACCTGGCCCGGCAGCTCGGCGTGACCACCTTCTCCCTGCGCGAGGCGCTCGGCACCCTGCGCGGCGAGGGGCTGATCGTCACCCGGGTCGGCAAGAACGGCGGCAGCTACGTCGAGCATCCGCCCGCCGGCGAGTCGATGGCGGGGGAGGAGCTGGCGCGGCTCTCCTCGACCGAGCTGCGCGATCTCGGGGACTGGCGCGCCGCGTTGACGACGTACGCCGCCCGCCTCGCCGCCCGCCGGGTGGCCCCCGACTCCAGTGAGCGTCTCGCCGTGAGCGCCGAGGAGATGTTCATGGCCGACACCTCGGCCGCGGGCCGGCGCGCGCTCGGGAGGTTCCACGTCGAGCTCGCCGCGTGCGCGCACTCGATGCGGCTCACGCGCGCCGAGCTCGCGCTGCACGAGGAGTTCGACTGGCTGGTCCAGGTGCTGCTCGGGGAGGTGGCCGACCGCGCCGCCGTCGCGGAGCGGATGCGCGCGGTCGCCAAGGCCGTCGCCGCGGGCGACTCGACCGCGGCCTGGGAGAGCGGCGAGCAGATGGTGACCTTCCTGGTCACCGAGCTGATGCGCGCCAGGCTCCGGATGATCGCCACCCACGACGCCCGGGCCCGCAGGGGCCGCGACGCCGGGGATCTGGCGACCGGGCTGCGGGTCGTCTTCGACGGCACGATCCAGACGCTCGCCGACGTCGCCGGGGAGCTCTCCGGCGTCTTCGCCCGGCCGCCCCACGCGGCCGGGCTCTACGCCGACGTCGCCCGCAGCGTGATGCCCCGGCTGGCCGAGCTCGACGACGTCGTGCACGGCCTCGGCTTCATGGCCGAGCCGGGCGCGCTCGCCGACGCGGACTACTGGATCGCCTGGTGGCAGCGCGCGGCGGACGGCGCGTTCGACCGCGACTACAGCCACCAGATCGACCCCAACCGCGACGACTTCTACGACTACGTCTCGAAGGACTTCATGAAGCGGCCGCGCGAGAGCGGGGAGCCGAGCGCGATGGGGCCGTTCATCGACCATGGCGGGGTCGGCGACGACATCGTCACCGTCGCGGTGCCGGTCCACGCCCGGGGCGCCTTCGTCGGGATCGTCGCCGCCGACCTGAGGGTCGCGACCCTGGAGCGCGCGCTGTCCGGCTGGCTAGCCCAGGCCGACGGGGTCTGCGTGCTGCTCAACGCCGAGTCCCGGGTGCTGCTGTCCAACTCGGTCGCCCACGTCGTCGGCGACCTGCTGCCCGGCGGCGGAGGCCTGGAGCTGACGCCGCTCGGGATCTTCGGCTGGGTGATCGGCCGCGGCGCCGAGAGCTGACCCCGACACGCCGAGTCGGCTCGAAGGTGCACGAGAAACACGCCGAGTCGGCTCGAAGGCGCACGAGAAACACGCCGAGTCGGCAGAAAGATGCACC
>JBDHZS010000251.1:0-4866 GCA_039812025.1 Nocardioides sp. | reverse complement strand
CCGACGACACCGGCCGCCGCACATACGGCTCCTACCGAGCGGAGGTTTTCGCCTCCGGGCTCGCCGTTCTGCTGATGCTCGGCGTCGCCGCCTACGTCGTCATCGAGGCGATTGGTCGTATGGGCACCAACCCCGAGGTTGACACCGGCGCCATGCTGATCGTCGGCTTTCTCGGCCTCCTGGTGAACCTGGCCGCACTGGTCCTGCTGCGCGCCGGAGCGAAGGACTCGCTCAACGTCAAGGGCGCCTACCTGGAGGTCGTCGCCGACACCGCCGGCAGCATCGGGGTTCTTGCCGCAGCCGGTCTCGTCGCCGCGACCGGCCAGGGGTACTGGGACACCGCTGTCGCGTTCGCGATCGGCGCCTTCGTGGCGGTGCGCGCGGTCATGCTCGGCCGCCAGGTCCTCGCGGTGCTCGGGCAGCACGCGCCCGCTGGCCTGGACATCGACGCGGTCGCGGACTCCTTGGCCTCGGTGCCCGGAGTGAAGGACGTGCACGACCTGCACGCTTGGACCCTCACCTCGGGGATGAACGTGGCCACCGCCCATCTGGTCCTCCACGACAACGCTCAAGGGCAACCCGCATTGGTGGCCGCACAGACGATCTTGCGGAACGACTACCTCATCGAGCACGCCACCTTGCAGGTCGAGGAGAAGCGCACCGCCAACTGCGACGAAGTGACCTGGTAGCTGCGCGCATCAGTTGATGGCTGCGGGCGAGGGCCGCGGGTCGACTGGTGTCTCAGTGCGTGTCGCCGTACATCCCGCCGCACTCTCCATCGCCCTCGGGATCGACCATGGGGCCATGCTCGGCGGGCGGATCTGCAGACCGATCTTGGGGCGTGGCTTCAGGCTGACCCGGGTTCGTTCTGGGCTGCCGCTGTCGCGGATGATGAGTCCTGCTCGCGGGCAGCGGCGAGTCCGTCGGGCACCCGGTTCTCGGTCAACCAGAACACCAGTGTCCCGACACCCACGCAGACGGCGATGGGGATGCCGACGAACATGGCGATGATCTCCCACCAGCTCATGGCTGCCCTCTGTCACCATGGCGCATCTGATCACCAGGTGCCGCTGACAACGGCGGTCCGGTCACGACCGGGTCACACTCCGGCGTAGGAGTGCAGGCCGGAGATCCACATGTTGACCCCGACGAAGTTGAACAGGAACGCCGCGTAGCCGAGGAGGCTGAACCATGCTGCGCGGGTTCCGCGCCATCCGGCCGTGGACTGGGCGTGGAGGTAGGCGGCGTAGAACACCCAGGTGATGAACGCCCACGTCTCTTTGGGGTCCCAGCCCCAGTAGCGGCCCCAGGCGGCCTCGGCCCATACCGCGCCCGCGATGACGGCGAAGGTCCAGATCGGGAAGGCGAACACGATCAGCCCGTAGGAGACTCGCTCCAGCGTCTCCGACCTCAACCCAGCCCCAGCCCCGCGGCGGGTTGCGTCAATGCCAGGTGTGGAGTCGTCGGCGCGTTCGCGGCGCCGCTGGATCAGGAACGCTCCCGAGGCGAGGGCGGCGATGGTGAACACGCCGCCGGCGACGATGGCCGCAGCCACATGGATGACCATCCAGTAGGAGTTGAGGACGGGGATCAGCGCATCAACCGGCGTGTAGAGAACGGTGACGGCGAGCCCGAGGCACACTAGGACCAGTCCGGCAACTCCGATCCCGAGACCCTCAATCCGGTGGCGCCGCGATCCGACGACGAAGGCGGTGGCGATGGCAGCGGCGCCGACCATGGCGAATTCGTACATGTTTCCCCACGGCGCCCGCCCCGCGGCGACCCCTCGTGCTACCACGGCCGCGATGTTCACGCCGCAGGCGATGGTGAGAAGTCGCCCCGCTATCAGCGCGGTCCGGCTGAGGTCGCTGCGGTCGCTGCGGTCGAGCAACGAGTTCACGTCGGGGGCCGCCACGTCCTCGGGCGGTCCATCTAGGTCTACGGCGACGGGGGAGTCGACGGGATTCGCCGACCCGGTCACCGCGGCGGGTGTGGTGGAGCGAGTTCGGGCGCCGAACCGGGCGCCAGTGCGGGCCTTGGCCAGATCGGCGGCGTACACCGTGAAGGCCACCGCATAGATGCCGATGGCGAGGGCCACTAGGTTGTCGGAGAGCGCGGCGATGTTCACGAGAGACTCCTCACGGCCTCGGGATCGAGGTCGGGATCAAGGTCGGGGGCGAGGTCGGGGGCGAGGCGGTTCAGGGTCTGCATGAGCTTGTCTGTGTCCTCGCTCGGTGCGGATCTGCGAGTGAGGGACCGCGTGGCGGTCTCCACCTGGACGCCCTCCCGGTCGGGGTATTGGGTGACGCGGACCCAGACCCGTCGACGGCGGACGGTGAGGGAGACGGTGAGACCGATCAGCAGGAGGACTGCTGCGGCCAGGGCGATCTCCTTGCCCGGGTCGTAGGCGACCTGGAAGTTGCCGAACCGGGCGACGCCGTCGAAGGTGACCGACCCGGCACCGTCGGGCAACCGCATGGTCTCACCGATCCGCAGGCTCTGACTCTCGATTTCGGTCAGGCTGGTCTTGTCGAGGCTGTACACCGACTGCGGAACTCCGGTGTCCATGCTGAGGTCGCCGGAGTAGGCCACCAGGTCCAGACGGGGTGCGAGCAGTCCGGGGAACTGCGAGACATCGCCGCCCATCGGCGTGCCGGTGGGCAGGAACAGACCTTCGAAACCCAGCTGGGTCGGTTTCGCGTTCGGCACCTTGATGACGCCGTCGCTGGTCAGTGCGCCGTCGGAGGGAAGGAAGATGACCGGCCCGGCGAAGACGGTCTCGCCCTCGCCGTCGCGGACCGTCACCCTGGGGGCGTACCCGTGCCCGCTGAGGAACAGTTTGGTGCCATCGACGTCCAGCGGCTGGTTCGGCGCGATGCTGGTGGAGGCTTCGGCGCCGCCCTCGGTGCGGTAGGTGACCTGTGCGTCGAACTTCCGGGGTTCGCCTGTTCGTGGCCCAGTCGGCGCGAAGGCCGTTTCGAGTTCCTCCAAGGTCATCGAGAATCGGGTCAGCCCGTCGACGTCGGCCAACGACGCCGGTGTGAATGCGTCGTAGGAGGAGGCCACGTTGGTGAAGGTGTCGCCCTCGGCGAGCGCGACCCGACCCTCGAAGCCGAACAGCTTCCCGCCGGCGACGCCGACCAGCAGGACTAGCAGCGAGAGGTGGAAGGCCAGGTTTCCAATCTCCCGCGCATAGCCCTTCTCCGCGCGAACCTCCGCCCGTGCCTGCGCCTGGCCGGGCACTGCCTCACCCGTCTCACCTGTCGTGCAGGGCACGTCGGGCTCGCTGTCGACGACGACGCGATAGCCGCGGCCGCGCAGGGTTGCCGCGGCCTGTGCGACCACGACGCCTGCCGGGGCGTCGAGCGAGGTTTCGCGGTGGTGTTCGAACCGGTCCAGCCGCGGTGGGGCCTTCGGTGGCTCGGCCCGCGCCTCCCGCCATAGCCGCACGCAGCGGGGGAGGACGCAGCCGGTCATCGAGACCAGCAACAGACCGTACGTGGCGGCGAACCAGGGCGAGGCGTAGACCTCGAACAGCCCCAGCCGGTCCAGCCATGGCGAGAGCCTCGGGTGCTCGGCAATGAACTGCGGCACCGCCGCCGGATCGGTGGCGACGTTGCGTTGCGGCAGCACCGATCCCGGGATCGCCGCGAATGCGAGGAGTCCGAGCAGAACCACGGCGGTGCGCATCGAGGTCAGCTCACGCCAAGCCCACCGACCCCACCCCCACGAGGGCAATGGCCGGGTGCCCCGGTCCGCCACGTCCGTCGTCACCACCACCCCTACCGCGTCTCGTCAGAACAACATCTACTAGACGCAATAGTAGACACACGTCGCGCTTGCCGCCGCAGCGGCCTGCCCTCACTCTTACCCACAGATGGACGGGCTGGAGAACCCTTGGAGTGACCTCCGGTTCTCCTCGAACCCCGTCTTCATCACGACCCGGTGAGCGCGGCTGCTCCGGGGAATCAGTAGGTCGTCACATGGACGTGGTCATAGTGATTCGCGGTCACCGATCCGCGATCCTCCATCGCGCGCCAACCCTCTGAAGAGCGCTCCACCGACCAGATCCGCCGGGCGTGAATCACGTAGCTGACCCCGAACTCGGAGTAATACTCCCGGAGAAACTCCGCGACCTGCCAGGCGCGGTCGCCGGCAACCATGATGTCCATAGCGATCCCCTGCGCATGCTCACCGTCGGCGCGCAGCGTGCCGTAGGTCACGATCTCGGGAAAGTTCGCGCAGACGGTCTGGTGGATCGCCCGGATGTTCGAGCTGACGCCGGAGGGGACAGAGGTCCCGTTCGTGCACTGACCGCCGAGGCTAGGCCCAGGTTCAGGCTTCTCCTCGCTGAGATAGCCCGAAGTGACCCACCGGGCCGCACCGTCCAGCACGATCTCCTGTCGGCCGAGCATCTCGCGGCCGGTGACGGGCACCTTCTTACCTGCATCGAGGACACCGAGCTGCTCGGCCTGCTTGTCCGGGCGGGTCCAGATGTTGAGCTCGGTGGTGGTCCATCGTTGGTTTTCGGCATTCCGGATGGCCGCTGCGACCGCATTTGGCAGCAGGACCTCATCGACCGGGCTCAGCTGACGCGCAGCAGCGGCCTTCAGCTCACGCGCGGGAGACCCCGCTGGCCGGCCGGCGTCGCCGCGCCTGATACCGCCACGCGAAACGGCCGGGCGGCGGTCAAGGGCGCTGCCCGCGGCCGACTGGTCGACGGCGAGGATGTCGGACGGGGGATCGGATCCAACAACTCCGATCGTCACCGCTGCGCCGGTTGCGAGAACCGCGAGTGGTGCCGCGATGAGTGCTGCCGAAGGCTTGCGTCGTGCGGTTTCCCGCTTGTGGCTATGAGTCGCCACG
>JBDHZS010000250.1:0-4930 GCA_039812025.1 Nocardioides sp. | reverse complement strand
TGCGCTACGAGGGCTGGCAGGCCGAGCAGGCCCACACCGGTACGACGGCGGTCGAGGCCGCGCGGCGGATGCGGCCCGATGCCGTCGTACTCGACGTCATGCTGCCCGACTTCGACGGGCTCGAGGCGCTGCGCCGGATGCGGGCGGACCAGCCCGACCTGCCGGTGGTGTTCCTGACCGCCCGCGACGCGGTGGAGGACCGGATCGCCGGCCTCACCGCGGGCGGCGACGACTACGTCACCAAGCCCTTCTCGCTCGAGGAGCTGGTCGCGCGGCTTCGCGGCCTGATGCGCCGGGCCGGTGCGCTGCGCGCCGCGTCGACGTCCCAGCTCGTGGTCGGCGACCTGGTGCTGGACGAGGACAGCCGCGAGGTCACGCGCGGCGGCGAGGCGATCGCCCTGACCGCGACGGAGTTCGAGCTGCTGCGCTTCCTGATGCGCAACCCACGCCGCGTGCTGTCGAAGGCGCAGATCCTCGACCGCGTGTGGAACTACGACTTCGGCGGCCAGGGCAACGTCGTCGAGCTCTACATCTCCTACCTGCGGAAGAAGATCGACGCCGGGCGCGACCCGATGATCCACACCGTGCGCGGCGCCGGCTACGTCGTCAAGCCCGCGGGCTGATCGCCGTGCGCGCGCCCGCGTCGCTGACCTGGCGACTGGTCATCACCGTCGTCCTGCTGGTCGCCGTCACCTGCGTCCTGATCGGCACGGCGACGACTCTTGCGATGCGCGGCTACCTCACGGAACGCCTCGACCGTGCCGTGGCCGCGAGCCTGGGCCGTGCGTCCTCGCCGGACCGGGGTGACCTCGGCGATCGGGACGGTCCCGGCGGGCGGGACGGACCTCCGGGCGGCGGCCCCGGACCGGACGTCCTCGGCCAGGGCATCGGCACGGTCACCGCCTGGATCTCGGGCGACGACGCGGCCGGCGACGTGCTGGTCTCCTCCGAGCGGGGTCCCGGCGACCGTCGTACCCTCGACGCCGAGCAGCTCGCCGTCCTCGCCAAGGTCGACGCCGGCGAGCCCGTCCGCGAGGTCACGCTGCCGGGCCTGGGCGGCTACCGGGTGGCGGCGACCGAGGTCGACGGCGTCACGCTGGTCAGCGGGCTGCCGACCGAGGACGTCGACGACACCGTCGCCAGCCTCTTGATGTGGCAGCTGGCGCTGACCGCCGGCGGCGTCGCGGTCGCGGCGCTCGCGGGCGTGTGGGTGGTACGACGCCAACTGGCGCCGCTGCGCGAAGTCGCCGCCGCCGCGCACGAGGTGAGCACGATGTCGCTGGCCGAGGGGGACATCGAGCTCGGCGTGCGCCTGCCCGATCGGCTCGCCGACGAACGCAACGAGGTCGGCCAGGTCGGCGCCGCCCTCAACGGCATGCTCGCGCACGTCGAGTCCGCCCTCGACGCGCGGCACCGCAGCGAGCAGCAGGTGCGCCAGTTCGTCGCGGACGCCTCGCACGAGCTGCGGACGCCGCTGGCGACGCTGCGCGGGTACGCCGAGCTCGCCCGCCGCCACCCCGACGACGCCGAGACCCAGCGGACCGCGATCGACCGGGTCGAGGCCGAGTCCGCCCGGATGAGCCGGCTGGTCGAGGACCTGCTGCTGCTCGCCCGCCTGGACGCCGGCCGGCCGCTGGTGCACGAGGAGATCGACCTGACCCACCTGCTGCTCGAGGCGGTCGCCGACGCGCGGCTGCTCGGCGCCGAGCATCGCTGGCGGCTCGACCTGCCCGACGAGCCGGTCGTCGTACTCGGGGATCCCGACCGGCTGCGCCAGGTAGTCGTCAACCTGCTGACCAACGCCCGGGTCCACACGCCGCCAGGCACCACTGTCTCTGTGGTTGTTGGCGTCGCCCCCGACCCTCTGCGGCCCGTGCGGCTGCGGGTGTACGACGACGGGCCCGGCCTGCCGCCCGGGCTCGCGGACCGGGCGTTCGAGCGGTTCGCCCGCGGGGATGGCGCCCGCAACCGGGCAGGCGGCGGCACCGGACTCGGGCTCGCGCTCGTCCACGCGATCACCGCCGCACTCGGCGGCCGCGCCACCCTCGAGCCCGGCCCCGACGGCGTCGGCACCGCCGTCATCGTCGACCTCCCGACCCACTCTTGACATCCGCGCCGTGTTTGCTCCCTTTGGGATAGTTTGCACCCCTTTGTAGGGGGAGCAGACTGGTCCAAAGGGAGCAAACGTGTGAGGTGGCAGTTCGCTGATGCCGCTCGGGCAGATCGGGTGACACAAGGGATCGGGGCGCCGCACCGTGGATCTGGCTCGCCGCTGTCGCCGGTCGGTGTCAGGATGTGACCATGGTGCAGTCACTGCTCGACCGGGCGATCTACTCCTATTCGGACGTGGACCGGCTAGTCGGGCTGCACGCGGGCACCGCGCGGCGTTGGCTGGAGGGCTACGAGCGCGGGGGTCGGTACTACGAGCCGGTGCTTCGCCCCGAGCGGACCGGAGGTGATTCCGTCACCTGGGGGAGATGGTCGAAGCGCGTCTGCTCGCAGAGTTCCGCAGTCGCCGCGTCCCGGTCCAGCGACTACGCCCCGCGATCGTGGAGCTTCGCCACGAGTTCGGGCGGTACCCGCTCGCCCAGGCCAGGCCCCTCCTGGACGTCGAGGGGCGCGAGTTGGTGCGCGTCGTTCAGGAGCAGGTCGGGCTGGAGCGCCCGCTGCAGTTGGTCGTCGTACGCAACGGTCAGCTCATGCTGGTCGAGGCGGCCGAGCGCTTCAGGTCCGCGGTGGAGTACGACGGCGACATCGTCGGCCGGCTGAGGCCGAATCCGCGGACGCCAGATGTCGTCATGGACCCACGGCGGTCCTTCGGGCAGCCTGCCATTCGCAACGTCCGCACCGACTCGCTCGCCGAGGACTTCCGTGCGGGGACCAGTCGCGCGGACATCGCGGAACTGTACGACCTGTCTCCCGAGCAGGTCGACGAGGCCATCCGCTTCGAGCTGATAGCCGGTCACGAGCGCGCTGCATAGTGTCTCAAGGTCCAGGGCCGGTGTACTTCACCGACGAGAACACCCTGGGCCTCGGCAAGCTGTTGCGGCGCGGTGGTCGCGACGACGTGCTCTACCCGGGGCATGAGGACCTCCCCGAGGTTTCGCTCGGACCCCTGATCTTGAGTGGATGCCCGTCGTCGCTGACCGCGGGCTCGTCGTACTGACGAGGGACAGGCGCATCCGGACCCGGCCCGCCGAGCTGCGGGCCTATCACGAGCACGGCATCCGATCGGTCTGGCTCGGCGCGAAGCAGGATCTCGGCCCCCGAGACCAACTCGCGCTATTCACGAAGCACGAGGCTCGCTTGCGACGCGAAGTCATCAAGCGCGGCTCGGGGCCATGGGCGTTGGCCATGAGTCCATCTGGCCTACGTCCACTCACCTTGCGGGGCCCCGAGTAGCGCCGCTCGTCGTAACTCGTCAGGTCGGCTCCCTTTTGAGCAGTCTGCACCCTTGGTAGGGGAGCGAACTATCCGAAGGGAGCAGACTCAGTTGAGCCCGGGTGAGGCCGCGGACTCATAGGTGACGCACAGGTCGGGCCAACGGCGCGCCCAGCATGCGGGCGCAGGGTCGGTGGCATGACAGCTGTAACGGTTCCCGCGACGGCGGACCACGACGAGACGCCCGACCACGACGGAGGCAGCCCGACCCCGGGCCGCGAGCGGGGTGACCACAGAGCGCCCCGATGGGAGCGGCCGGCCTTCGTCGCGCTCCTGGCCGGTACGGCGCTGCTCTATCTGTGGGACCTCGGCGCCTCCGGCTGGGCGAACTCCTACTACGCCGCGGCCGCCCAGGCGGGCTCCGAGTCCTGGTCGGCGTTCTTCTTCGGCGCGCTCGACTCGGCCGGCTCGATCACCGTCGACAAGACGCCGCTGGCGATCTGGCCGATGGCGCTCTCGGTGCGGATCTTCGGGCTGAGCTCCTGGAGCATCCTGGTCCCGCAGGCGCTGCTCGGCGTGGCGACGGTCGCGATCCTCTACCGGATGGTGCGGCAGGCGACCGGGTCGGCGGGCGCGGGACTGCTCGCGGGCGCGGCGCTGGCGCTCACCCCGGTCGCCGTACTGATGTTCCGCTACGACAACCCCGACGCGATGCTGGTCTTCCTGCTGGTCGCGGCCGCCGCGGCCACCCAGCGCGCCATCGTCGAGGCGAATGCGGGATTTGTGTCGCTAACACGGCCCAGAACGACACAAATCCCGCACTCGGCAGGGGTGGGGCGGCCGGTGCGGTGGCTGGTCGTTGCCGGGCTGCTGGTCGGGCTCGCGTTCCTGGCCAAGATGCTGCAGGCGTTCCTGGTGCTTCCGGCGTTCGCGGCGGCGTACCTGCTCCTGGCCACGGCGGTCCCGCTGGGCAGGCGGGTGCTCCACCTGCTCGCGGCGTTCGCGGCGGTGATCGCCGGCGCCGGTTGGTGGCTCGCGATCGTCGAGCTCATGCCCGCCTCCGCGCGGCCCTACATCGGCGGCTCCCAGACCGACTCGGTCCTCGAGCTCGCCCTCGGCTACAACGGGCTCGGCCGGCTCAACGGCAACGAGGTGGGCTCGGTGGGCGGCGGGGGAGGCTGGGGCGAGACCGGCCTGCTCCGGCTGCTCGACGCCAGCAACGGCGGCCAGATCGCCTGGCTGCTCCCGACCGCGCTGTTGCTCGGGGCCGCGGCTCTGTGGTTCGCGCGCCGGGGCAGCACGCAACTCAGGGCCGGCCTGGTGATCTGGCTCGGCTGGCTGGTCGTGACCGGGCTGACGTTCAGCCTGATGGCGGGCATCTTCCACGAGTACTACTCCGTCGCCCTCGCTCCCGCCATCGCCGCCCTGGTCGGCATCGGCGCGACGGTCCTGTGGCGCCGCCGCGACGAGACCTGGCCGCGCGCCGCCCTGGTCGCCGCGATCGCGCTGACGGCCACGCTGGGCTTCGTCCTGCTGGGCCGGTACGACG
>JBDHZS010000249.1:0-4937 GCA_039812025.1 Nocardioides sp. | reverse complement strand
GATCGAGCCGCCGCCCTTGTGGAACTCGCTCACGTCGAGGATCTCCACCCCGAGGCCCCACGCCTCCAGCCGCTCCCGCACCCGGGGCGGGCAGTCGGGCATCAGCACGGTGTCGCCGACGACGATCGAGTTCGCGGCGAAGGTGGTCAGCGCCTCCTCCTCGCTCAGCACGATCGCCTCGGGCACCAGGTCGAGCAGCGCCCGCGCCGAGGCGTCGTCGAAGGCCGCCGGGCAGACCAGCGCGCGGGTCGGGGAGACCGGGCAGAAGGCGAGGTCGAGGTGGTACATGCCGGGGTGGGTGATCCGCAGGCCGCGGACCCGGATGCCGAGGTCGGTGGCGAGCGCCTTGAGCCCGAGCTCCTCGGTGCGGGGGCCGTAGCCGACGACCAGCGAGCCGCCGAACGCGAACGCGTCGCCCGCCTCGAAGTGGGGCCCGACGCCGTCGCGACCGACGTACGAGACGCCCATCCCCCGCTCGGCGAACGCCCACGCGGCGCTCGGGGTCTCCACCCGGCGCTGCGGATAGCGCATGTGGGACATGATCATGCGACGGCCGGCGTGCCCTTCCTCGGCGGCCGAGACCAGGCCCAGCCCGAGGTTCATCGCGTAGACCATGTCGGGGGCGTCGGGGCGCTGGTCGAGCACGTCGACCGCGCCGCCGTGACGCTCGATGGCCGCGACCATGCCCTCCCACTGGGCCATGGCGCGCGCCGGATCGGGCTGATCGGCGACATCCATGAACGGGTTGATCCGGTAGTCGATCCGGAACGCTGTCGGTCGCACCGCGACGTACTCGCGACCCCAGGCCAGCCGCTGCATCTCCTCCACAACCATCTCCCTCCGTTGACCACCGACATCGATGACGGCCACTCTTGCCGGATTGTCGGACAATCCTAGTATGACTGGTGGGACGCCTGGCGACAAGTCGTTCGGGGATACCCGACAATGGATCCATGGACGGTCCGTTCGACTCATTGCGGCTCGCGCGCTCCTCGACCGTGGAGCGCGTCGCCGACGAACTCCGACGGGCGGTCTTCGAAGGCGAGCTCGAGGCCGGTACGCCGCTGCGCGAGGTCGCCCTCGCCGACACGCTCGGCGTGGCACGCTCCACGATCCGCGAGGCGCTCGCGCTGCTGGTCGCCGACGGGATCGCGATCCGCGAGCCCAACCGGGGGGTCGCCGTCGCCTCACCCGACCCCGCCGCGGTCAGCGATGTCTGCCGCGCGCGCGCCGTGCTCGAGCTGGCCGGGCTGCGTCACTGGCCGACCGCCGGCGAGCCCGCCCGCCAGGCGCTCCGCGACGCGCTCGACGCCTACACGACCGCGGTGGAGGCGGACGCGTCGTACCAGGAACTCAACGAGAAGCACCTCGTCGTGCACCTGGCGCTGGTCGGCCTGTCCGGATCACCGCGGCTGGTGGCGATGGCCGGCACCCTGACCGCCGAGCTCAAGGTCGCGCTCGCGCGCATCGACCGCGCTCGCCGCAATGCCCACGACCAGGCGCACTCCCACCGGCACCTGCTGGACATCTTGGAGTCCGGCGACGTCGACGCCGCGGAGGCCGAGCTGACCGAGCACCTGCGCGGTGCCGAGGTGGCGATCATCGAGGCGCTCACGGGCTCCTCGCTAGGCTCACGCTCGTGAGAATCATCCTGTGGCTGCTGGTGAACGCCGCGGCACTGTTCGTGGCGATCTGGGCGCTCGACAGCATCACCTTCCCCGAGGTCACCGATGGTGGCGACCTCTTCTCCCGCACCTGGCCGCTGCTGGTGGTGGCGGCGATCCTGGGCGCGATCACCCTCTACATCTCCCCGGTGATCAAGCTCCTGTCCCTCCCGTTCATCGTGGTGACGCTCGGGCTCTTCCTCTTCGTGATCAACGCCCTGATGCTGATGCTGACCAGCTGGCTCGCCGGCATCCTCGGGCTCGGCTTCCACGTCGATGGCTTCTGGTCCGCGGTCTGGGGCGGGCTGATCATCACCCTGGTCACCGGCTGCTTCAACCTGCTCTTCGACAACCCGAAGCCCACGTCCTGATCGAGGTCGCCCGTCCGATGCCCTCTCCGCAGCAGCGTGCCGCCGCCACCCCGCCCGAGCCTCGCGCGCCCGGGCGCTACCACGTGGAGTTCGTGTGCACCGGCAACATCTGCCGCTCCCCCAGCGCGGACGTCGTCCTGCGACGCATGCTCGCCGACGCAGGCCTGACCTCGGTGCGGGTCACCAGCTCGGGGCTCGCGGGCTGGCACATCGGCGAGCCGATCGACCTGCGCTCCGGGCGGGCTCTGGTCTCGGCCGGCTACGACCCGTCCGACCATCGCGCCCGCAAGTGGCGCGACTCCGACCTGCCCGGGCGTGACCTGGTGCTGGCGATGGACGCCGGCCACCTGCAGGCGCTGCCGGCCTCGCCGCGGGTGCGGCTGTTCCGCGACTTCGACCCGGTCGCGGGCGGGGCCGACGTGCCGGATCCGTACTACGGTGGCCCGAGCGGCTTTAGGGAGGTCCTGGTCATGGTCGAGCGCACCTGCCGGTCACTGGTCGGCGCGATCACCGCCATCGTGGAGGTCGCCCCAGTCGAAGGCGCCCGGGTCGACGGCGCCCGAGTCGACGGCGCCCGCGTCGAAGGCGAGCGCGGATGACCCGCCAGCCGGTGGCGGCCCGCCGCGCCGAGCAACTGCTGGGCCGCGCCGTCATCGCGACCGCGCCGGTCGCCGGCGGCGACATCGCGACCGCTACCAAGCTGCGGCTCTCCGACGGCAGCAGCGCGCTGATGAAGACGCTGCCGCACGCGCCGCCGGACTTCTTCGCGGCCGAGGCCCGCGGGCTGCGCTGGCTGGCCGAGGCCGAGGGCGGCGTGCCGCTGCCGGAGGTCCTGGCCGAGGCCCCGGACTGCCTGATCCTGCGCTGGGTCGAGCCGGCGAAGGCCACCGCCGACGCCGCCGCCGACCTCGGGACCGCGCTGGCCGCCACCCACGCGGCCCGCCCCGCGTCGTACGGGCTGGACGGCGACGGCTACATCGGCAAGCTGCCGCTCCCGAACCGGACCGCGCCGAGCTGGGCGGAGTTCTACGCGACCAGGCGGGTGTTGCCCTACCTCAAGCTGGCCCGCGACCGGGGCGCCGCGACGCCGGACGAGGCGGCCGCCGTCGAGGCGGTGGTACGACGCCTCGGCGACCTCGTGCCCGAGGAGGGGCCGGCCCGGATCCACGGCGACCTGTGGAACGGCAACGTCATCTGGGGCCACGAGGGGCGCGCCCACCTGATCGACCCGGCGGCCCACGGCGGGCACCGCGAGACCGACCTGGCGATGCTCTCGCTCTTCGGGCTGCCGCACCTGCAGCGCCTCCTCGACGCCTACGCCGAGGCCGAGCCGCTCGCCGACGGTTGGCAGGAGCGCGTGGGGATCCATCAGCTCCACCCGCTGCTGGTGCACGCCTGCCTCTTCGGCGGCGGCTACGCCGCCCGGGCCGCCACGATCTGCCGGGGTCTCGCGTGAGCGCTCTCAGGGCTCGCTCAGCAAGCCCTGCCAGGTTGGGATCGTGAAGGCGGCGGTCAACAAGCCACGCGTGCTCGTGGTCGATGACGACAAGGCGGTGCGCGAGTCGCTGCGCCGTTCGCTGGAGTTCAACGGCTTCGAGGTCTCGCTCGCCGGCGACGGCGCCGCCGCACTGGCCGCGATCGGCTCCGCAGACCCCGACCTGGTGATCATGGACGTGATGATGCCCCGGCTCGGCGGCATCGAGGCGACCCGGGCGCTGCGCGCGGCGGGCAACGACGTACCCGTCCTGGTGCTCACCGCCCGAGACGCCGTCGGCGACCGGGTCGAGGGCCTGGACGCCGGCGCCGACGACTACCTGACCAAGCCGTTCGCGCTCGCAGAGCTGCTCGCCCGGCTGCGGGCCCTGCTGCGCCGCGCGGCCACCACCGAGGCCGACGCGGAGGTGCTGCGGTTCTCCGACCTCAGCATGGACGTCGGCACCCGCGAGGTACGCCGCGGCAACCGCCTGATCGAGCTGACCCGCACCGAGTTCACGCTGCTGGAGATGTTCCTCCGCCGTCCGCGGCGCGTCCTCGAGCGGTCGTTCATCCTCGAGGAGGTGTGGGGCTACGACTTCCCCACCACCGCCAACTCCCTGGAGGTCTACGTCGGCTACCTGCGCCGCAAGACCGAGGCCGCCGACGAGCCGCGGCTGATCCACACGGTGCGCGGGGTCGGCTACGTGCTCAAGGAGGCGTGACGTCCGGTGTCGGGCATCGGCGACTGGTGGGCGGCGCGCGGCCTCCACTACAAGCGCTCGCTGGCCTCCCGGGTGGCACTGCTGACGACGGCGGCCGTCGGGCTCGCCCTCACCCTGGTCGCGCTCACCGGCTACGTCACCGTGCGCGAGCAGATGCAGAACTCCTTCGACCAGTCCCTGATGGAGCGCGCCCACCTCGCCGCCCGCAACCCGTTGCTCGACACGCTCTTCGGCGAGGTCCCGTCCTGGACGCTCGGCGCCGCGGACGTGAGGATCTTCCGGGTGGACGCCGCCGGCACCGTCCGGTCGGCCGATCAGGGCGCCAAGCTCCAGCTCGGCCGGCCGGAGCTCGAGGTCGCGGCGAGGGTCAGGCCGCAGTCGCTGCGCACGATCTACTCCGAGCGCGGCAACCCCTACCGGGTCGCCGCCGTGCCGGTCTCGATCGCTCCGGATCAGGCGCTGGTGATCGCCCAGTCGCAGGCCGCGCAGGTCCTCACGCTGCAGCGGATCGGACGGTGGCTGCTGCTGCTCGGCGCCGCCGGCGTGGTGGTCTCGGCGCTGGCGGGCTGGGCCGTGGCCCGCAACGGGCTGCGGCCGGTGCGGCGGCTCAACGCCGCGGTCGAGCGTGCCGCCCAGACCGACGAGCTGACGCCGCTGCGGGTCGAGGGCGAGGACGAGCTGGCCCGGCTGGGCGCGGCCTTCAA
>JBDHZS010000248.1:0-5044 GCA_039812025.1 Nocardioides sp. | reverse complement strand
GCTGCTCGGCCGAGCCTGTCGGCGCCGGGGCGTACTGTGGCCGGAACGGACCGAGAGGTGATGTGAGATGACATTCAACGCGTACGTGTTCTTCAGCAACGGCACCTGCGCCGAGGCGTTCGAGCGGTACGGCGAGGTGTTCGGCGGCGAGGTCACGATGATGCGGATGGGCGAGGTGCCACCCGATCAGCGGATGCCGGGCGCCCCCGACGACATGGTGATGCACGCGTCGCTGCGGGTCGGCGACGCGCTGCTCATGGGCTCCGACGACCCGACCGGGGACGGCGGGCCGAAGCTGGGCTTCAACGTGGCCTACACCGCCCCCGACGTCGAGACCGCGCGCCAGGCCTTCGAGGCGCTGGCCGAGGGCGGCGAGGTCACCATGCCGATGGAGGCGACCTTCTGGTCGAAGGGTTTCGGCATGGTCACCGACCGCTTCGGCGTGCCGTGGATGGTCGACGTCGCGGAGTAGCCGGTACGCCGCGATGGGGCGGGCGGGAGTCAGCCGCGCATGGCGACGCCCTCGCGCCAGTAGCCCATGAAGGCCACCTGGGAGCGGTCGACCCCGAGGTCCTTGACCAGGTGTCGGCGCAGCGTGGTGACGACACGGCTCTCGCCGGCGATCCAGAAGTAGCGCTCCGCCTGGCCCGCGGCGTCGCCGACCTCCTCCCCGGATCCGGAGAAGGTCGGCGTCTCCCAGACCACGTCGGGGACCTCGGCGTCCTGCGTCCTGGGGTCCCCGGCGGAGGTTGCGGCACCGAGGTGGGCGAGGACCTGGGGGGTCAGCGCCTCCCCCTGGGCGAGGCCGTCGCGGGCGAGCCAGGCGACGCGTACGCCGGGAGGCGCGGCGATGGGCAGCGCATCCGCGGCCTCGGGCACCTCGATGAAGGCGACCCCGCGCAACTCGTCGGGGGAGTCCTCGAGGATCCGGGCGATGGCGGGCGCGGCCGTCTCGTCCCCGGCGAGGACGACGGAGCGCGCGGCCCCCGGCGCGTACTCGACCCCTCCCCACTCGGTGGCGGCGCCACGTCGCGGACCGATCAGGAGCAGCTCCGCACCCGCAGAAGCCGACGCGGCCCACAGCGAGGCCGGCCCGGTCAACCCGGGCTCCAGGTGGAGCACGAAGTCGATGACGACCGCCGGCTCCTCCCCCGAGGCGTGGAGCGAGCGGATGGAGTAGGTCCGCATCGAGCCGCGCGCGGACTCGGGCAGCGCCAGCCAGTCGTCGTACCAGTCCTCCGACCCGGCGAGCGGCGGCAAAGAACCGTCGGCGGCGGGGAAGATCAGCTTGATCCGCTGGTCGAAGGTGCCCCCGGGCACCCCGAAGTCGGCGAGCTCGGGGCCCCCGAAGGTGACCCGCACGAAGGCGGGCGAGACCCGCTCGACGGCGGTCACGATCCCGCGGGCGATGATGGACTCAGACGACATGATGCCTCCCAATGGGCAGGACGATGGGCTTCCCGGAGACGGGATCGGGGACGACCTGGCTGGCCAGGCCGAAGACCTCGCGGACGGATTCGGCGGTGATCACCTCGTCGGGCGTCCCGATGGCGTGGACGGATCCCGAGCGCATCGCGACGAGCACGTCGGCGTAGCGGGCGGCGAGGTTCAGGTCGTGCAGGACCATGACGATCGTCGTACCGAGGGACCGGTTGAGGTCGGTCAGCAGGTCGAGCACCTCCACCTGGTGCGCGACGTCGAGGAACGTGGTCGGCTCGTCCAGCAGCAGGATGTCGGTCTCCTGCGCGAGCGCCATCGCGATCCAGACCCGCTGTCGCTGGCCCCCGGACAACTCGTCGACGGACCGGTCCGCGAGGTCGGTGATCCCCGTCGCCTCCAGCGCGTTCGCGACCACCTCGTAGTCCCGGTTGCTCCACCGCGACAGCAGCCGCTGGTGCGGGTGGCGGCCGCGGCCGACCAGGTCGGCGACGGCGATCCCCTCGGGCGCGACCGGGCTCTGGGGGAGCAGCCCGAGGGTCCGGGCCACCTCCTTGCTCGGCAGGCTGTGCAGGTCCCGGCCGTCCAGCAGGATGCGGCCGGCGCCGGGCTTGAGTAGCCTGGCCAGGCCCCGCAGCAGGGTGGACTTGCCGCAGCCGTTGCCGCCCACGATCGCGGTGATCCGGCCGGGTTTCACGGTGACGTCGAGGGCGTCGATGACCCGGTGGTCGCCGTACGCGAGCGCGACGTCCTGAGCGGTGAGCGTGTGGGTGAGAGTCACAGCGAACCTCCGGCCCGGTTGATCCTGACGAGCAGATAGATGAGGAACGGCGCGCCGAGGACGCCGGTGACGACGCCGACCGGATAGCGGTGGTCGAACGCGAACTGGCCGACCAGGTCGGCGAGCAGCACCAGGAGCGCCCCGACCAGCGCGGCGGGAAGCAGCAGCGAGCCGCTGGGCCCGACGATCCGCGCGGCGATCGGGCCGGCCATGAAGGCGACGAACGCGATCGGGCCGCACGCCGCGGTCGCGAAGGCGAGCAGCGCGACGGCGGCCATGATGAGCAGCACCCGCGACAGGCCCACCCGCACGCCCAGGCCCGACGCGGCGTCGTCCCCGAGTCGCAGCACCCCGAGGTTGCGGCCCTGAGCCAGCAGCAGGGGCACGAGTACGGCGCACGCGACGGCCAGCGGCGTCACCCGCTCCCAGGTGGCGCCGTTGAGGCTGCCGGTCAGCCACTGCAGCGCGGACTGCATGTCCCAGGCGGCCGCCCGGGACAGCGTGTAGCTCACGACGCTGTCCAGCATCGCGCCGACCCCGATCCCGATCAGGATCAGCCGCGTGCCGGCGAACCCGTGCCGGAACGAGAGCAGGTAGATCCCCAGCGCGGTGGCCAGCGCCGCGACCAGGGCGGCGACCGAGACCGCCGTCTCGCTCCAGGAGAAGATGACTATGCCGATCACCGCGGCCGCGCTCGCGCCCGAGCTGATCCCGATGATGTCGGGGGAGGCGAGCGGGTTGCGCAGCATCGTCTGGAACGTCACGCCGGCGATGCCGAACGAGAAGCCGGCCAGCACGCCGAGGGTGGCGCGCGGCAGCCGCAGGTCGCCGACCGTGAACGACGCGCCCGGCACCTGCTCGCCGAGGATCACCCGGATCACCTCCGACGGGCCGTAGAAGGTGTTGCCCACCATCAGCGTCACCGCGTACGTCGCCACGATCGCCAACGCCAGCGACGCCGTCACGATCCCGCGCCGCCTCGCTCGCCTGCGCCGGCCGGTGACGATCGCCCGGACGCGGGCCACGTCAGCGGTGGCGCTCACTGGTGGTGTCACAGTTCCCTCACCTTGCGGCGTCGTACGATCCAGATGAAGACCGGCGCACCGAGGAACGCGGTGATGATGGCGACCTCGATCTCGGCGGGCCGGGCGATGACGCGCCCGACCACGTCGGCGGCGACCAGCAGCGCCGCGCCGACGACCACCGAGAACGGCAGCACCCAGCGGTAGTCGGCGCCGACCAGGAACCGGCACACGTGCGGTACGACGAGGCCCACGAACGCGATCGGCCCGGCCACCGCCGTCGCGGCGCCGCACAGGATCACGGCTCCCAGCGAGGCGACCAGCCGGGTCCGCATCACGTTCTCACCCAGGCCGGCGGCCATGTCGTCGCCGAGGGCCAGGTTGTTCATGCCCCGGGCGCTAAGGAAGCAGATGCCCGCGCCGACCGCGAGCGCCGGCACCACGATCCCGATGCGGTCCCAGGTCGCGCCGCCGACGCCGCCGATCTGCCAGAACTGGTAGTTCTGCATGATGTCCACCCGGGGCAGCAGGATCGCGCCGACCAGCGAGGTGAGCGCCGCCGTGGTGGCGGCGCCGGCGAGCGCGAGCTTCAGCGGCGAGGCGCCGCCGCGCCCGAGCGAGCCGACGGCGTACACGAAGACCGCGGCCGCGGCGGCCCCGGCGATGGCCGTGCCCATGTAGGCGTACGGGTCGGACATGCCGAAGAACGCGATGCCGATGACGACGGCCAGCGCCGCCCCGCTGGTGACGCCGAGGATCCCGGGGTCGGCCAGCGGGTTGCGGGTGACCGCCTGCATCGCGGCCCCGGAGACCGCCAGCGCACCGCCGACCAGGATCGCGAGGACGGTGCGCGGCATCCGCTTGGCCACCGCGGCCTCCGAGATCGTGCTGGTGTCGCCGCTGATGCCGGCCAGGATGTCGTCGAAGGTGACGGCCCTCACGCCGTACGCCACCGACGCGACGCACAGCAGCACGAGCACCCCGACCGCCAGGGTCAGCCAGGCCAGGCGGAGCGCCACCGGACGCCGCAGGCTCGCGGTGTCCGGTGGCGAGGGTGCGCCCAGGCTTGTCAGGCTCACCTCACTCGGACGGCTTCACGCCGGTCGCGAGCAGAGCGAAGTACTCCTCGATGCCCCAGCCGATGGACAGCGGCGAGGGGTTGGCCGACGCGGCCAGCGGGGTGTCGTTCTCCAGGATGACGATCGAGCCGTTGGCGATGGCCGGGATCTTGGAGAGCAGCGGGTCGGCCTGCAGTTGCTTGATGAGCTTGCCGTCCGGCTCGCCGTACCCCACGAAGACGTCGACGTCGTCGAACCGCTCGGCTTCCTCCGCGCTGACCTCGACGTAGAACTTGTCCGTCTTCGCGGTCTCCTCCTCGACGATCTCCGGCAGCGGCAGCCCGGCCTCGGCCAGGAACCCGGGCCGGGTGTCGTGGCTGGTGTAGAAGCCGACCTTGCTGAGGTCCTGCGCGTCGACGTAGGAGAAGAGGAAGCGCTGGTCCTTGATCTCGGAGTGGGTCTCCAAGGCGTCGCTCACCTCGGTCTCCAGGTCGGTGATGAGCTGGTCGCCCTCCTCTGTCATGCCCATCGCCTGCGAGCTCAGGCGGATCATGTCCTGGTACGACGTGCCCCAGGCGACCTCGGGGTAGGCAACCACCGGGGCGATGTCGGAGAGGGTCTCGTACTCCTCCTCGGTCAGCCCCGAGTAGGCGGCGAGGATGACGTCGGGCTGGGTGTCGGAGACGGCCTCGAACGGGATGCCGTCGGTCTCGTCGAAGAGCACCGGGTCCTCGGCGTCGAGCTCC
>JBDHZS010000247.1:0-5051 GCA_039812025.1 Nocardioides sp. | reverse complement strand
ACGCAGGGGCAGGCCAAGAACCTCGCGCTGGCCACGCTGGCCTTCGGCATCAGCTTCTGGGGCTGGAACATGATCGCCCCGCTCGGCGTCCGGTACGCCGAGGCGATCGGGCTGTCCGCCGGCGAGAAGTCGCTGCTGGTGGCGACGCCCGTGCTGGTCGGGTCGATCGGCCGGATCCTCGCGGGCGCGCTGACCGACCGGTACGGCGGCCGCGTGATGTTCACCGTGCTGCTCGTCCTGACCGCGCCCTTCGTGCTGGCGGTCTCCTTCGCCGGGGCGCGCGACTCCTACGCGATGCTGCTCTTCTTCGGGGTCTTCCTCGGCATCGGCGGCACGACGTTCGCGGTCGGCATCCCCTTCGTCAACGCCTGGTACGCCGCCGACCGGCGCGGCTTCGCGACCGGCGTCTTCGGCGCCGGCATGGGCGGCACGGCGCTCTCGGCGTTCTTCACGCCACGGTTCGTGACCTGGTTCGGGTACGGCATGACCCACGTCATCATCGCGATCGCGCTCGTGGTGGTCGCCGCGATCGTGTGGGTCGGCATGCGCGACTCGCCGCTGTGGGCCCCCAACACCGACCCGGTGGTGCCGAAGCTCGTCGGCGCGCTCAAGCTGCCGCTGACCTGGCAGATGTCGTTCCTCTACGCGGTCGCCTTCGGCGGGTTCGTGGCCTTCTCGACCTACCTCCCGACGTACCTCAAGGACGTCTACGAGTTCGACCTCACCCAGGCCGGCACCCGGACCGCCGGCTTCGCGATCGCCGCGGTCGTCGCCCGGCCGGTCGGCGGCATCCTCTCGGACAAGATCGGCGCGCGCACGGTCTCGGCGGTCTCATTTGCCGGCGCCGCGGTGATGGCGCTCGTGGTCATGATGCAGCCGCCGCCGGAGCTCGCGGCAGGCGCGGCGTTCGTGGTGATGGCGCTCTTCCTGGGGCTCGGCACCGGCGGCGTCTTCGCCTGGATCGCGTCGCTGGCGCCCAAGGAGCGGGTCGGCTCGGTCGCGGGCCTGGTCGGCGCCGCCGGCGGACTCGGCGGCTTCTTCCCGCCCCTGGTCATGGGCGCGACGTACAACGAGGCCACCCACAGCTACTCCACCGGCCTCATCCTGCTCTGCGCCACCGCCCTCGTCGCCCTCACCTACACAATCTTCGGCGTCCGCAAGACGCCGAGTCGGCGCTAACGTGCACGAAAATCACGCCGAGTCGGCGCATCCGTGCACGCAAACACCCCGAGTCCGCGCTAAAGTGCACAGTTGTCCACAAGGATCGTCGTGCGGCTGTGGATAACCATGCATCTTTGCGCCGACTCGGCGTCCCCAGCGTGCACCTTTGCGCCGACTCGGCGCCCTGAGCGTGCATCTTTGAGCCGACTCGGCAGACTGGGGCGATGAGCTACCCCTACTCACTTGCCGGGCGGCTCGCGCTGGTGACAGGCGCGAGCCGGGGCATCGGCGCCGCGACGGCACGCTCCCTGGACCGGGCGGGCGCGCGCGTCGTACTCGCTGCCCGCGACGCCGACAAGCTCGCCGCGGTCGCGGCCGACCTGGCACACGACCCCGTCGTGCTCCCCGCCGACCTGGCCGACGCGGACGCGGCGGTCGATCTCGCCCACCGAGCGCTCGAGGCGACCGGCGGCGAGCTCGACGTCCTCGTCAACAACGCCGGGCACGCCCGCCGAGTGCCGCTGGCCGCGACCGACGCGGGGATCGTCGACTCGATCCTGGCCGTCAACGTGCGCGCGCCGCTGCTGCTGATCCGGGAGTTCGAGGACGCGTTGGCCCGGCACGGGCGCGGCAGCGTCATCAACCTCACCTCGGTCTCCGGCATCGTCGGCACGCCCAAGCGAGCGGCGTACGGCGCCAGCAAGGCCGCCCTCGACTCGATCACCCGCTCGCTGGCGCTCGACCTCGGCCCGCGCGGGATCCGCGTGAACGCCGTCGCCCCCGGCGTCGTCGACACCGACCTGTGGGCGAAGAACAAGCTGATCCCCGAGGCCGTCTCCTCGACCACCGCGCTCACCCCGCTCGGGCGTTGGGCGCAGCCCGAGGACGTCGCCGACGTCATCACCTGGCTGGCCGGGGACGGTGCCCGGTTCGTCACCGCCGCGACCATCCACGCCGACGGCGGGATGGGCGCGACCTCCGACCTCTACGGCGGCGACGTCTGAACAAACCGTCTGAGCTGCCACGTTGGGGGCCGGTACGGCGTGCGGTTAGGGTGTGCGCACAAGTCCGCGGGCCGCGGGCCCAGGAACTCCGGTGCGACTCCGGGGCGGTTCCGCCACTGTGACGCCGTGCCTGACACGGCCAGCCAGACACTGGCCGCGGCCGCGTCCGCCCATCCGGGGCGAGAACCCCGAGGAGGAACCGCATGTCAGAGCTGCCCACCGTCCTGCTGCTGTCGACGTCCGACACCGACCTGCTGTCGGCGCGCGCGTCCGGGGCGCCGTACCGCTGGGCCAACCCGGCCCGGCTCGACCTCGACCGGCTCCCCGGGCTGCTCGAGGGCGCGAGCCTCGTGGTGGTGCGGCTGCTGGGCACGCCGGAGGCGTGGCGCGACGGGTTCGAGGCCCTGAAAGACTCCGGCCGACCCCTCGTCGTACTCGGCGGCGAGCAGTCCCCCGACGCCGAGCTGATGCGGCTCTCGACGGTCCCGGCGGGGATCGCCGCGGAGGCGCACCGCTACCTCGCCGAGGGCGGCCCCGCCAACCTCCGCCAGCTCCACGCCTTCCTGTGCGACACGGTGTTGCTCACCGGCGAGGGCTTCGAGGCGCCGATCAAGGTCCCCGCCTGGGGCTTCGGCCCGCGCCAGGAGCGGACGAGCGACCTGCCGCGGATCGGCGTCCTCTACTACCGCGCCCACGAGACCAGCGGCAACGACGGCTTCGCGCAGGCGCTGGCGGACGCGATCGACGAGACCGGCGAGGCGATCGGCGTGCCGATCTTCTCCACCTCGCTGCGCTCCGCCCCGGATGAGCTGTACGACGCGCTCGGCACTCTCGACGCCCTCGTGGTCACGGTGCTCGCCGCGGGCGGCGTCACTCCGGCCGGGGCCAGCGCGGGCGGCGAGGACGAGGCCTGGGACGTCGAGCGGATCCGGGCGCTGGACATCCCGGTGCTGCAGGGCCTCTGCCTGACCTCCAGCCGCGAGGAGTGGGCCGACTCCGACGAGGGCGTGACGCCGCTGGACTCGGCCAGCCAGATCGCGATCCCGGAGTTCGACGGCCGGATCATCACCGCGCCGTTCTCCTTCAAGGAGGTCGACGCCGACGGGCTCCCCCGCTACGTCGCCGACCCGGAGCGCTGCCGCCGCGTCGCCGGCCTGGCCGTCGCGCACGCCCGGCTGCGCAGTACTCCCCCGGCTGAGCGCCGGATCGCGGTCATGCTCTCGGCGTACCCCACCAAGCACAGCCGCGTCGGCAACGCCGTCGGTCTGGACACCCCCGTCTCCGCCGTGCGGCTGCTGCGGAGGATGCGCGAGGCCGGGTACGACGTGGGCGAACTCCCCGGGCTGGACGACCAGGCAGACGATGGCGCCACCGACGCCGCTGACACGAAGGCGGGCAACGCCCTCATCCACGCCCTCATCGCCGCGGGCGGCCAGGACGAGGACTGGCTGACGTCGGCGCAGCTCACCGACGCCCACGTGCGCATCCCGCGGGCCGACTACGAGCGCTGGTTCGCCGCGTTGGACGACGCGCTGCAGGCCGACGTGGTCGAGGCGTGGGGCGCGCCGCCGGGCGGCCTCTTCGTCAACGACGCCGGCGAGATCGTGCTCGCGACGCTGCGCGCCGGCAACATCGTCGTACTGATCCAGCCGCCGCGCGGCTTCGGCGAGAACCCGGTCGCGATCTACCACGACCCCGACCTCGCGCCGTCCCACCACTACCTGGCCGCCTACCGCTGGCTGGAGGAGTCGTTCGGCGCCCACGCGGTCATCCACCTGGGCAAGCACGGCTCGATGGAGTGGCTGCCGGGCAAGAACGCCGCGCTGTCGGCCTCCTGCGCCACCGACGCCGCCATCGGGAGCATGCCGCTGATCTACCCGTTCCTGGTCAACGACCCCGGCGAGGGCGCGCAGGCCAAGCGGCGCGCGCACGCGACGATCGTCGACCACCTGGTGCCGCCGATGGCGCGGGCGGAGACGTACGGCGACATGGCGCGCCTGGAGCAGCTGCTCGACGAGTACGCCAACATCGCCGCGATGGACCCGGGCAAGCTGCCGGCGATCCGCGGCGAGATCTGGACCCTGATGCAGGCCGCGCAGATGCACCGCGACCTCGGCCTGGAGGACCGGCCGGAGGACGAGGAGTTCGACGACTTCCTGCTCCACGTCGACGGCTGGCTGTGCGAGGTCAAGGACGCCCAGATCCGCGACGGCCTCCACGTGCTCGGGCAGGCGCCGGCCGGCTCGCAGCGGGTCGATCTGGTGCTCGCGATCCTCCGCGCCCAGCAGGTGTGGGGCGGCGAGGTCGGCGCCGTGCCGGGGCTCCGCACCGCGCTCGGCCTCAAGGAGGGCGCGGAGCAGCTCGGCGCGGTCGACGCGATCGAGGCCCGCGCCCGCGAGCTGGTGCAGGGCATGGAGGACGCCGACTGGGAGCCCGCCGCCGCGGGCCGGCTCACCGACGACCCCGAGGTCGTGCGGGTGCTGGAGTTCGCCGCGCTCGAGGTCGTGCCCCGGCTGGCGAAGACCACCGACGAGCTGGACGCCGTACTCCACGCCCTCGACGGCGGCTACATCCCCGCCGGCCCCTCCGGCTCGCCGCTGCGCGGTCTGGTCAACGTGCTGCCGACCGGCCGCAACTTCTACACCGTCGACCCGCGCGCCGTGCCGAGCCGGCTCGCCTACGACACCGGGGTCGCGATGGCCGACTCGCTGCTGGCCCGGCACCTGGAGGAGACCGGCGCCTACCCCCTCTCGGTCGGGCTGTCGGTGTGGGGTACGTCGGCGATGCGGACCTCGGGCGACGACATCGCCGAGGTGCTCGCGCTGCTCGGCGTCCGCCCGGTCTGGGACGAGGCCTCCCGGCGGGTGCAGCGGCTGGAGCCCTTGT
>JBDHZS010000246.1:0-5054 GCA_039812025.1 Nocardioides sp. | reverse complement strand
GTTCGGGGCGCCGCCGACGGCGGTCCAGCCGATCGCCAGGTCCGCGCCCTCGCTCGTCGTCGAGCCGGAGCGGAAGTGTCCCGAGGCGAGCGAGATCGCCGTGGGCGACCAGGTCGCGGGCATCTCGATGCTCCCGGCGGTGGCGCACCAGCTGCTGCCGCCCCAGTTGCGGGTGGCCTCCAGGCTGAGGCGCTTGGCGTCGTCCATGGCGAGGAACGCCGTCCGGGGGCACGCGCGCTCGGGTGCGCCGGCGCAGGTGCCGGCCCAGGCCACGGCGATCTCGTGCGGCCCCCCGGTCGCGAAGTCGTCGACGACGACGTCCAGGGCCTCGGTCCCCGGCACGGCGGGGTCGTCGCCGGTGGCCCGGTAGAGCGGCCCGACCGGGACGGCGTCGAGCAGCAGGAAGGGTGACGTCCTCCTGCTCGGCTGCGCGCTGAAGGTCGCGACCTGGAGGGAGGCCGACGGCGCGGTCCAGGCGACGACGACGCTGGTCGAGAGCGCCTCCGCCCGGATCCCGCAGCCGCTGCATTCGGCCTGCCAGGGGGCGGGGACGACCGGGTGGCCCACGCCCTTCTCCGCGACCACGAGCACCCCGAGGTCGACGGAGAAGGTGGTCGCGGAGACCGCGGTGATCGGCCGGTAGCTGAGCAGGTCCTCGCCGATGCACTGCTCGCCGCCGCGCGCGAGGGACGACTCGACGCACAGCGACTGCTGGAGCGAGGGCTCGTTGCCGAGCCGCACCGGGTCGCCCTTCTTGAACGAGTGGCGGCCGTCGGTGGTGAAGGTCGCGACGGTCGTCTCCTGGGCGTCGTCCACGGCGAACCCGGCCGCGACGACCTCCGTGGCCGACAGCGCGACCGGGCCCGCCGCCACCCGGATCCGCCCGACGCCGGCGGTGTCGACCCGCAGCGAGGTGGGCTGGGGATCGGTGTAGCCCTCGCCTCCGGCCCGGTCGCCGGGGGTGAACAGCGACAGGCAGAGCTGGCTGTTGCCCTCGCAGCGGGTGGCGCGGACCAGCTCCTGGCGGCCGTCGCCGTCGAGGTCGGCCGCCACCTGCGCGGCGTCGCCGTCGGCCGAGCCGGCGGCGTTGTCGAGCACGTCCACCGGGGGCTCCGTGGCGTCGTCCTCGCGGGGATCGTCGCGGAGACCCAGCCTGCTGCTCATCGAGCAGACCTCGGTCGCGGGGTCGCAGGAGCCGGCGATGCCGCCGGCCGCGAACTCGGAGATCCCCGTGGTCGGCACCGAGCCGGTGCGCCTGAGCACGCCGGCCTCGAACTCCCCGATCACCGTGCGCTGCGGCAGTGGCGTCGGCTCGAGCGAGATCGCGCAGGAGGCCGGCAGCGGCCGGCCGTCGAGGGCGACGCACTCGTCCTTGGCCGCCGCCTGCACCGTGAGCCCCGAGGCCGTCGTTGCGGGGGCCGACGCTGCGGGGACCGTGGCGGCGGGGACCGTGGCGGCGCTGGGGACGGCGGCGAGCAACGAGACCAGCACTGACACCACCACGGACGCCACGATGGTGGTGACGCCTGCGACACGGACTCTCATGGGCTGACCTCGAATGCGTCGACGTAGACGTGGTGGCGGCTTCCGCCGCCCTTCCCGGTGGCGACCACGGTGAGCCGGTGGACGCCGGGGCCGGCCGGGACGACGAGGGTCACGGGCCGCGGCTCGGCGATGTCGTCGTACCCGTTGAAGCGTTGGACCACGACGCCGTCGAGCCGGATCTCGGCCCGCCCAGCGTTCGCGGCCGCGAGGGTGTGCCAGGCGACCTGGCTGCCCCGGAACCGGAAGCTGACCTGGGAGCCCGTGGTCGCGGCCCTCCGGACGGCTCGGCCGTCCACCGTGCTGCGGCCCCAAGCCATGGACACCTTGGGAGGCTTCGGCGTCTTGGCCAGGGTGCCGGCGCGGAAGGCGTCCACGGTGACCGCCCGGCCGGTGGCCCGGACCCCGCGCTTGCCGTCCGCCCGGATCGTGATGGTGTGCTCGCCCTTGCCGAGGCCGGTCAGCGTGACGGCGACCTTGTCGCTGCGCCGGGTCGCCGAGTTGTCGACCTGCTGCCGGGCGACCCCGTCGATCAGGACGGTGGCCAGCCCCTCGGTGGGACCGCGGCGGGTGTACCAGGTGACGCGGGGGCCGGTGAACGCGTAGGTCAGGGCGGCGCCGCGCGCCTCCTCGACCAGGACGCTGCCGCCGTACGCCGCCTTGTCCGTCTGCGTGGCCCACGAGTACGACGCGCCCAGCTGCCTCGAGCTCAGGGCGGTCGGGCCGGTGAGGGCGAAGTCGGTCGGCGGGATCGGGACCCCGCCCGAGGTCAGGTCGCCGTCCGGGGAGACGGTCAGGCCGTAGCGCTCGCCGGCGACGATGCCGCCGCGCGGGCTCAGGTCGGCCGAGCGGACCGCGCCGCCCGCGCACCCGACCGGGGCGCCGGAGGCGCGGCGGCACGAGACGCCCACCGGCACCACGCGGCCGTCGGCGTCGGCCAGCCGGAAGCTCGCGGCGGAGACCGCCGAGGTCTCGTCGGTGAAGTCGACCACGATCGGCGCGTCCAGCGCGGTCGGCGCGGCCGCGTCGACGCGCGGTCTCAGCGACACCTCGACCGCGCGGGCCGTGCCGTCGCCGAGGGGTCCGGTCTGGCCCCAGCCGTTGGCGCCCCAGCACAGCACCTGCCCGGGGGTCGCGTCCTGGCGGCGGATGGCGCAGGCGTGGCGCCCGCCGACGTCGAGCGCCTGCACGTCGGCGAGGCCCTCGACCTGGATCGCCGAGGGTCCCCAGCACTCGACCTCGTTGGGCGCTTCCTGGAGCACCAGGCAGGTGGCGGTGTCGCCGGCGGCCAGGAGCGCGGGGCGGCTGGGTGTGGCCACGAGCGGCTCGTCCCGCGTCGGGTCGCCGCCGAGCTGGCCGAGGCCGCCGTCGCCCCAGCACCTCGTCCCGTTGCCGGGGCCCTGGACGCCGCCGTCGGTGCAGGTGTGGGCTCCCCCGGCGGCCACGATGGTGGCGGTCACCTCGTTCACCTCGTTGTCGCTGGCGGGGTCGGTCGCGATGACCGGGAAGCCGGTGACCGAGCCTGTGAGGCCCGGGTCCCGGGCCGGGATCCACGTGGGTTCGCCCGCCTGGTGGGCGAGCTGGCCGGCGGTGTCGGCGCCCCAGCACACGACCGCCGCGACGGCCTGCCGCGCGCTGGTGGTCACGCAGGTGTGCGCGCCGCCGGCGCTGACGGCCAGCGGCTCCGCGCCCTCCTGGGTGAGCAGGTAGGACAGGGCGTGGCTCCCCGTCGGTACGGCGGAGTACTGCGAACCGCGCCACTGGGTGAGCGGCTCCCCCTCCGCGGAGAACTGCTGGACCCGGCCGTGCTGCAGGTCGGCCACGAGGATCCGGCCGTCCGCGGCCGCGGCCACGTCGGTCGGGGCGTGGCCCAACCGGGTGCCGCTCGCCTGGCTGCCTCGCAGCGTCTTGCGGTAGCGGCCGTAGCTGCCCTGCGAGCCGGCCGCGAAGACGTTCACGCAGGCGTCGAGCCCCTCGACCTCGACGGGACCGTCCTCGGTGTCGGTCCACTCGCCCTTGTCCACGGCCGGGTTGCCGGGGTCGTCGTCCTCCTCCGGCTGCTCCTCCCTGACCCAGTGCTGCTCCTGCTCGAGGTAGCCGTAGCCGGTGAGGACGCCGACGTCCCCGTCGCCGGCGGGCCCGATCCGGCCGAAGTCGTAGGTGCCGGTCCGCACCCGCCGGGTCCAGGTGCCGTCCTCGAGGCGCGGCGCGGTGGTGGCGCTGACGGGGCAGGCGGAGTCCCGGCTGCCGTCGGTGGCGGCCCTGGCGGCCGGCGAGACCGGGAACGCCGCGCGACGTGCGAGCCGGTTGCCGCCGACGTCCCACAGCGACACCCGCCAGTCCTCGGTGACCACGGACGGGTCGTCCTCGATCAGGGCCTGCTGCAGGGCGTAGAGCACGGGTGCCCCGGAGACGTCGGCCCCGACCGCGAGGTCGGTGAACGCCTTCACCCGGGGGAACTCCGCCGCCAGGTCGACCGGCGGATCGCCCACCGAGCCGCCCGTCAGGTCGGGAGAGACCCGGACGAGCTTCGCGAACGGGTCACTGGTGTTGGGGGGCCGGCCGGCGCGCCCGGAGAGCACGATGAAGACCGCGCCGTCGGCCGGGTTGACCGCCATCGCGGTGACCAGGCAGTGGCAGACCCAGCCGTCCGGCACCACCCTCGGGTCCTTCGCCGCGTGGTACGTCCCTTCGAGCAGACCCGACCGCGCGTCGTACCGGCTGACGGCGTCCGGAGCGTCCTCGGCTCCGTTGGCGACGAAGACCTTGGAGGCGCCGGCCACCTGCGCGGCTCCGACCGCCACGGGCTCGAAGTCCAGCTTCAGCGACCGGACGAAGCTGGCGTCCTCCCGGAACTGCCATACGCGCTTCTCCGCGCTGTCTGCGACGTACAGATCGCCGGACGCCGGGTCGGTGGCGATCGTCAGGTCGCCGGAGACCGGCTCGCCCTCGACGATCCCCGGGACGAGGTCCGCCTGCTCGAGCGGACCCCGCCCCAGTTGTGACGCGCTGTCGGCTCCCCAGCACAGCAACCGCCAACCCCCATCGGTGACGGTGCTGATGCGTGCCGTGGCGTCGCTTCCGCGGAGCCCGCGGCTGTCCGCCGTGAGCTGCGGGACGTCTTGATGGGCGTACGAGCCGGAGTCGAACTCGACCGCGTAGCCGCCCCCGGCCTTCGCCGTGACCTCGACCGTCCAGGTGAGCGAGAGGGCGTCGAAGGCGGACTGGATCGCGGGGGCGCCGGCGTTCCACGAGATCGGGGCCGTCTGGCTGCCCTCCAGCCCCAGCCGGTAGCTGCCCCCGGTGGCGGAGACGGCCAGCGCCTGGACCTCGTGGCTCCCGCGCGCCGCCATGCCGCAGGTGTGCGAGCGGCCGGCGGAGAGCTGGGTGACGCCGGCGGCGAGCGACCGCACGGGCTCCCACCGGTCCCGGGTGGTGCCGTCGCCGAGTTGACCGGAGCCGTTCGCGCCCCAGCACCAGGTCGCGTCGTCCGCGACCGCACAGGTGTGCGC